>MNYW01000008.1 GCA_001873295.1 Nitrospirae bacterium CG2_30_70_394 | reverse complement strand
CACCGGCTCGGCCCTCCTCAACCAACGCCTCGGCGAGCAACGGGCGCAGGCGGTGGCCGGCTACTTCACCACCCACGGCATCGACGCCAGCCGGCTCACCGCCAAGGGGTACGGCCCAGCGCAGCCGGCGACGACCAACGATACCGCCGACGGGCGCGCGCAGAACCGGCGCGTGGAGCTTAAGCCCCTGCGGTAGGTTGCGGCTCAGGCAGGGATCAGCGGCCAGCGATCCGCCAAGTGGACTCCCCCGGTGCGGGATGCCACTTGCGCGGTGAGCTGGCCGCTGCGAGCTGAGTGCTCTCGGCCATGCGCCACCGCATCGCCCCGCGCCTGAAGGCGGTCGCCTTCCCACCGCGCCTGGCGCCACTCGCCGGCACCCAGCGGCTCCTGGCCGGTGGTCGCCCGCCCCTGGCCTTTTCTCCCATCTTGCCGCCCATCCGCCGTGCCCCGGCGCCAAGCGCCGGGTAGACGGCGCCCCCCCGCAAGGAGCATCCATGGAGGACCTGCGTAGCTCGGAGACGTGGCGGATCTTCCGCATCCAGGCAGAGTTGGTGGACGGCTTTGAGACCCTTCACGACCTCGGCCCGGCGGTGACCATCTTCGGCTCGGCCCGCCTTGGCCCCGAGTCGCCGTACTACGCAGCGGCACGGGAGGTGGGCGAGCGCCTCGCCGAGGCGGGGCTGGCGGTGATCACCGGCGGCGGGCCGGGAATCATGGAGGGGGCAAACCGCGGCGCCGAGGCGGGCAAAGCGAAATCGGTCGGACTGAACATTGCCCTGCCCCACGAGCAGGTGGCGAACACCTACCAGGACCTCTCCCTCACCTTCCGTTACTTCTTTGTCCGCAAGCTGATGTTCGTGAAGTACGCCATCGGCTTTGTCATCTTCCCGGGCGGCTTCGGCACCCTGGATGAGCTCTTCGAGTCCCTCACCCTGGTCCAGACCGGCAAGATCCGCCGCTTCCCCATCGTCCTGTACGGCTCGGCCTACTGGCAGGGGCTCTTCGCCTGGCTCCACGAGACACTCCTCGCCCACGGCTGCATCGGCACGGATGACCTCGCCCTCCTCCAGGTCGTGGACGAGCCGGAAGAGGTGGTCCGCATCCTCACCGCCCACCACGAGACCACCCGCGCGCTGATCGACGGCGACCGGCGCCGGCGGTAGCGGGGCGGCAGCGCTCGCCTTCGTTAGGCTGGATCCCGCACGAGTCGAATATCCATTTCCCGGTCCACGTAGCTCCACTCCCGGGAGGCGCGAAGGTCGGCCACCAGGCGCTCAAAGGTGGCTTCTTCCGCGGGCGGATATTCGAACCAGGTCAAAAAATCAAACGGCTCGTGGTCGCCTAAATCGCGGCAATGGTGCAGCCGCCGGGCGAGGGTCGGGAGAGACTGAAGCCCAATTTTGGCGTGGTGCGACTGCTCTTCAAACACCCTTTGGCGTTCGTCTTGGGTGAGCTTCCACCAGGCGTCGTTCTTGCGGATGGGGATCAGCGCCGCACACGTTGCCTCGGGCCGCCCGAGCGCCAACTGCTGCGCCACGAGTTCACCCCGTTCCGGCTCGCGAACGACATACCGCTCATTGCTGGTGATTCCACGCAGGACCCAAGCCGCGTGAGGATCGGCTGGACTTTTGGAGGCGGAGGCGATGGCGAGCCGCCGCGCCGCGGGCAGCGGCTCGCCCACCACCACTTGCATGGTGGTGACACGCCACGGGCCGGTATCGCCACCGATGAATGAAAACAATCGCGCCGGCATATCGCCCTCCCGCGAGGAGGTCTCACGCGCCAGTTCAGGGGCGGCGAAGCGCCCGCCCCTGAGAGCGACTGAACGTTGACCTTAGGAGATGGGTGAACACCACCCATTTTCCGCTATCGAGACTTCGCGTAATCGATCATCCCCTGGAAATCCACTACGACCGCAGGCTTGTTGCCCACCACCCACGCATCGTGGCCGGAGGGGAGAAGGGAGACCTCGCCGGGCTTGCACTCCAGTTCGGTCCCATCGTCCATCAAGATCTTCAAGATGCCGGCCACGTGATACTGGAAATGGGGCGCCTCACAGCTCTTCGTCTTCGCCATCGGCCTCACCGACGTGGCCCAGCGCCAACCCGGCTCGAAGACCGCGCGCCCAATCGTGGCACCGCCGATCTTGAGCAACTCGAGGCGCCCCTTGGGAAATTCCCGGACCTCATCCGCCTTCCCGAAACTCTTCAATTCCGCCTTTTTGATCTTGCATCTCCGCTTGGTTGGATTGAGAAGAGCTAACTGCCCGCCTCTGCTAATGCACCGCGAGACCGGTTGCGGGCCGCGCTTTCGTTGCACAGATTTGTCGCGGCATCAGAGCTGCCACGACTATCGCCACCACAATCAGGGCCGCGACATCGCCAAAGAGGTGGCCGATGTGGTGGGGATTGGCGACCGACTGAATGGCCATGATCCCGCCGTGCACGATGCTCGACCAAACCGTGAACCAGATCAGGCTCCGGTGGGCCAGCGGATCACGCGCGGCGAGGAGCAAGAAGACGCCGAGGGTGGCATAGATCCCTAAGATCATCTCGAGATATTCCGAGCGACCCCCTTCATGCCACACCCAACCCGACGGCCAAACGACCCCCAAAGGCCAGATACCGAAGATAAACGTTAGCCCAACCAAAACCAGAACAATGCGCAGATATTTGATGCGCTCGGCTTCGGTCATCCTTTCCTCCGTCACACAACTCATCGTTCGCGCCCCTCCGGAACTCCCTGCGCGCGTGCGCAGGGAGGGCGGACTCCTTATGAGGTCGTTCAGCCGTTGTCGATCCACTCACGGGTGGTGTTGGAGCGGTCGACACCGACGTCTCCACACGGGTGCTCCGTGGGGGTGGCGAGGTAGGCGGCGCGGTTCTTCTCGTCCTCGAAGTAGACGGTGAGTTGATCCTCGCCGACCCCTTCGTGGATCGAGGGGTGGTGCTTCAGATCGTGCACGTCCTTCATGGAGATGGGGTCGAGGGTACAGGTGATGTGGGGCATGGAAGTCTCCGGGTGGGGGTGAACCATCCGTGAAGTCGGACGGCATGGAAAAACAATAGCATATTTCTTGGAATATGGCGCCCACGACCCCCCAGGGAGGGGGGCGGGAGTCTGGCGGACTGGGTCGAGCGTGGTGGCAGCTCGCAGGCGCTGAGTCCGGATCGACCCGTTCGTAGCGCTACGTGGGGCTTGGTCACGCAAAACGGTCCATGAGTCCGGGTCCACGAGTCCGGCCATGGCTTCGCGCGCGCCAGTCGATCGACAAAGTCCGCCAGGCTCCTTGGCCCGCCGCGCCTCACGGCCGGTCGAGGGTGCGGTAGTGAAGCGCCTCGGCGAGGTCCGTGCTCTCCAACTCGTCGCGGCCGGCGAGGTCGGCGATCGTGCGCGCCACCTTCAAGACCCGGGTGACCGAGCGGGCGGAGAGGCCAAGGCGGTCCACCGCGGTGGCGAGGAGCGCCTCACCCGCCGCCGGTGGCCGGCAGAAACGCGCCAGCCCGCGCGGCCCCAGGTGGGCGTTGCAGTGGGCGCCACTTGCCGGCCGCCGCGTCACCTGCCGGCGACGAGCGGCGATCACCCGCGCGCGCACCGTGGCGGAGTCCTCGCCGCCGGTCGCCTGCAACGCCGCATAACGCTGCGCCGCCACCTCCACGTGCAGGTCGATGCGATCCAAGAGCGGCCCGGAAAGGCGGCCGAGGTACTTTTGCACCTGCGTTGGGGTGCACAGGCACTCGTGGGCCGGATCGCCGGCAAAGCCGCACGAGCACGGATTCATCGCCGCCACCAGGGTGCAGTGGGCGGGAAAGGTGAGGCTGCCGGTGGAGCGCGCGATGCAGATCGTCCCTTCCTCCAGGGGCTGGCGGAGGACCTCGAGGACGTGGCGGTGGAATTCGGGCAGCTCGTCGAGAAAGAGGACGCCGTTGTGCGCCAAGGAGACCTCGCCCGGGTGGGGGATGGTGCCGCCGCCCACCAGGCCGGCATCAGAGATCGAGTGGTGCGGGGCGCGGAAGGGACGGTGGGTGATGAGGCCACACCCTGCCGCCAGCGACCCGTGGACCGAGTGGATGCGCGTCGTCTCCACCGCCTCCTCCACGGACATGGGCGGCAGGAGGGTGGGGAGGCGCCGGGCGAGCATGGTCTTGCCGCTCCCCGGCGGCCCCACCATCAGGAGGTTGTGGCCGCCGGCGGCGGCGATCTCTAGGGCGCGCTTCGCCGCGCTCTGCCCCGCCACCTCGGCGAGGTCGACCTCGGCGGCGAAATCTGCCTGAAAGAGGGCGTCCAGATCGACCGTGGTTGGTGGGACCACCACCTCGCCGGCGACCACCGCCACCGCCTGGAGGAGCGACTCCACCCCCACCACCTCGAGCCCCGCCACCACCGCCGCTTCGCGGGCGTTGACCACCGGGACCATGAGGCGGTGGTGGCCGGCGGCGCTGGCCCACAGGGCCGCCGACAGACAGCCGCGCACCCCCTTCACCCGCCCGTCGAGGGCAAGCTCCCCCAGGATTAGCCACCCCTTCAGCGCCCCCTTGGGGAGGTGGCGACTGGCGGCGATCACCGCCAGGGCGACCGGCAGGTCGAAGCGCGCCCCCTCTTTGCGCAGGTCGGCGGGGGCGAGGTTGACGGTGATCCGCCCCTCGGGGAAGGGAAAGCCGCTGTTGGTGATCGCCGCCTTGACCCGGTCGCGGCTCTCCTTCACCGCCGCATCCGGAAGGCCCACGGTGTTCATCGCCGGCAGCCCCCGGGCGATGTCGACCTCCACCTCGACCGGGTGGGCGTCCACCCCCACCGGGGTCGCGGACACGGCGTGTGCGAGCACTCAGCTCCTCCATGAGCCACCGCCGGCCCTCCTGGGCCGGCCCGACGGGCGCGCCGCGAGGCTCGTCGAGCAGGACCGCGATTGCAAGGGGAGGGATGGGAGCTGCGTCGTGAAGCCCGCGCTGCCTCCGTCCCAGCCCAACGACACCCTCGCCACGCCACGCCCGGCGCGGTTCGGCCGCCACCGCGCAGAACAACAGACGTGGCCGAGAGGTTGCCGCTGGCCATACCACGCCGGGAGCGGTTCGGCCGCCACGCCGCGAGCGGCCTCGCCTCCGGCACAAAGCCACGCGCCGCCGTAGGGTCGGAACGAGCCTTCGTGCGCAAGCGGCTCTGCGGCGAGCGCGGCGCGCCGGATGGACTCCCCGCCTTCCCCTCAGCCCCGCCCGCCGCGCCGGCCACGGCCGGGGGCGGGGTTCTTCCCCTTGACGTGGCCGGGGGTTGGTCGCTCCGCCGCCGCCACCGGCATGCTGCCGGGGGCGGCGCTCTCCCCCGTGGGGCGGCCGCTCCCACGGAGGTAGCGGTCGAGGAAGCGCGCGCTGAAATCTTGCAGGCGGTCGGCCTCGATCGCCGCCCGGATCCCCGCCATCAGCTCTTGGTAGAAGCAGAGGTTGTGGAGGGAGGCGAGGGTGGCGCCGAGGGGCTCCGCCACCGCGAAGAGGTGGTGGAGGTAGCTGCGGGTGAAGGTACGGCAGGTGTAGCAACCACACTCGGCATCCACCGGCGCCAAGTCGCGACGGTAGCGGCGCTCCTGGATTCGCACCTTGCCGCGGCGGGTAAACAACGTCGCGTTGCGGCCGTAGCGGGTGGGGATGACGCAGTCGAAGAGGTCACAGCCGGCCGCCACCGCGGTGAGGATGTCCTCCGGCAGCCCCACCCCCATGAGGTAGCGCGGCCGGTCCACAGGAAGCTGCGGCGCGGTCTCCGCCACCACCTGGTGGATCAGCTCGCTCCCCTCGCCTACCGAGACGCCGCCGATCGCGAAGCCGTCGAAGGGCAGGCCGGTGATCTCGGCGATCGAGCGGCGGCGCAGGTCGGCGAAGGTTCCCCCTTGAACGATCCCGAACAGGAGCTGGCCGGGGCGGGCGTGGGCAAAGCAGCAGCGCGCCGCCCAGGCGCTGGTGCGCGCCACCGCCGCCGCCACCTGCGCGTGGGTGGCCGGGTAGCCGGGGCATTCGTCGAGGGCCATGGCGATGTCGCTACCGAGCAGCCCCTGGATGCGCAGGGACTCCTCCGGATCGAGCCACACCTCGCGCCCGGCGTGCTCCTTGCGCGGGTCGGGGAAGCGGATGCCGGAGTCGGTGACCGCGGCGCCGGGGAGGCTGAAGATTTGGAAGCCGCCCGAGTCGGTGAGGATCGACCGCTCCCACCCCATGAAGCGGTGCAGGCCGCCGTGCTGTGCCACCACCTCCGGCCCCGGGGCGAGGAGGAGGTGAAAGGTGTTGCCAAGGACCACCGCCGGCCCGCCCGCCGCCACCACCTGCGCCGGGGTAAGGGTGCGCACCGCGCCATCGCTCCCCACCGGCATGAAGGTGGGGGTCTCCACCACCCCGTGGGCGGTGACGAAGC
The DNA here is from genome assembly GCA_001873295.1 of Nitrospirae bacterium CG2_30_70_394. GTDB lineage: Bacteria > CG2-30-53-67 > CG2-30-53-67 > CG2-30-70-394 > CG2-30-70-394 > CG2-30-70-394. Next base: position 5,963 of record MNYW01000008.1, on the reverse strand, counting down.
GACAACGCCGCCCCGCCCCCACCCCGCCGGCGAGCACGGTGAACCGAATCTGCCCAGGCGTGTGGCTCATCGGTGAAGATTCACCACCCGCGGCGGGGCAGTGTCGCAATATGAGACGGTGTCCGGATCTGAGACAGAGGTCACTCCTATCCACGAAGCGCCAACGTTTTCGAGGGGTTGAGACCCGCGCTTCCAAAACTGTGCGAGGCGGCTTGTATCAGGAATGAACAGTGTCATGATGGTGAGCGCTCCGCACCGAGTTTCCTCTTGTGGTCTATCACCTGAAAAAACAAACTGTTACGTTCATTTTTCAGAAAAGGGGAAGGGACCACCAAAGCTGGCACACGGATTGTAAGGGTAGCCTTGACGCCGTGAATCCGTAGCCAAAGGCAGGATGCCATGGAAGAGCGACCCCCAGGAATGCCCAACCTCCCCCCCGGGGTGACCCGCGACCGGCGCACGGTGGGCCGGCGGCGCTACCTCCGGCGCGCCTCCGACCGGCTCGCGGCGCGCCTCGCCGAGGAGGAGGACCCCATCTACAAGGGGGACTACTTCAAGGAACGGCGGCGGCGGGACCGCCGCCTCGCCGATCGCCGCGGCCTCGCCGGCCACGACTAGCCCGGATCGCCGTCCCCCCGGCTCCGACCCCCAGCCAGGGGGAAGATTGCCCGGTTGTTTCGGTACCCCGGGAGGTTGACCAGCGCCTCGGACGCGTGGTCTCGCGGGGAGATCGCCACACCGTCCCGGTTCCTTGGTGGGAGCCGATTCCCATCGCCGACCGCGGTCCCAAGGGTTGGCCGCGCGCAGCGTGCGCGGGTCGCCGGTGCAACCGGCTCCTACCCTGGGTTGGGAGATCGCCACACCGTTCCGGTTCCTTGGTGGGAGCCGATTCCCATCGCCGATTCCGGCCCGAACGGGCCGGCCGGCCTGTTTACCGCTTCCCCAGGGTCGCCTCGGCTGTCAGTTCGGCCGCGCCGCGCCGGTAGCGCACCGCCACCTGTTCCCCCGCTTGGTGGCCACGCAGGCAAAAGGCGAGGTCGCGCAGGTTGGCGACCGGGTGGCCGCCGAGGGCGACGATCACGTCGCCCTTCGCCAACCCCGCCTGTTGCGCCGGGGATCCGGCGCGGCAGCCGGCGATCGTCACCCCCGCGATGGCCCCGTCGCCGGCCAACGCCGCCGGGTCGGGGACGATGCCGAAGTAGGCGCCGTAGCCGCCCCCCTCGGCGCGCTGCGCCAGCGGGTGGCCGGTGCGCTGGAGGGTGAGCGGGGTGTCGCCGGCCAGCGCCGCCACCACCGCCACCGCCACCTTTGCCACCGCGATGGCGCCGGCGCCATTCACCCGGTCGGCGGTGTCGGTGGGGCGGTGGTAGTCCGCCTCCGGGCCGGTGGTGAAGAACAGGACCGGCAGATTGGCGGCGTAAAACGGCGTCATGTCCGACGGCCCAAAGCCGTCGCCGCCCACCTGGCAGGTGAGCGGCGAGCCAGCGCACGCCGCCTCCACCACCCCCTTGAGCTCGGCGGCGGAGTCGGTGCCGAAGACGGTGAGTTGGTTGTCGGTGAGCCTGCCCACCATGTCGAAGTTCAGCATCGCCCGCAGGTGTGCCGCGGCCACGGGTAGGTTGCGCGCCAGGTGGGAGGAACCGGCGAGGCCGATCTCCTCGCCGGTCAAGGCGGCGACCACCACCGGCCGGCGCAGGGGGGCCGCCTTCAGCCGGCCAATCAGGTCGATGAGCAGGGCGCTGCCCGAGGCGTTGTCATCCGCCCCCGGGTGGATCGCCTGGCGGTCCGGGGCGAGCGACCCCGCACCGCCGTGGCCAAGGTGGTCGTAGTGGGCGCCGAGGAGCAGCGGGGCCGCCTGCGGGTCGCTCCCCGGGACGACGCCGATTACGTTGCGGGTGGTGGCCCGCGTGCGCGCCAGGACCACCTCGCCGTCCAGGTGCGGCAACGCGACGCCATGGACTGGGGGGTCGCCCGCCTCCACCCGCGCTCGCAGCGTGGCCAGGTCGCTCCCCTGGGCGGCGAGCCAACGCGCCGCGCTGGCGCGGCTGAGGTAGAGGACCGGGATCCCCGCCTCCGACTCGGGAGCGTCGGCGGCCAGGGGCGGCAAGGCCTCCTCCCCCTCGCCCTCCGCCGCCACCAAGAGCAAGGCGGCCGCGCCGTGCTCGCGGGCGATGAACGCCTTGTAGCGCGGGTCGGAGTACCGGCGCCCGGCGGGGCTCGCGAACACCCCCTCGTTACCGCCGGCGGGGACGTCGCGCAGGGCCAGGACCACCTTATGGCGGACGTCGAGGCCGTCGTAGTCATCCCAGTGGAGCTCCGGTGCCTCGATCCCATAGCCGCCGAAGACCACCGTGCCGGCCACCGGTCCCGAGGCGGAGAAGGCGGCGGGGAGGTAGTCGACCTCCGGCCGCAACCGCTCTTCCCCCGCGGTCAGCCGAGTGCCCTTTTCCAGGCGCACCCCCACGGTCACCTCGAAGGTTTGGAACCAGCTCGGCCCGCCGGCGGCCGGATCCCCCGCGGGCAACGCACCCGCCTCGGCGAAGCGGCGGGCGAGGTAGTCCGCCGCCGCCTCGATCCCGGCGGTCCCCACCCGGCGCCCCGCGCGCGCCGGGTCGGCGAGCCAGCGCACGTCCGCCATATAAGGGTCCACCGGTGTCGGGATCGCCTCGCCCCCCTCCGCCTCGCCCCGCCACTCGGCGACAAACAGATTGGTCTCGTGCGGGTGCCGGCCGTACCGGTTGGAGGCGAAGGCGAGCCAGCGGCCATCGGGGGAGAACATGGGGAAGGCATTGAAGCCGCCACCCTGGGTGACCCGGGTGAGGTGGCTGCCATCGATCGCCACCGTGTAGAGGTCGAAGGTGCGCCCCGCCGGGTCTTGCCAGTTGGAGGCGAAGATCACCGCGCGGCCGCCGGGGAGGAAGGAGGGGGCGAAGGAGGCACCGGGCAGATAGGTGATCTGGCGCGCCCCCTCGCCCTCCCCGTTGGCGACCCACAAATCCATTGCCGACGGGCGCACCAGGTCGCGGGCCAGCAGCGCGCGGAAGTCGGCGAGCTTGGCCGGCTCCTTGAAGCGCGAGGCGCGCCAGACGATCTGGCCACAGTCGTCGGAGAAGAAGGCGCCGCCGTCGTAGCCGGGGGTGGCGGTGATCCGCCGGACCCGGCTGCCGTCCGCCTCCGCGACGTACAGGTCGATGTCGCCGTCCGCCACCTGGGTGAAGAGGATCCGATCGTCCTGCCGGCAGGTGGTCGCCTCCGCGGTGTAGCCGGGGAGGGCGATCCAGGGGGTGAGGTGGGAGCCATCCACCTCGGCGCGGTAGAGGTCGTAGCTCGGGTAGAGCGGCCAGACGTAGCCGTGGCTCGGGTCGGGCGGCTCCGGACAGTCAGGCGCGGCGGCGTGGGTGGAGGCGAAGAGGATGTGGCGATCGTGGTCGAAGAAGTAGCTGCAGGTGGTGCGGCCACTCCCGGTGGAGACCAGGCGGCGCGCGCCGGTGGCGAGGTCGAGGGTGTAGATCTGGTCGCAGCCACCCCCTTGCCACGTCGCCTGGAAGACCAGCCGGCGGCCATCCGCGGCCCAGTACGCCTCCGCGTTGTCCCCGCCGAAGGTGAGCTGGCGGAGGCGGGCGAAGCAACCCTCGCCGGGCAACGGCGCCACCACCCGGCCGGCGTGAAACCCATCGCCCGCGGGCGCCTCCACCCGCTGGCAGCCGGCGAGGAGGCAAGCGAGGACCACGACGAGAAGGGCGCATCTCATGGCCGCGAACCTACCCGCGCCCGCGGGCTGGCGGCAACGGCGAACGGGGCCAGGTCTTTACTTGATACCGCTTCGATCTGGTCCCAGCGGGTGGCGGAGGGGGGCCGACGCCAACGGCGACCTTGGCGCTCGTACCCCCCCCCGGCTGCCTCTTCCGCTCCCTGCGCCTCTGGGTAAGGCCGGCCGCATCCCTCGCTCACCGGTGCAGCGGGCAAGAGCCGCCTCCGCCTGGGTGGCTTACGCACCCCTCGTCTTGCCCCGCGGGATCTCCTGGGTGGGCGCCGCCCGGCGCCCGGGGAGGTCGCCGCTCCTGCCCCCCAAGCGGGGTTCCCCGGGTAGGGAGTGGGCCGGTCAGTGGCCTTGCTCGGCGAACCCCGCAGTGGCGCGGTAGCGGGCGACGTACTTGAGGTAGTTGGGCACGGTCTCCGCCACGCGCGCCCGTTCCTGCTCGGTGAGCGGCCGCACCACCTGCGCCGGCCGCCCCATGAGGAGGGTGTGGGGCGGGTAACCCTTCCCCGGCGGCACCAGGGTGCCGGCGGCCACCAGGGCGCCCTCTGGGACCTCGGCGCCATCGAGCACGATCGCCCCGATCCCGACCAGCGCCCCGCGCCGGATCGTGCAGCCGTGCAACACCACCCCGTGGGCGATGGAGACCTCGTCCTCGATCACCGTCGGGTGGGTGTCGTGGGTGACGTGGACCATGGCGTGGTCCTGAATGTTCACCCGCGCCCCGATGCGCACGAAGTTCACGTCGCCGCGCACGGTGGTGTGGAACCAGAGGGAGGACCCCTCGCCGATCTCGACATCGCCCGCCACCACCGCGGTGGGGGCAAGGAAGACCGAGGTGTGGAGGCGCGGGACGAGCTCGCCGTAGGGATAGAGGGGCACGGGGAAAGGATACGGGGTGGAGCCGAGAGCGCCAACCCGCGCCCACCCTTAGCCACCCCCTCGTCGGCCGCCCACCCTTCGCCTCCGGCGCCAACCGGGTCCAACCCATGGCCGCGGGTTGGGCGGCCACCGGACCGGCCGGTCAAGCGCGGCGCGCCGCGCCGCCGCTTCCCACCCGCTTGCGGGCGGGCGAGACTGCGGCCATGGCGACGGTGGTGGAGCTCGACCGGCTCTCCTACCGCTACCCGGAGGGTGGGGTGGCGGTGGACGACTTCACCTTCACCGTGACCGCGGGGGAACGGCTGGTCCTGTTGGGCGCCAACGGCTCCGGCAAGACCACCCTGCTCAAACTCCTCGACGGCCTCCTCTTCCCGGCGACCGGGAGCTACCGCTACGGCGGCGAGGAGGTGGCGCGGCCCCGCCTCGCCACCGCCCCCTTTCGCCGCCGCTTCCGCTCCGAGGTCGCCCTCCTCTTCCAAGACCCCGAGGCGATGCTCTTCAACCCGACGGTCTACGACGAGCTCGCCTTCGGGCCGCGCCAGCTTGGCCTTGCGGACGTGGAGGCGCGGGTGGCGCGCTGGGCGCAGGCGGCCGAGATCGAGCCCCTCCTCGCCCGCCCGCCGGGGCAGTTGAGCGGCGGCGAGAAGAAGCGCGTCGCCCTCGCCGCCCTGCTGGTCTTGGAGCCGCGCCTGCTCCTCCTCGACGAGCCCACCGCCGGGCTCGACCCGCGTTCTACCGGCTGGCTCATCGAGCTCCTCCAAGGGCTGGCGGCGACGATCCTCGCCACCACCCACAACCTCAGCCTCGCTGCCGAGCTTGGCGAACGCACCCTGCTGTTGGGCGAGGACCACCACCTCCTCTACGACGGCCCCCTCGAACCGCTGCTGAATGACCCCGACCGGCTGCTCGCCGCCAACCTCCTCCACCGCCACCCGCACCACCACGCCGGCGTCGTCCACCGCCACTACCACCTGCACGACTGGGAGTAGGGGGGGTCGGAGTGGGTCGATCCGGACTCAGCGCCCGCCTCTCCTCGGCACACGATCGCCAAGGTTCGACCGGCTGAGTCGGCCCGCGCCCCACGCGCGCCCCGCCGCGTGCGGCACGGGACGGGGGTTGCGGGTGCGCCGCACCCGGCCGCGGTCAAGGCAGAGACCGGCGATGCGCTCCTCGGCCAGGCCACGGCTCTCACCACGGCGCGCCGGGCGACCGGACTCAGCGCCCGCCTCTCCTCGGCACACGATCGCCAAGGTTCGACCGGCTGAGTCGGCCCGCGCCCCACGCGCGCCCCGCCGCGTGCGGCACGGGACGGGGGTTGCGGGTG
>MNYW01000051.1 GCA_001873295.1 Nitrospirae bacterium CG2_30_70_394 | reverse complement strand
CATCTCCCGCATCGGTCCATCATCTTCGGTGATCAGGATGTGCATGGCGCGGAGGGCCGGAGCAGCAAGGTGTAGGGGGCGATCCTAACAGCGCGGCGCGCGGTGTGCGACGCGCCGGGCGGGGAGGGAAGCCTTGGCTTGGCGGGGGGGCGGTGCACGGGAGGGGCCGGAAGGTCCGCCGCCGGCCGACTGCAGGGGTCATCCGCCAACGTTCAGTGCCGCGCGCCACGCCGGCTTGGCGGCCGCGCGGAGGCGCCTGCCTCCGGCGCTCCATCCCTGCGCGCCTGGCGCCGGCTTGGGCGGAACGCTTGCCACCCTCTCCGCCAGTGCCGCCTCCCCCGCGCGCGGCGCGCCGGACCAGGCGCTCAGCGAATCCCGGCAATGGTCCGCCGTTTTCCCCCCCTCGTGGCGCGCCGGCGCCACTGCCGGCCGTTACCGTCGTGCCACGTGCCGTCTCCCCCGGCGCGCGGCGCGCCGGAGTCACCGCCGGAGCCGCGGTGGCGTTACCTAGCCGTCTTCTCCCCCCCCCCGCGCGGCGCGCCGCTGTGATGGGTGGCGCCGCGGGTTCGGTGCCGACTCCCGCCTCCCCGCGCGCGGCCACCGTTGGGCGGCCACGCCGGCGGGGTGACCACGCACCCCCCGCCTGCCCGCGCGCGGCGCGCCGCTGCTTGCCATGCACCGCCCTTGTGTCCCAACCTTACGCCCGTTGCGTACAAGTAGGGCGCGCGCTTAGCGGGTGTAACTCAGCTGGTAGAGTTCCAGCTTCCCAAGCTGGTTGTCGCGGGTTCGAGTCCCGTCGCCCGCTCCAGCCCCACCCCACCCGCGACCGGCTTCGGCCGCCTTCGTTTCCTTCGCCGGCCGGAGGTTTGACGGGGGGCGTCAACGGGCAGGGCGCATCGCAACCGTCGGAGTCCATGGCCGCGGGCCAGTGCCGGCGCGCGCGGCGCGCAACCACACGGGTTTGGTCCACCCCCGTGCAGTGGCGCCGTGCAGGGCGGCAGGTGGCATCTGCCTTGCTTGGGCAGGGGATAACCCAAGCCGAGGAGGAACCCATGGAGCACGTCCCGCCAGCCGTCACCCCGCGCCTTACCACCTGCCTCTTCGACCTGTGCGCCGCGGTCCAGGCGAGCATCGGCGACGACGAGCTGGACGCCGGCGTCGATGTGTCGGTCATCGACCGTCTCTTGCGCCGCGCCTGGTGGGCGGGGAAGGCGGCAGGCCGCGCCGAGGCCGCGTGAGCGTGGTGCAGTGATGGTAGGCCGGTAAACGTGTGGGCATGCGCATCGGCGTCATCTCCGACACCCACGACCAGCTTCCCGCCGAGGTCGCCGCCGTGTTCGCGGGGGTCGATGCCATTCTCCACGCGGGTGATGTCTGTTCCGCCGCGCTCCTCGGCCAGCTCGCGGCGATCGCCCCCACCACCGCGGTGCGCGGCAACAACGACCGCGATCTGACCGACCTGCCGGAGGTGGCGACGGTGGAGCTCGGCGGCCACCGGTTGTGGCTGATCCACGACCTTGGCCGCCTCCTCGCCGAGCCGGCGAGCGACGGCGTCGCCTGCGTCGTCTCCGGCCACACCCACCGGCCGCTCAACGCCCGGCGCGGCACCATTCTTTACTTCAACCCCGGCGCCGCGGGTCCGCGCCGCGGCGGCCGGCCACGCACGGTGGGCTTGCTCCACCTCCACGGCCGCACCCTCACTGGTGAGATCGTGGAGTTTGCCGCCGCCGCGGATGGGTAGCGCCCGCGGGCGGCCGGGGGGCTGGCGGCTGGGCGCACCCACCGGCGAGCCCGTGGAGTAGCGCCCGCGGGCGGCCGGGGGGCTGCCGTTGGGAGGGTGGGTGGCGAGGGATGGTGGCCGCTCAGGCCGCCGCGCATTCCCTGGCGAGAGCAACGAGGAGTCGCGCCCAGTCGGTCAAAGCGAGCCGTTCGGCGCGGGTGGCCGGATCGAGGTCGGCGGCGGTGAGTGCGGCGCGCAGCCGCGCCGGGGCGAGGTCGCCGTACCCCTTGAGGTTGTTCGCCAGGGTCTTGCGGCGGCTTCGGTAGCCGGTGTCGATGAGGCGAAAGAGGGCGGCGCGGTCGACCCCGGTGACCGGCGGGTGGGGGCGTGGCCGCAGGCGGATCACCTGCGAGTCGACCTTCGGCACCGGGTAGAAGGCGGCGGCAGGGACCGCCAACAGCGGCTCGATCTCGGCGTCGAAGGCGACGCGCAGGGTGAGGCGGCCGAAATCGGATTCGCCCGGCGCGGCCAGGAGCCGCTCGGCAACCTCCTTTTGCACCATCACCGTGAGGTCGGTGAAGCAGCCGCCTTGGGCGAGCAGGTAAAGAAGCAGGGGCGAGGTGATGTGGTACGGCAGGTTGGCCACCAGCCGGTAGGGCGGCGCGGGCAGGGTGGCGAAGTCGAAGCGCAGGGCGTCCGCCTCCACCACGGTCACCCCCAGGCTCGCCGACAGGTGGGTGCGGAGGAAGGCGCACAGGCGCGGGTCGATCTCGATGGCGGTGAGTGTTGCGCCGGCGCGGGCCAGCCCCAGGGTGAGGACGCCGAGCCCCGGGCCGACCTCCACCACCCGGTCGCCCTCGCGCACCGCCACCCGGTCGAGGAGCTGCTCCACGATCGCCGGGTCGGCGAGGAAGCACTGGCCGATCCCCTTGCGCGGCGCCAGGCCGTAGCGCCGGCACAGCTCTTGGGGGGAAAGGGAGTCCAACATGGCGGTTCGGTAACCGGCGGGTGTCCAGGGCGGCGCGGCAGGGTACACCGGCCGGCGGCGCGCGCGGCGGTCGCCAACCCCGGCGGCGGCGCCGAGCGCTCGGCGGCTCTGGGGTCAGTCCTGCAAACTTGCAACTCGTCACTGGCGATGGTTGCCGCTGAGGCCCGGTGGTATGGGAGGCGAGCTCCGCGGAGAGGGAAGGGCAATCTGTTGCGCCTTCGCGTCCTGCCGTGAGGTGGGTCGGTCCTTTGCCCTCGTGTTCCAGCGTCAGGTCGGGGGCGCGCGGAGGAGGTCGCGGTGGCCGGCCACCGCTCGCCGCGGAAAAAAACGGCAGGGTGATGCACCGTGGAGGTCGGGGGAGAGGGCGGAGAGCCTGCGAACAAGCGCTCCATTCTTCGCCGTCGCAACCCCCTGCACCGTGGTACCAAGCGCGGATGGCGCGCGTGGCCCGCCCCCTTCCCGTCGATGGCGCGCCCATGCGCGGCCGGTGTGTGGATCCACCTCCCTCCACCGTGCGGCCGCGCCCGTGGCTTCGCCCGCCGTCGGCGGACGGCTAGCCCGTGGCGAGGGTGCAGGCGAGGCGGAGGGCGGCGATCATCGAGGCGGGGCGGGCGACCCCTTGGCCGGCGATCTCCAGGGCGGTGCCGTGGTCCGGGGAGGTGCGCGGGAAGGGGAGGCCGAGGGTGGTGTTCACCCCGTCGTCGAAGGCGACCATCTTCAAGGGGGCCAGCCCCTGGTCGTGGTACATGGCGACGATCGCATCCCAGGCGCCGTGGTAGGCGGCGTAAAAGAGGGTGTCGGCGGGCAGCGGCCCGCTGACCGCCAGGCCGGCGGCGGCGAGGCGGGCCACCGCCGGGGCGAGGATGTCGATCTCTTCCCGCCCCATGTCGCCCCCCTCGCCCGCGTGCGGGT
>MNYW01000066.1 GCA_001873295.1 Nitrospirae bacterium CG2_30_70_394 | reverse complement strand
CAAGAAGACGACACAGGACGGATCCACCTCTTTGGCCTCCGCCAACACGTCAAGGCCACTGCCGCCGGGCATCTTCAGGTCAGTGATTACCACGTCAAAGGTGGTCTCGCGCAGTCGCGCGCGCGCCTCACCCACCGCCGCGGCGATGACCACCTCGTAGCCGCGCTTCTCCAACATGATCTGGAGGAAGTCACGCATCCCTGGTTCATCGTCCACCACCAGCATCCGGGCGGCGAGGGGTGGCGCTTCGGCTATGGCTGCCATCGCCGCCTCTTCGGACAACGACTCACGCCAAAACAGGATGGACAATCGACGCGGCCACCGGCCAGGTCAGGACGAAGCGGCTCCCCTCCCCCACCCGGGAGGTAACCTCCACACCGCCGCCGTGCGCCTCCACCAGCCCCTTGACCACCGACAGACCGAGACCGGTGCCCCCCTCACGGTGGCTGACAAAGGGGAAGAAGATCTGCTCGATCGCGCTCTCCGAGATGCCACACCCGGTATCCGCCACCTCCACCAGCGCCGCATCGCCGTCTTCGGTGCGCCCGACGGTGATCGCCACCCGGCCCCTACCGGAGAGGCTGTCGACACCGTTTTGCACCAGGTTCAGCAGACACTGGCGGACGGCGTCACCGTCCAGCACCACCTCGAGGGGCTCCCCCTCGACCACCAACTCGACTGCGCCGGAGGTATCCGGCAACGCCATCCGCACCGTCTCCACCACCTCCTCGGCGACGCGCCGCAGGTCCACCGGCGACACGCGACCAGTCCGGGAACGGGCAAAGGAGAGGAAGTCTTCCACCAGCCGACTGAGCCGGGACGACTCGCGGACGACGATCTCCAGCAGCCGCCGGTCCGCCTCTGCCACCTCCGCGCCTGCCTCCGCCGCCAGGACCTGCGCCGCACCGCTAATCGCCCCAAGGGGGTTGCGCACCTCGTGGGCGAGACGGGCGGAGAGCTCGCCGATCGCCGCCAGCCGCTCCTGCGCCTGGACGTGCCGCTCCAGCCGCTTCACCTCGGTAAGGTCCTGAAAGCTCACCACCCAACCGATCTCCCTACCCCCCTCGCTGCGCAACGGCGAGGCGGTCAACCCCACGGTCCGTTCCCGCTCATCGTCGTCGCAAACGCCGCACTCGATCCGGCCACCAGCCGCCAACACCTCCACCCACGTCTGGCCAGGGAGAAGCATGAACAGGCCATCCACAGTGCGTCCCGCAAGCGGCCGCTGCCGCGCAAGAAGGCGTTCCGCGCTCGGATTCGCAGTAGTGACCCGTAACGACGTGTCGACGGTCACAAGGCCACTGTGGATCGACCGGACCACGCATCCGTAAAGCGCTTGGAGCTCGTGATAACGCTCCACTTGAGCGTAGAGATCGGCACGCTCTCGCCGCTGGGTTTGCGCGAGGCGATGGGCCAACCCCGCGGTCGCAACCAAGGCCATCACGGTGACACTGACCTGCGACCACGCTGCCGTCGCCTCCCGCGCCAGCCACGCTACGGCGCCATAAACCGCCACCACCGCGCCCCCCCAAACCACCCCCCTGCGCGGCGGCAAGGACACCATCGCCCCGCATAAGATGAGCAGGAAGAGAAAACAAAACGGCGACGACGCCCCGTCGGTCAAACCGACAAGCCAGCCGGCCAAAAGGAGGTCGCAGGCGAGCTGTACCTCCACCAGCAACCGCCCGCGCGCGCCACGCCAGAGGGCCACAGCAAACCCGGCGGTGGAGAGGAATGCCACCGCTACCAGGGGCACCAGCCACGCCCCCTCCACCGCCGGGACGAAACCTCCGGGTACGAAGTATGGGGTCAGGAGAAGGACGAAAAGCAGCGCGTGGAGGCCAAGGCGGCCCACCAGCAGCCCCCACGCATCCGGTCCCGTCGACCCCGTAAGAGGAGCGCTACCTGCTCCACTCACCCCACCACCGAAGCCACCTTAAAGATCGGCAAATACATTGCGACAATGATAAAACCTATGGAGGTTCCCAAAAAAACCATGAGGAGTGGTTCGAGCATCGAGGTCAAAGCGCTCACCGCCGTATCCACCTCCTCATCGTAAAAATCTGCGATCTTCGCCAACATCGCATCGAGGGCACCGGTCTTTTCACCGACGCCAATCATTTGCACCACCATCGGCGGAAACACGTTCGTCTCGGCGAGCGGCTCCGCCATCGTCTTCCCCTCTTTCAGGCTCGCTGCCACCGAACCGATCGCCTCCTCAACCACCGCGTTACCCGAGGTCTTGGCGACAATGTCTAGCCCAGCGATTATCGGCACGCCGGAGCTCATTAACGTGGACATGGTGCGGGTAAACTTGGAGACCGCGACCTTGCGGATAAGAATGCCAAAGATGGGCGTACGCAGTAACGTTTTGTGAACGATCCTCCTCCCTACCGGGGTCGCGTACCACATCTTGAACGCCCATATAAACCCTGCGATTCCCATAAGAATGAACAGGATGTTATGCACCATGAAGTTGCTCATGGCGATCACCATCCTAGTCGGCAGCGGCAGAGTAGCGCCAAAGCTGCCAAACATCTTGGCGAACGAAGGGATGACGAAGACCATAATCACCCCAATGATGGCAATCGCAATCGTCACCACCACTGCCGGATAGGTCATCGCCGACTTCACCTGCCGCTTCAACGCCATCGCCTTCTCAATATAGGCTGCGAGGCGGTTGAGAATGACATCGAGGATACCGCCTGCCTCACCCGCCGCAACCATATTGACGTACAGGTTATTGAATACCTTCGGATGCCTGGACAGGGCGTCGGCATAGGTCGCCCCCTCTTCCACATCCGCTTTGACCTTCTGCAGCACCTTCGCGAAAGAGGGGTTCTCCGTCTGGGTCCCGAGGATCTCCAGGCACTGCACCAAGGGAAGGCCCGCGTCGATCATCGTCGCAAACTGGCGGGTGAAAATGACGATGTCTTTTTCAGGCACTCTGCCACCCCGAAGGCCTGGCAGAGAGAACCCCTTCCCCTTTTCCTTCGCCTCACTCGCATCGGTAAGGCGAACCCCCTTTTTTCGCAAACTTGCCGCCAAGGTATCCCGGCTCGGAGAACGCGTAGTTCCCCGCTGCGCCGTCCCGTTTCGGCTCACGCCTTCCCAAGTAAAGGTTGCCATTGTCTTCCAACTCCGTGTGTCGGTTTACCCAGGGCTAGGCGCGCAGTTTCGAAAACGCGGAACGACGCTCAGGCTTGTTCATCCCGGCATCTTCCCGGGCCAGCATCTCCCGCATCTCTTCCGGCACACCCGACTGGCGCACCGCCTGTTCGTAGGTAATGAACCTTCGCCGATAGAGGTCAAACAACGACTGGTTCATCGTTTGCATTCCAAACTTTGCCTGCCCCGTCTGCATCATTGAATAGATCTGATGCACCTTATCCTCACGAATCAGGTTTCTAATCGCGTCATTCGGGACCATCACCTCGACAGCCATACAGCGACCGCCGCCGGACGCCTTGGGTAACAGTTGTTGGGACAGCACCCCCTCCAGCACGAAGGACAGCTGTGCCCGTACCTGAGGCTGCTGGTGCGCCGGGAAGACGTCGATAATGCGGTTGATCGACTGCACTGCAGAGTTCGTATGCAACGTCGCAAACGCAAGGTGGCCAGTCTCCGAGATGGTCAGCGCGGCCTCGATCGTCTCAAGGTCCCGCATCTCACCAATCAGCACCACATCGGGATCTTGCCGAAGGGCGTACTTGAGGGCGGTGGCAAAGCTGTTAGTGTCACTCCCGACCTCCCGCTGATTGATGATGCAGTTCTTGTGGCGATGGAGGAACTCGATCGGATCCTCAACCGTGACGATATGCTCGTGCCGCTCCTCGTTGATCCTGTCGATAATCGACGCCAGGGTGGTCGACTTACCGCTACCGGTGGGACCGGTGACCAGAACCAAGCCACGCGGCTTCTCCGAGAGTTCCTTCACAATCGCCGGAAGACCCAAATCCTCGAACGAGAGGATCTCGTGGGGAATCACGCGGATTGCCGCCGCAACCGCCCCGCGCTGAACGAAAACATTGGTTCGGAAACGGCTCAGCCCCTTAATGCCAAACGAGACGTCCAACTCGTTTTGCTCCTCGAATCGCTTCTTCTGCGCCTCCGTCAGGATCGAATAGACGATCTGCTTGACGTCGGATCCAGACTGCAGGGGCGCATCCATCGGCACAAGCTCGCCGTCCAGACGAATCACCGGCGGTGAACCGGCGGTGAGATGAAGGTCGGAACCACCCTTCTCCACCAAGGTACGCAGGAGCTGATCCATGGTAACTGCCATTAGCACTCCTATCGTTCGTCAGAAACCGAGACGCGAAGAACCTCTTCGATGGTAGTCACGCCCTCTAGGATCTTGCGGATTCCTGCCATCCGGAGAGTACGCATACCCCCCTCGAGGGCGGCCGCCTTGATATCAATTCCGGATCCTCCGCGCAGGATAATCTCGCGGATGGTATCGGTCATCTTCATGATCTCGTAGAGCCCTACCCTGCCCTTGTAGCCGGTATCCCCGCACTGGTCGCAGCCGCTCCCCTGGTAGATCACCGCGCCCTCCGCCTGCTCACGGGTGAACCCCACCTGGAATAGGGCCTCCGGTGGCGTCGGCACCTCGACCATGCAGTGGCTACAGATCCGCCGTGCGAGGCGCTGGGCAAGGATCATGTTCACCGACGAGGTCACCAGGAACGGCTCCACTCCCATATTCAACAGACGGCTCACCGTGCTCGGGGCGTCGTTCGTATGAAGGGTGGAGAGGACCAGGTGGCCAGTGAGCGCAGCCTTGATGGCGATCTCCGCGGTCTCCAAATCGCGGACCTCACCCACCATGATGATGTCCGGGTCCTGGCGCAAAAATGAGCGTAAGGCGGCGGCGAAGGTGTAACCGATCTTCTCCTTCATCTGGCACTGATTGATTCCCATCAGGTTGTACTCGACGGGGTCCTCCGCGGTCATGATGTTGTCGGTCACCTTGTTGATCTGGGTGATCGCGGAGTAGAGGGTCGTCGATTTTCCACTCCCGGTCGGCCCGGTGACGAGGATCATGCCGAAGGGAGCATGGATCGCCTCCTGAAGAAGATCCGTCTCCTGCTGGTCAAAGCCGAGCTTGCCCATGTCCACCATCAAGTTGGACTTATCGAGGAGACGCATGACGGTCTTCTCGCCAAAGATGGTGGGGATGATGGAAACGCGAATGTCCACCTCCTTACCCTTCGTCCGCAGCTTAATCCGACCATCCTGGGGCAAACGGCGCTCGGCAATATCGAGCTCGGCCATGATTTTTACGCGTGAGGTGATGGCATCCTTCAGGGAGTAGGGTGGCTTCATCACCTCTTGCAGAACACCGTCGATTCGGTACCGGACACGCAATACCTTCTCGTACGGCTCGATATGGATGTCGCTCACGTGCTTTTCGATCGCATCGACGAGGAGGAAGTTCACCAGCTTCACCACCGGGGCATCGTCCATCGCCCTCTTGATGTCCCCGATGTTGATCTCTTCCTCTTCGTCGGCGAGGACCGCCACCTCGTCGTCGTGCTCCATGTCTTGGAGCACCATCGCGAGCCCACCCTCGGCAGCACCGTCGTTGAGCCCGTACACCCGCTCCAGGGTCCGGTTGATCTGCGTCTCCGTCGTCACCATGGGGACGACGTTGAGACCGGTCATGAACTTCACGTCCTCGATGGCAAAGATATCGAGGGGGTCCGCCATGGCGATGGTCAGGACGTTGCCGGACTTGGAGACCGGAATGATGTGGTGCTGCTTCGCAACCGACGGGGTAATCAGATTGACCACCGTGGGAGCCAGCTCCGCCTTGTCCAGATCGATGGTGGCCACGCCGTGCTGGCGGGCGAGGAAGTTGCGCAGCGACTCCTCGTTCACCATCCCGAGCTGGACCAGGTTCGAGCCAAGGCGCCCGCCGTGGGTGAGCTGCTGCTCCAAGGCGTGCTGGAGCTGCTCCTCGGTGATCAGCTGATCCTCAACCAGCATGGTGCCGAGCTTCTTCGCCACCGTGATTCTCCCTGTCGAGACCTACCCCAACCGCACCACGATGAGCACCTCACCAAGGGAACTCTTCCCCGGTGACCGCCAACCCAATGGAACGACGCCAGCGCGTCGAACGCGGAGACTACCATCGCGCATGGCGATTTTATCGGTCATCAGGGATCAGCCGTTGACCCTCACACCGGGACCAGCAGCCCCTGGGCATCCGCGGCGACTACCGTAAGCCCGGGATGGCACTCCGCCCGCAACTCCTCCACGGTCACACCGTCGAGAAAGGTAGCACCGTCCTCCTCCACCATCACCCGCGGAATAACTGGCACCTCGTGGGCGCCACACTGGGCGAGGCCACGGCGCACGTCTTCCCCGGCGAGCAGCCCGGCCACGGTGATGCCACTCCCGAGATACCGATTCTCCAGAGCAACCACCCGCCCCCGCCAGCCCAGGTAACGCCCCTGGAGCTCGGCGACGTGGCGGGTGAGCGCCGGGGCAAAGAGCTGGCCGGTAAAAAAGCAGTAGTCCCCGGCGGGTGGGCGGGCCGCGCCGCTGGTGATCAGGTCGTCGAGCTCCGCCGCAAAGCGCGCCATCCCCCCGACGCCGTCGGCGATCTGTGGATATCCCTCGTAGTGGTCCGCATCGGGCATCTCCCGCCCCGCGAGCAGGTACCACTCATCGGCGGCGAAACAGAAGCGGGTTCCAAGCCGCACCCTGAACCATCCCTGGAGCCCGCCCAGGAGATCCAGCAACGACCGCGCATCGTCGCCATCGGCCGACCGCAGGCGGGGAAGCCGCCGGCGGTGGTCGGTGAGCCCCACCGGCACTACCGCCACCGAGCGCACCCCGGGGTGGAACGCCGCAAGGTCGAGAAGGGTCCGGCTGAGCTGCGCCCCGTCGTTCAGGCCCGGACAGACCACCACCTGAGTGTGGAGTTCGATCCCGCCGTCCACCAGCCGCCGGAGTTTCGGGAGCACCGGCTGCGGAGTGCGGTTGCGCAACAGGCGGTCGCGCAATGCCGGGTCGGTGGCGTGAACCGAGATGTAGAGGGGCGAGAGACGCTGCTCGAAGATCCGCGCCCAGTCCGCCTCCGCGAGATTCGAGAGGGTGATGTAGTGGCCGTGGAGGAAGGAGAAGCGGTAATCCTCGTCCTTCACATAAAGCGAACGCCGCTGGCGCGGCCGGTTCTGGTAGACGAAGCAAAAGAGGCAGTTGTTCTTGCACCTCTGCACCTCCATGGCCTCGACCTCGACCCCGAGCGCCACCCCCGGGTCCTTCTCCAGCAAAAACGAGCTCTCCTCTCCGTCGCGGTGGACCACCAGATCCAGCTCCTCGAGGGCGCCATAGAAGGCGAGATCGAGGGCGTCGCGCAGGGGATGGCCGTTGATCGCCACCAGCCGATCCGCTGGCCTCAGGCCAAGGCGATCCGCCACCGATCCCGGCACCACCGTCGTGATTGCAACGCCCGCCATCGCCGCACCTCGCCCCTCCCCACGGAAAGAGTCGGCCACGGTCGCGGTGCGATCAAGCCGCAACGCCACGCCGCCGAAATCTACCCCGAGCGCCCCCAACCCAAATGACCATGCCCATGGACCTACCCGCCCTCGTTAGCGTTGCCGACAATCCCTTGCCGCCCCTCACCGCGTGGGTGGTCATCCTCGGCGTGACCCTGGCAGTGACCGCGCTCGGCTATCTCGTCGGCCGCGGGTCGCAACGCCACCGCCTGAGCGCAGCGCTGGACGAGCTGGAGGTCGCCAACCGGCGCCACCAGCGTGACCACGACCAGCAAGACAAGGCGATCACGGCCCTGCGCGACGAGCTCACCGAGATGGAGCGACTCACGGGCTGCCTTCCCGAGTTCGCCCAACGCCTCACCGCCTGCGAGGAGGTGGAGACCACCTGCGCGCAGATGCTCGCCATCATCCAGACGATGCTGCCCGCGGAGAAGACGTGCATCCTCCTGCCCGAGGAGACGGGCTACATCCCGTGGGTGGCGAGCGGCATCGACCCTGCCACCCTGCGCCAGGAGATCATCCCGTTCGGCAGCGGCAAGCTCGGCTGGGTCAGCCAGCGCGGCATCATCACCTACGCCGCGCAGCTCGCCCAAGAGACCGCCGCCATCCGCAGCCATGTCTTCGGTGAGGATGAGGTGGTGGATGCCGACATCTACATCCCCCTCAACCAGGGCAAGCGCGCCCTTGGGATGATCACCCTCAAGGCGCTCAAGCGCAGACCGCGCTTTGAACGGCAGATCCTGCGGGCGCTGAAAGAGCTCTTCTCCACGGCGCTGGCCGGCAACCGCGCCTTCCAGCAGGTGGCCCAGCGCGCCAACCGCGACGGCCTCACCGGCCTGTACAACATGACCTTCTTCAAGCAATACCTAGAGATCGAGCTGCACAAGGCAGAGCGCAACCACACCCGCTTGTCGCTCTTCATGCTCGATATCGATCACTTCAAGTTCTACAACGACCACCATGGCCATCAGGCCGGCGACGAGATTCTCCGCCAGGTGGGCAGCCTGTTTCGCGAGCACACCCGGGCGGTGGACATTGCCGCCCGCTACGGTGGCGAGGAGTTCATCGTTCTCACCCCGGAGCTGGACCGCCCCGACGTGCTCCAGTTTGCCGAACGGTTCCGCGACCTCTTCCTCGCCAACCCCTTCCCGCACAAGGACGAGCAGCCGGAGGGGACCCTCAGCTTCTCCGGTGGCATCGCCACCTACCCGCTGGACGGCACCTCCATCGAGGAGCTCATCCGCGCTGCCGACGGAGCCCTCTACCAGGCGAAGGCGAACAACCGCAATCAGGTCGTCGCCGCCCGCGGCCCAGTGGCGGTGTAGTGCGCCGGAGCGCGCGCCCACCGGCGATCGCCGGCGGTTCGCGGTTAGCGACGAAACGGGTGGCTGCGGGAGCATGAACAGGGGCCGCTACCGTTACCGTCCCACGCCTCCCTACAATCGCCGCCCCGCGACCGGCGGCGCGGAGAGGGAGGGCGACGATGGCGATCTCGGCGGAGCGACAGCGGCTCCTCACCCTGCGGCAACAGATTCACGCCGCCAACGCCGCCTACTACCAGGGGCTCGCCACCGGCTACACCGACGCTGAGTTCGACGCCCTGCTTGTTGAGCTCGAACAGCTCGAGGCCGCCCACCCCGACTGGATCAGCCCCGACTCCCCCACCCAGGGGGTGGGGAGCGACCTCACCGGCCGTGGCTTCGTCGCCGCCCGCCACACCCTTCCCATGCTCAGCCTGGGGAATACCTATTCAGAAGAGGAGCTGCGCGCCTTCGACCGCCGCCTTGTTCGCCTCCTCGGGGGCGCGGTGCACGGCTACGTGTGCGAGCTGAAGATCGACGGTGTCGCCCTCTCCCTCCATTACCGTAACGGCGAGCTTCGCCAGGCGATCACCCGCGGCGACGGGCGCGAGGGCGACGACGTCACCCTCAACGTGCGCACCATCGCCGCGATCCCGCCGTGGATCGCCGCCGCCCCCGCCGAGTTGGAGGTGCGCGGCGAGGTCTACCTCCCCCTCGCCGCCTTCGCCCGGATGAACCAGCGCCGGAGCGCGGAGGGCGAGGAGCCTCTGGCCAACCCGCGCAACGCCACCGCCGGCACCCTCAAGACCCTCGACCCGCGCGAGGTCGCCCGGCGGCCCCTCGCCTTCTTCGCCTACGAAGCCCTCGACGCCGGTGCGGCCGGCGCCACCCACCACCAAACCCTCGCCCGCCTTGCCGCCTACGGTTTCCCGGTGGAATCCCACCACGCACGCTGTGCCGACCTCGACGCCTGCATCGCCTACTGCCGCCGCTGGCACGACGAGCGCCGCGCCCTCGACTACCTCACCGACGGGGTGGTGGTGAAGGTCGACGACCCGCACCAACGCGCCGCCGCCGGTACTACCGCCAAGTCGCCACGCTGGGCGATCGCCTTCAAGTTTCCCCCGGACCGGGCGGTCACCAAAGTAGAGCGGATCGAGGTCCAGGTAGGGCGCACCGGCAAGCTCACCCCGGTCGCGCACCTCACCCCGGTGGAACTCGCCGGCACCACGGTCAGCCGTGCCACCCTCCACAACCAAGACGAGATCGACCGCAAGGGGGTGCGCGTGGGCGACCGGGTGGAGATCGAGAAGGCGGGCGAGATCATCCCGCAGGTGGTCGCGGTCCTCGACCCGGACCGGCCAGACCGCGGGAAGCGCTTCGTCATCCCCAGCCACTGCCCGGCGTGTGACGGCGCGGTGGCGCGCGACCCCGACGGGGTCGCCCACCGGTGCGTCAACATCCACTGCCCGGCCCAGCGCGAGGCGGTGATCCTCCACTTCGCCTCGCGCCGCGCCATGGACATCGCGGGGCTCGGCCCGGCCTTGGTGGAGCAGCTCCTCGGCGCCGGCCTAATCCACGACTACGCCGACCTCTTCACCCTCGCCGCGCAGCGCGCCGCGGTCGCCGCCCTGGAGCGGATGGGGGAACGCTCCACCGACAACCTCCTTGCCGCCATCGAGCAGGCGAAACAGCGCCCCTTCGCCCGCCTCCTCTACGCCCTCGGCATCCGCTTCGTGGGCGAGAAGACCGCCTACCTCCTCGCTGCCGCCCTCCCCTCCCTCGACGCCCTGGCCAGCGCGGACGAGACCACCCTGCTGGCGATCCCCGAGGTGGGGCCGGTGATCGCCGAATCAATCCGCCGCTTCTTCGCCGACCCCGCCAACCAGGCCCTCCTCGATCGCCTCTGCCAGGCCGGGGTGCGAGCGGAGGCGTCCGCGGCGGCGGAGGTGGCGGTTGCCCAGACCCTCGCCAACCTCACCTTCGTCCTCACCGGCACCCTCTCCCGGCCACGTGACGAGGTCGCCTGCTGGATCCGCGCCCGCGGCGGCCGCACCACCGCGGCGGTGAGCAAGAAGACCGATTACGTCGTCTGTGGCGACGCGCCCGGCTCCAAACGCGACCGCGCCATCGCCCTCGGCGTCCCGCTGCTCAGCGAGGCGCAGCTCACCGCCCTGGCGACCCCGGAATGAACGGCGCGCACACCCCACCCCCTCCTCCCCGTGCCGCCGCCGGGCTGCTACCATGACGCCCCGCTTTTGGGGGAACCTTCCATCTCCACCTTCCATGAGGAAGTTCGATGAACCACAAGATTATCGAGTGGCAAAATAATCGCCTGCGGGTCTTGGACCAGCGCTTGTTGCCACGCGAGACGACCTACCGCGAGTTCACCGACTACCACCAGGTCATTGATGCGATCCAGTCGCTGGTCATCCGTGGCGCCCCGTTGATCGGCCTGGCCGCGGTGTGCGGCCTCGCCTTGGAGGCGCAACAGCAGGCCGAGGCGAGCGCCGAGCGGTTCGTCGACGCCCTCTACACCGCCGCCGAGGAGCTGCGCGCCTGCCGTCCCACCGCGATCCACCTCGCGTGGGCGATCGACCGGATCCTGCCGCTGGTGGATGAGTGCGCGACGAAGACGGGCGGCGAGCGCATCAAGCGGATGATCCAGGCCACCAACCAGCTCCGCGACGAGCAGGTGGAGATCGACCAGGCGATTAGCAAGGCGGGCGCGCCGCTGCTCGCCGCCGGCGATTACGTCCTCACCCACTGCAACGCCGGCGCCCTGGCCACCGGCGGGGAGGGGACCGTGCTCGCCATCGTGAAGGGGGCCATCGCCGGCGGCCGGCGGGTCTCCGTGGTGATCTGCGAAACCCGCCCCATGTTCCAGGGGGCGCGCCTCACCGCCTGGGAGTGTGAGGAGTCGTACATCCCCTACACCCTGATCACCGACTCCATGGCCGCCCACTTCATGAAGGTGGGACGGATCAACGCGGTCATCGTCGGCGCCGACCGGATCGCCGCCAACGGCGACGTTGCCAACAAAGTCGGCACCTACGGCCTGGCGACCCTCGCCAAGGCGCACCGGATCCCCTTCTACGTCGCCGCCCCCGCCGCCACCGTCGACCTCGACGCCAAGTCCGGCGCCGACATTCCGATTGAGGAGCGGGAGGGAGATGAGATCACCCTGGTCATGGGCCGGGCGATGGTCGCGCCGGAACGGGCCCGGGTGTGGAACCCCGCCTTCGACATCACCCCTGCCGCCCTGGTCACCGCCTACATCACCGAGCGCGGCATCATCTCCGCCAAGGGGCTGCGCCTCCTCCTCGCCACCGAGGCGAAGCTCAAGCCGCACCGGCTCTCGCCGGTCGAACTGCGGAAGAAGCGCCAGACAACGGCCACCCCGTTCGACCCGGATGCGGCGGCGACCGTCCGCCTCGTCCGCCGCACCGCGGCCGAGGCGGCGGCGAAGGCGGGGTCTCTCACCCCGGCCAAACAGGCGGCCCATGAGGCCGCCGGCGAGGCGATGGAGCGGGTCCTCGACAAGCGCCGGCAAAAGGCGCTGGCCGGCCTCGGGGTAGCGGAAGAGGAGGGGGAGGGCGAAGAGGTGTTGATCGCGGAAGACGAACCCCAGA
>MNYW01000118.1 GCA_001873295.1 Nitrospirae bacterium CG2_30_70_394 | reverse complement strand
ACCCCCTTGAAGATCTCCCTGGCCCCTCTGAGTCCCCCGGCGGCCGGTGGACCGGTGACCGGGGAGTCGATCATCGGCGAGGTGATCGACCACCATCCGGAGGCGAGGGTGGTCTTCGAGCGGCGGTTCGGTTCGGGCTGCTTCACCTGTCCCGGTCAGGCGACCGAGTCGGTGGGGCAGGCGGCGATGATGCACGGCATCGCCGCGGAGAGCCTGGCCGCCGAGATCAACGCGGTGATCCAGGGGCGGGCCGATGGCTAACCCCTCCTGGCCCCCACCGCCGGCCACCGGCCCCTTTGCGCTCGCGGATCGGGATGGTTACGCGCGCTGGCGCGACGCGAAGCTGCGGTCGGCACCGGCGTGTCTGGAAGAGCTGGTGGTGGAGGTGGGCGATCCGCGCGCGCCGAGCGCGGTGGCCCACGCGGCGCTGTTGGATCGCTGCCGGCGCGCCAACATGGCGATCTACGCGACCACCGCGGCCGGCGACCCGGACACCGCAATCCCCATTGAGCTTGGCCGGCGCTTCGGCCTCACCCACCTCGATCACAACCCGGGGGCGGACGAGGCGGGGATCACCGCGATCACCGTGGTGGCGGGGAGCGACTACATTCCCTATTCGAGCCGCCCCATCTCCTGGCACACGGACGGCTACTACAACCGGCCCGACCGGCAGGTCCGCGGCATGCTCTTGCACTGCGTCGAGCAATCCGCGGATGGCGGCGAGAGCGGCCTGATTGATCACGAGCTGCTCTACATCGCCATGCGGGATGTGCACCCCGAGTACGTGGAGGCGCTCATGGCGCCCGACGTGATGACCATCCCGGGGAACACCGACGACCCGCGGGTGATGCGCCCTGACCGTTCCGGCCCGGTCTTCTGGGTCGATCCCACCACCGGGACCCTGCAGATGCGCTACACCGCGCGCCGGCGCAACATCCGCTGGCAGGAGGCGGAGCGGGTGGCCGAGGCGGTGGCGTGGATTCGTGCCGAGTGTGAGCGCGCCCCCTACCGCCTGCGCGGGACCCTTCGGCCGGGGTGGGGGCTGTTGTGCAACAACGTCCTCCACGACCGCACCGGCTTTGTCGACCAGGCGGAACAGCGGCCGCGCCTGCTTTACCGCGGTCGCTACCACGACCGGATCGCCGGGACCTAGACGGCCGGCGGGCCTTGGCTTGCGCGCCCAGGGCCGCGGAGCTCGGCCCGGCTCGCCCTCTGCTGGGTAGCGCGAGGAGCCGGTCGGACCTTCGCGATCGTGGGCCAACGCGAGAGTGCGTGCGTCCGAGGGAGGTTGCTCCGTCCGCGGCAAGCTGGCCGCAAAGCCACGCACAGCAACGCCAAGGAACGCGATGGTTCTTCACCACGGAGGCCACAGGGGTCTGCGCGGAGAGCCTTGGGAAAATGAGCCTGGTTCTCTGCCGTGGTGCAACTGCCCTGCACCGCCCCACCGATCGTGGCTGGTGAGCGTGGGCCGCACCCTCCCGCTCGAGGAGCGCGCCCCTTCGCGTCCATTTGCGGTTCGGTCTAAAACACATTTTTCAAACGCCTTTTTCTAGATGGACCGCCCTCTATCCAACCGCCGGGCCCGGACCCCGTCGCCCCCGGTCTGACAGACTCCTGGCCCGGATTTCTCACCGGGGATCGTCTGAGGTTGGGTGCGGCTCGGCTTACGGCGCTGGCCGGCTGGCGGTAGGCGCCCTCCCTTGGGGGATTGGTGCCCGAGCGGGAGGGTGCGGCCTCCCGCGCGGGTCGCCGGTGCCAATGCTCCTCCGGCGGAAGGCTACGGCGAGCAGCGGCGTGGACGGGTGCTCGCGCCACGGATCGCCGGGGACCAGTGCGGGCTCGATCCTGCCGCGCCTCCGCGCACGATCGCGATCGTCGGCCCATGCCGTGGCGTTGTGCCGCTTGGCGGGTCCCCCGCTACCCGCGGTCGGCGGCGCACCGGTTCAGTGCGCCGCCCGCTCTCCCCTACGCCACGGCCGCCGTCGCCGGGTTGACGGTCAGGACCGTACCGGGTGCCAGGCGCGCCAAATGGAGGCGCAGGGCGGAGAGGAAGGGGGGGGTGAGATCGTCGCGGTCGTGGAGCCGGAAGATGACCGCGCGCCCCACGGGGGAGCGGCCGAGGAGACGGTCGTAGACGATCGCTTCGAGGGTGGGTGGGGTTAGGAGGAGTGGGTGGTGGATCGCCGCGCGCACCTCCCGGGCGCCGTGCCGCTCCACCACTCCGCGTGGCCCGAAGGGGGCGTGGGGGAGGGCGTCGAGGTAGGCGGGCTCCCCTTGGAGAAGGGCAAAGGAGACCACCTCCCCCGGCGCCAAGTGGTCCACCATGGACTGGAAGGCGGCCTTCGCCTTGGGGGTCGCGAAGGGGAGCGGTGGTTCAACCTGGGGCTCACGGTCGCCTGGGGTCGCCAGCCGCGGCGCGTGGCTGTCCCACCGTTCCCGGCGCTCCACTGGCAGAAAGGCCTGGTAGTACCGGGCCCGCAGGGCGAGGGTCGAGCTCTCGCGGTGGGGCGCGGGCTCGGTGAGGCGGCGGTAGCGGGGGCCGGCGAGCACCAGGCTCACCTTTTCCATCTCTTCGAAGCGGGCGAGGGCGCGCTGGTACCCCTGGCGTGCCTGGCGTCCCGCCAGGGCGTCGCCGCTCTCCACCACCTGGCGACAGAGCAACTCGAACTCCGCCACCTCGCCGGTGAGGATGGAGAGGTTGCGGGCGATCGAGTGTTCCAGGCGTTCGACGTAGTTGGTGAGTACCGACATGGCAAACTCGCGGCTGGGCTGGGGGGAACGACCGGCAGGTGTCCAGATTGGACGACACCTGCCACGGGGTCGGCGGAACGTAACTGCCAGGGTTTCCACGTTCCGCGGGCTTGTCGTCCCGGTTCTACCGGGGGGATAGCAACCCGTATGCCAGGGGCTACCGGTGTCGAGCCCCGCCCGCCGGCGCTGGGCGTGCGACCTCGACCGCCCCGTACGCAGGTGGGGCGCGCCGTGGCAAGGAGCCGGTCGGACTTTGTCCCGATCGACCCCAAAGAAGCGGCACGGGGCGACGGCGCAACACGGGGCGACGGCGCGGAGCGGGGCTCGGATTGGGGCCGGTTCTTCGTTCCCTAGCCCCACGTCGCTCTAGGAATGGGTCGATCCGGAGTCGCGCCCGCTTCTGCGCGCCACCCGAGCGCCCAAGTCCGACCCGCTCCCTAGTGGGTGCGCCGTTCGAGCGCCGCGCAGTAGGCGAGGGTCCGTTCGAGGCCACCGGGCAGGGCGGCGACCTCCAGGAGCGCCTCCACCCGCTGGAGGAGCAAGAGCTTGCTCACCGGCTTGGTGAGGAAGTCGTCGACCCCGAGGTTCACCGCCCGCTCGCGGTCGCCGGCGTCGTCAAAGGCGGTGAGCATGATGACCGGCGGTGTGGCGGCCCCATCGCGGATCGTCCGCAAGAGCTGGTAGCCGTCCATCCCGGGCATGCGGCCGTCGACGATGAGCAGGTCGATGGAGCTCTCGGCCAGGTGCGCGAGGGCTGCCTCGCCGCTGTCGGCGGTCTCCACCCGGTAGCCCGCCCGGCCGAGATAGGCGGCCAGCAGGGCGGCGTTCGCCTGGTTGTCCTCGACCACGAGGATGTGTCGTTCGTCTGGGTCCATCGCCGGTCTCCTCGGCGCGCCGTGGCTGCGCGGGTGGCGCGTCCCCGCCTCATCGGCGAGGCGAAGCCATGGCTTACTTGGGCGCCGCGCCTCACCGGCGGCGGGTGGCGCGCTCGGCGTGGCCCGAGGTGCCGAAGCGGCGCACCAGCTCCGCCAGCACCGCCTCCGGGGCGACGTCGCGGCTGGCGAGGGCGACCACCATGTGGAAGAGGAGGTCGGCCGCCTCGTGGACCACCGCCCCCTCCTCCTCCGCGGCGACCGCGTGGGCGAGCTCCGCCGCCTCCTCCACAAGCTTGGCGGAGATTCGTGGCGCCCCGCCGGCGAGGAGCTGGGCCACGTAGGAGGTGGCGGGATCCGCGCCGCGCCGCTCGCTCACCACCCGCGCCAGGGCGGGGAGGATGTTGGCGGTGGTGGGGGAGCCGGCGTAGACCGCCTGCGGATCGAAGAGCGTCTCGCCCACCGGCCGTGCCGTGTCGCCGTCCACCTGGTTGAAAAAGCAGCTCCGCCGGCCGGTGTGGCACGCGGCGACCGCCTGGTCCACCTGGAAGAGGAGGGTGTCCGCGTCACAGTCATAGGCGATTTTGCGCACCGTCTGGAGGTGGCCCGACAACTCCCCCTTCTTCCACATCTTCCGGCGCGAGCGCGAGAAGTAGTGGGCGAAGCCGGTCTCCTGAGTGAGGCGCACCGCCTCGCGGTTGCAGTAGGCGAGCATGAGGACCTCGCCGGTGGCAGCGTCCTGGGCGATCGCCGGCAACAGACCGCGTTCGTCGAACTTCAGCGCATCAAGCCAGCTCATCATTCGCCCTCCAGGCGCACCACCACACCGCGCTCGGCCAGGTACCGCTTTGCCTCGCCGATGGTGTGCTGGCGGTAGTGAAAGATGGAGGCGGCGAGGACCGCATCGGCATGGCCCTCGACCAGCCCCGCGTAGAGGTGGTCCAGGGTGCCGGCGCCGCCGGAGGCGATGAGTGGCACGCGGGCGCGGCCGGCAATCGCGCGGTTGAGGTCGTTGTCGTAGCCGATCTTGGTCCCGTCGCGGTCCATGCTGGTGACCAGGAATTCGCCGGCGCCGTACTCCTCCATCCGTTGCGCCCACGCCAGGGCGTCGAGGCCGGTGGGCCGCCTCCCGCCGTGGGTGTAGATCTCCCAGCGCAGGGGCGCCTCGCTCACCCGCTTGGCGTCGATCGCCACCACGATGCACTGGGCCCCGAACCGCTCCGCCGCCTCGCGGATAAACTCTGGGCGCTTCACTGCCGCGGAGTTGATCGACACCTTGTCGGCGCCGGCGTTCAGCAGCGCCCGGATGTCCTCCACCGTGCGGATGCCGCCGCCGACGGTGAGCGGCATGAAGACCCGCTCGGCGGTCGCCTCGACGATTTCGTAGATGGTGTCGCGTTCCTCGTGGGTGGCGGTGATGTCGAGGAAGCAGAGCTCGTCGGCACCCTCGGCGTCATACCGCTCCGCCACCTCCACCGGGTCACCGGCGTCCTTCAGGTCGACGAAGTTCACCCCCTTCACCACCCGGCCGCCGGCCACGTCGAGGCAAGGGATGATGCGCTTCTTGACCATCGGTTAGGCCTCCTTCGCGCACACCGCGAGGGCGGCGGACAGTTCCAGCGCCCCGTCGTAGAGGGCGCGGCCGGAGATCATCCCGGTCACCCCGTCGGCGGCCAAGGCGCAGATGGCGCGCACGTCGTCGAGGGAGGCGATCCCGCCCGAGGCGATCACCGGCACCGCGGTGGCGCGGGCGAAGGCGCGGGTGGCTTCCACGTTGTGGCCCTGCATCATCCCGTCGCGGCGGATGTCGGTGTAGATGAAGTAGCTCACCCCGGCGCCGGCGAGGTCGGTGGCGAGGTCGGTGGCACAAAGCGGCAGCACCTCCACCCAGCCGCGCACCGCCACCTGGCCGCCGGCGGCATCGATTCCCACCGCAATCTGGCCGGGGAAGGCGGCGCACGCCTCGCGCACCAGCGCCGGTTCCAGCGCCGCGGCGGTGCCGAGGATCACCCGATCGAGGCCGAGGTTGAGGTACGCCTCGATCCGCGCCAGGTTGCGGATGCCGCCACCGAGCTCCGCCGGGATGTCGATAGAAGCGAGGATCGAGCGGACCGCCGCCAGGTTGCGCGGGCTGCCGTCGATGGCGCCGTCGAGGTCCACCAGGTGGAGGTAGGGGGCGCCGCCCGCCTGCCACGCCGCCGCCTGGGCGCCGGGGTCTTCGCCGAAGACGGTTGCCTCCTCCATGCGTCCCTGGCGCAGGCGGACGCAGCGGCCCTCTTTGAGGTCGATGGCGGGGAGGAAAAGCATGGGGGCGGCCACTCCGACGGCGCGCCGACAGGGTAACAGCTCCGCCGCGCTTCCCCCAGGGGCGGCGGCGGCTCGTCTCATCCTGATACGCGCCAGCCACGGCGACTGTCTCACATTGGCGTGGCTCAATCGGCAGCGGCCGAGGTGCACTGCGGTTTTCCAAAGAGTTGCAGCAGAGCCCTGCGGGCGCCCGACGTGGCACGCGGATTGATAGAGGGGGGGTAGGAAACGGGCAGGAGCCGCACGGGCTCTTGATCCCCACCACGGCGCGAGTCCCACCCTCACGGAGTCAATCATGGAACCCCAGAACACCGCCCCCGGGCCCGAAGAGAAGCGCGATTCTTTCCGCGACCGCCTCGCCGCCCTGCGCGACGAGATCGCCATCCTCCCCGACGACAAGCGGGCGGAGTTGGAAGAGCTCGCCGACGCCACCGAGCGCCTCCACGACCAGATGCGCAAGGCGACCACCCAGGCCGTCGCCCAGCTCGGCAACCTCCAGCTTGGGATCAAGTACCTCCTCTTTGACCTGGAGGCGACCAAGCGCGAGAACCAGGAGCTGCGTGGCACCCAGAAGTAGGGACGACCGACGCACCCGCTGCGGCGCGCGGTCCCCCGGGGTGCAGGTCGGGTGGCGAGACGTTGCGCGCGCCCCGCGTGGTGTGGAGCCGCCCGCCATTCGGTTGCTGGGCGGCGGCGCAGCGATCGGTTCCGGCACGCTGACCTCGCTCTCTTTCTTCCGGCCAACGGTCCGAGGCTTCCGGCCAACTTTCAGAGGCGCACGAGATGGTGATGCCCTACCCCACACCCGGTAACCGGCCTGCTCCCCTCGTGGTTGCGGTGGTGACTTTGGCCGTGGTCACCGTCCTTAGTGGGGCGGTGGCGGTCGTCTCGGGTAGCCTCGTTGTGGCCCTCGTGGCCGCCGCCGGCGGTGGCGCGCTCGTGGCGCTCGCCCTCGTCGATCGGCGGCTGGTCGGGCCGCTGGGGTTGGAGCTGCGCGCCGCGTGCCACGATGCCGCGGTAGCGCGCGAGGCGGTGGCGCTGGCGCGGGTGGCGACGGAGAGCCTGAGTCAGGGGTGCGAAACCCTCGCCAGCCTGGCCACCCAGCAGGGCCACCTCCTCAACCCGATCCGGCGCAATGATGGCCCGGCTACAAAGGGCGAGAGGGGCGAGCAGGGGGGGAGTCACCTCAGCGCGTCGGTCTTCACCCGCGAGCTCCTTGGCAATGCCACGCCGGAGGCGAAGAACCACCGCTTTCTCGATCTCACCCCTTTGCTGGAGAACGTCGCCACCCGCCTTGGCCGGCGTGTCGGCCCGACGGTGCAGATCGACCTCCATCTCGAACCCGGCCTGCCGGGGATCGACGGCAGCGCGGCGCAGATCCGCCAGGTCATCCTCAGCATTGCCCTGCGCGGGATCCAGGCGATGGGCAAAAGCGGCACCTTGGAGCTGGCCGGCCGCCTCCTGGTCCTGCCGCCGGCGAACGAGGAGGGGTTGCCGCCCGGGCGGTACGTGGAGGTCTCGGTCGCCGACACGGGCAACGGTCCGCCCACCGAGCAGGAGGGGATCGCCGGCCACGGCCTGCTCGCCACCCCGCTCACGATCGCCACCGCGCGCGGCGTGGTGGAGGCGCATGGGGGTCGACTCGATCTCTTCGCCGAGGCGGGCGAGGGGACCACCGTCACCCTCCTCTTTCCGGTGACGGACCTCTCCGCGGAGGCGGTGCCACCGGCCGCTCCCCAGCGCGGGACCATTCTGGTGGTGGATGACGACGCCGACGTGCGCGGTCTCATCGACAACATTCTCACCCGCGGCGGCTACCAGGTGGCGACCGCCACCTCGGGTGAGGCAGGTTTGGAAATGTGCCGGAAGCGTGGAGGCGAGATCGACCTGATCCTCGTGGATCTCGACCTTCCGGAGGG
This sequence comes from Nitrospirae bacterium CG2_30_70_394, assembly GCA_001873295.1. Lineage (GTDB taxonomy): Bacteria > CG2-30-53-67 > CG2-30-53-67 > CG2-30-70-394 > CG2-30-70-394 > CG2-30-70-394. Next base: position 4,983 of record MNYW01000118.1, on the reverse strand, counting down.
CGAGGGGCGCGCCCTCTTGCGTGACCTCGCCCGGCTGGCGGGCAACGCGCGCGTGCTCGTGTGTCGCGGTCCCGGTGCGGGCGGCCTGCCGGTGGAGCTGGAGGGGGTGGCGGGGATCCTCCCCAAGCCGTTCCGCATCCAGGAGATGACCGACACCATCCACCGCCTCCTCGGCGATGGCCCTGCCGCACCGGGGTGACCGGCGGGCGGAGGCGGCGATGGCGTACCCGCTTGTCGTGGTTCCACCGTTTCGGGGATAAAGGGGATCATCCAGCGCGCCCCCCTGCCGGCGCCGCGCACGGAGGATCCCCATGGGACACACACACCGGGTGGCCATCATCGGCTGCGGCCGGGTCGGGGCGACCACCGCCTTTGCCCTCTTGCACACCGGCCAGGTGGAGGAGCTGGTGCTCATCGACACGGACCGGGCGCGCGCCGAGGGCGAGGCGATGGACCTCGCCCACGCCACCGCCCTGCTCGCCCCGGCGCGGGTGTGGGCGGGCGACTACGCGGATGCGGCGAGTGCGGCGATTGTCATCGTCGCCGCCGGTCGCGCCTCCGCCAGCCGTGACGAGAGCCGGTTGCAGCTCGTCGGCGACAACGTTCGGATCACTCGCCAGATCGTCGGTGAGCTCGCCGCCGTGGGCTTTTCCGGCTGCCTCTTGATGGCCACCAACCCGGTGGACGTGCTCGCCCAGATCGCCGCGTCCGCCTCCCCCCTGCCCGCCGCGCGGGTGATCGGCTCGGGCACTCTTCTCGACACCGCGCGCCTGCGCCAGCTTCTCGCCACCGCCTGCGCCCTCGACCCGCGCTCGGTCCACGCCCACATCCTCGGCGAGCACGGTGACTCGGAGATCGTGGCCTGGTCGTCGGCCGCCATTGCCGGCATGCCATGGGCCGCCTTTGGTGCCCAGGCCGGGGTGGAGCTGGCGCCGGAGGCGATCCTGGATTCGGTGCGCGGCGCGGCCCCGGCGATTATCGAGCGCAAGGGGGCGACCAACTTTGCCATCGGCGCGGCCCTCGCCCGCCTCGTCTCGTGCATCCTGCGCGACGAGCACTCGGTCCTCATGGTCTCCACCCGCCTGGCGGGGGAGTACGGCGAGCGCGACGTCTACCTCTCCGTCCCGTGCGTGGTCGGTGGGGGCGGGGTGGAGCGGATCATCGAGCTCGACCTCTCGCCCGCGGAGTGGGCCGGCCTGCACCGCTCCGCGGAGATCCTGCGCGACGTGGCCCGGCGGGTGGCGGCGTAGCCACCGGTTGCTTGGTCCACGATCGACCGCAAAGCAGCGCAACCAGGCGACCGGTGGAGCGGGGCCCAGACCGCGCCGTTCTTCGTCGTTTGGGGGGCTGTCGGACTTTCGCGATCGTGTGCCGGATTACGGGCGCTGGCGCCCGGGTGAGGTTGCGGGTTGTGGCCGGCACCCTCCGGGTCGAGGAGTCGCGCCCGTTCGTGTTCAGGTGCGGCGAAATCTAAACCCAGTGGCTTGCCCCACCAGGATCGCCCTTCAGCCGCCCGCAGGGGACCGCCCACCGCCCCAAGTCCGCCAGCCTCCGAGGCGCGTCCGCCGCCGGACGAACGGCGCACCGTGGCCGGCCGCATCACGGGATCCCCACCTCCCGCGCGGCCGCCGCGCGGCCGCCATGCGACCGGCGCGCGACCGGCAAAGCGGTAGCCGCCTTACTGGATCGTGACCTCCACCAGCTCGCCGCGCTCCGGGTCGCTCACGTGCACCGCGCAGGCGATGCACGGGTCGAAGGAGTGGATCGTGCGCAGAATCTCGATCGGCTGCTTCGGGTCGTGGAGGTGGTGGCCCACCAGCGCCGCCTCGTACGGCCCCGGTTGACCGGTTGCGTCGCGCGGCCCGGCGTTCCAGGTGGAGGGGACCACCGCCTGGTAGTTGGCGATCCGGCCGCCCTCGATGGTGAGCCAGTGGGCGAGGGCACCGCGCGGTGCCTCCATGAAGCCGACCCCGCGGCACTTGTGGGGCCAGGTGGCGGGATCCCACCGCTCAGGGTTGAAGGTGGTCAGGTCTCCCCCCTTGAGGTTGGCGATGAGCTGGTCGTACCAGCCGGTCATGGCGTCGGCGAAGAGCTTCGTCTCCAGCCCGCGCGCGGCGGTGCGGCCGAGGGTGGAGAAGAGCGCCGCGATCGGCAGGTCGAGCCGGTGCAGCGTCCCGTCCACCAGCTCCCGCGCCGCGTCGTGGCCGGTGGCGTAGAGCATCACCATCCGCGCCAGGGGGCCGACCTCCATCGGGCGGCCGCGCCAACGTGGCGACTTCAACCACGAGTAGGACTGCTCCACATCGAGGTGGTCGTAGGGCGGCTCGGGGCCGGTGTAGTGAAGGGTGGTCTCGCCATCGTAGGGGTGGAGCCCCTGCTCCTTGCCTACCGTGTAGTCGTACCACGAGTGGGAAATCAGCTCCTGGATCTGCGCCGGGTCGCTCGGGTTCAGAGGCAGGACCGTGGTGAGGTCACGGTCGACGATCACCCCGCCGGGAATCAGGTAGTGGCTCGGGTCGCCGATGCCGTGGTTCGGGAAGTCGCCGTAGCAGAGGAAGTTGCCCACCCCCTCACCCTGGCGCGCCCACTCCTTGTAGTAGGAGGCGATGGTGAGCAGGTCCGGCAGGTAGACCTGGTCAACGAAGGTGCGCATCGCGTCGATCACCTCGCCCACCTGCGCCAGCCCCACCATGTCCAGGGCAGTCCCCGCCTGGCTGCCGCTCTCCACCGCGATCGCGCATGGCACCCCGCCGACCACGAAGTTCGGGTGGGGGTTCCGGCCCCCGAAGAGGGTGTGCAGCTTCACCACCTCGCGCTGCCAGGTGAGCGCCTCCAGGTAGTGGGCCAGTGCCATGAGGTTCGCCTCCGGCGGCAGGTGGTAGGCGGGGTGGCCCCAGTAGCCGTGGGCGAAGATGCCGAGCTGGCCGGACTCCACGAAGGTCTTGAGGCGCTGCTGGGTGTCCGCGAAGTAGCCGGGTGACGACTTCGGGTAGGGGCTAATCGCCTGGGCGAGCGCCGAGGTCTGGCGCGGGTCCGCCTTGAGGGCGGAGACCACGTCGACCCAGTCGAGGGCGTGAAGGTGGTAGAAGTGCATCACGTGGTCGTGGACGTGCTGCGCCGCGGCCATCAGGTTGCGGATCAGCTCCGCGTTCGGCGGCACGGTGATCGCCAGGGCGTTTTCTACCGCGCGGATCGAGGCGATGGCGTGGACCAGGGTGCAGACGCCGCAGATCCGCTGGGCGTAGGCCCAGGCGTCGCGCGGGTCGCGGCCTTGGAGGATGATCTCGATACCGCGCACCATCGTCCCCGAGGAGTAGGCGTTGCGAATCACCTCGCCGTCCATCTCCGCCTCGATGCGCAGGTGGCCCTCGATGCGAGTGATCGGGTCGACGACGATGCGTTCAGACATGGCACTCCTCGGCAGTGCGACGCGTAGCCTCGGCGCGCCCACGGGGGTTGGGGCGGGTCGACAAGATCAGGGGTGGGGAGGGTTGCACCCTCATGCCGCCACCTCCGGCGTCTCTTGTTCCAGGTGGTCGGCGATCAGCTCGGTGAGCCCCTTCAGCTCCACCCCCATCTGGTAGTGGTCGATCGCCTCCTCCATCACCATCCGGCAGTTGGCGCAGGCGGTGGCCACCACCTTGGCACCGGTCGCCTCGATCTGGCCGCGCTTCTTGTTGAAGGCGGTGAGGCGCAGCTCCTCGGCGCGGCCGCTGGCGCTCACCCCGCCGCCGCCGCCGCAGCACCAGTTGTAGACGCCGTGGTCGTGCATCTCGCGCACGTCGGTCGCCACCAGGTTGAGGAGGTTGCGAGGTGCGTCGATCACCCCGCCGCGGCGGACGATCTGGCACGGGTCGTGGAAGGTGATTGGGAGATCGAAGGTGGAGGCGAGCTTGAGCTTGCCCGCGGCGCGCAGCCGGTCGAGGAGCTCGAGGATGTGGAGGACCTCGAAGCGGTACGGCCGGCCGATCAAATCGGGCCCCTCCCAGCGCAGGGCCATGTAGGCGTGGCCGCACTCGGGGCTCACCACCGCCCGCACTCCGAGGCGCTCGGCCGCGGTCACGGTGCGCAGCACGATCTCTTTCGCAAGCTCGGAGACGCCAATCTGGATGCCGCTGTTGGTCGCCTCGAAGGCGTCGCTGGCGAGGGTCCAGGTGATTCCCGCCTGGTGAAAGATGCGCGCCACCGCGCCGATGACTTCCGCGTTGTTGACGATCTCCATGGAGGAGAGCAGGACCAGGTACTCCGCCCCCTGCACGTCCATTGGGATGGGGATGCCGGTCGCCTCCTCCTGGTGGCGGATCTGCGCTTGCAGGGTGGCAAGCGTCACCCCCATGGGGCTGCCCAGCTCGATCGCCCGCCGCGTCGCCCCCACCAACCCCGGCGGGGCGTGGCCGGCGGCGGCCATTCCGTCGCGCATCCGCCGGATCATGTAGGTGATGTCGTTGCCCACCGGGCAGATGAGGGAGCAGCGGCCGCACAGGGTGCACGAGTCGTAGACCAGCTCGCTCCACGCGGAAAGCTCCGCGTCGGTCACCGGCTTGGAGAGACCGACCGCGGCGGCGATCCTGCCGAGGAGGGTGTACTCGCGCCACCACAACCGTTTCAACGGCTGGAGCTTGTGGATCGGGGTGTACTTGGGCTCCTTCGTCTCGGTGTAGAAGAGACACGCCTCGGCGCACATGCCGCAGCGCACACAGGTGGCGAAGAAGCTCGCCGTGTCCGCGTCGAGGGCTTCGCGAAAGCGATCGAGGCCACGCTCCAGGGAGGCGCTCATGAGGCCACCCCCGTCCTCCCGAAGTGGTCGCCGTTCATCCACCGCGACGGGAAGAGGGTGACGAAGTGGATGAGCTTGGTGAACGGCATGCAGACCATCAGCACCTCCACGCTCGCCAGGTGCAGCGCTAGCAAGGTGGTGTAGTCCGGTCCCAGGGGGTGGAAGCAGAGGGAGCCGGTGACCACCGGCGCCAGGGTGAGAGGCCA
>MNYW01000130.1 GCA_001873295.1 Nitrospirae bacterium CG2_30_70_394 | reverse complement strand
CGGCTGGCCGGCGCCGCGCCCGCCTCTCCGGCAGACCGCAACCCTCGCCGTGGGGTCTTGCTTGCGCACCGGCCAGCCGCCTCAAGCCGACGCGCACGGTGGCGCCAATCGCCGGGGAGCGAGCGGGGCGAAGAGGGTGGCGCGCCCCGCTTTGGACGCGCGCTTGCGGTCTCTCGCGAGGCTCGACCAAGGTGGCGAAACCCCACCCCCGCCACCGCTGGGCCAGGCGCCGGGGTGGGCGGTGATCCGCCTCGCGGGCGTGCGGGTTCACCTCGGCGGCCGGTGGGTCCTGCACGGCGTCGCGATGGCGGTGGCGGCGGGCGAGGTGGTGGCGATCGCCGGCCCGAATGGTGCCGGCAAGTCGACCCTGTTGCGCTGCGCCGGAGGGCTGCTCACCCCGGAGGGCGGCACGGTCCTCCTCGCCGGCCGCCCCCTGGCCAGGTGGGGGCGGCGACCACGGGCACGGGCACTCGCCTTTTTGCCGCAGCGCGTCGTCCTCCCCTTCGCGGCCACCGCCGGGGAGGTGGTGGGGTGGGGGCGGTACCCGCACCGCCACCTCTTCACCGGCGCCGACCCGCGCGGCCCGGCGGTGGTGGCCGCGGCCTTGGCGCGGGTGGAGGCGAGCGCGCTGGCCGAGCGCGCCTTCGCCACCCTCTCGGGCGGCGAGCAGCAGCGCTGCCTGATCGCCGCCGCCCTGGCGCAGGAGCCGCGCGTGCTCCTCCTCGACGAGCCCACCGCCGGCCTCGACCCCCCCCACGCCGCGCGCCTCTTTCGGCTGCTCGCCGAGCTGGCGAAGGCGGGGATGGCGGTCGCGGTGGTGACCCACGACCTCAACCTCGCCGCCTGCTTCGCCCACCGCGTCGTCCTGCTTGCCCACGGCGCGGTGATCACCGCCGGCACCCCGGCGGCGGTCCTCACCGGCCCCCACCTCGAGGCGGCCTACGGCCCCGGCCTGGTCGTCGCCACCCACCCCACCGCCCCCTACCCGGTGGTCCTGGCCGCGCCGTGAGGCGCCTTTGGGCCCCACGATCGGTACCACGGCCGGCTCCTCGCGCCCGGCGGGAGGGCGTCACCCCACCCCGTGCGGACAACCCGACCCATGCCAAACCGCGCGCCACCCGGGGGCGGCCCCCCTTCCGGGCGGCGCCCCCTTGGGAGGCGATCCAACCCTGCGGCAAGGGCGCGGCCGTTGACCGCGGGTCGCGAACGGGCGCGCTCCGACCCCGCACCCCCAATCCCGCACCCGCAGCCCCAGCGCCGTGACCTGGAACCGGCGCCCTGCTGCCGTGGCCCCCCTTCCGGGCGGCGCCCCCTTGGGAGGCGATCCAACCCTGCGGCAAGGGCGCGGCCGTTGACCGCGGGTCGCGAGCGGGCGCGCCGCGTGGCCCGGCCGGTGGCGGTTTTCGGCCCCCGGACCTCATGGTAGAGTCGCCCGGTTCCACAACCCTTGCACGGGAGCAGACCATGGCGAGCGATACCAAGGAGCACGCCTTAGAGGCGGCGCTGGCGCAGATCGAGCGGCAGTTCGGCAAGGGGGCGATCATGCGCCTCGGCGACGAGACGGCGCGCCAGCCGGTGCCGACGATCTCCACCGGCTCCATGGTCCTCGACGCGGCCCTCGGGATCGGCGGCCTGCCGCGCGGCCGGGTCACCGAGATCTACGGCCCCGAGTCCTCGGGCAAGACGACCCTGACCCTGCACGTGATCGCCGAGGCGCAGCGCCTCGGCGGCACCTGCGCCTTCATCGATGCGGAGCACGCCTTGGACGTGAACTACGCGGAGCGCCTCGGGGTGAAGGTGGCGGACCTTCTCATCTCCCAGCCGGACACCGGCGAGCAGGCCCTGGAGATCGTCGACGCCCTGGTGCGCTCGGCAGCGGTGGACCTCATCGTCGTCGACTCGGTGGCCGCCCTGGTGCCGAAGGCGGAGATCGACGGTGACATGGGCGACTCGCACGTCGGCCTGCAGGCGCGCCTCATGAGCCAGGCCCTGCGCAAGCTCACCGGGGTGATCGGCAAGACCCACACCGCGGTGGTGTTCATCAACCAGATCCGAATGAAGATCGGGGTGATGTTCGGCTCGCCGGAGACCACCACCGGCGGCAACGCCCTGAAGTTCTACTCGTCGGTGCGGCTCGACATCCGGCGCATCGGCCAGATCAAGCAGGGCGAACAGGTGGTGGGCAACGAGACGCGGGTGAAGGTGGTGAAGAACAAGATGGCACCGCCCTTCCGGGTCGCCGAGTTCCAGATCCTCTACAACCACGGCATCGACCACTGGGGCGAGGTGATCGACCAGGCGGTGGTGGGCAACATCATCAAGAAGGCGGGGACGTGGTACTCGTTCGGCGAGACGCGCCTCGGCCAGGGCCGCGACAACGCCCTGGCCTTCTTCACCGACCACCCGGAGATCGCCAAGGAGGTGGAGGGGCAGGTGCGTGAACTCCTCGGCCTCGGCGAGCCGGAGCTGGCCAGCGCCTGAGGCTGGCCGATGGAGCACCTCCACCGCCTGCTGGCGGAGATGGTGGCCGCGACCGCCTCGGACCTCCACCTGAAGGTCGGGGCGCCGCCGTTGATCCGCGTCGATGGAACGGTCCGAACCACCGGCGCCGGACCGCTCGCGGAGGCGGAGGTGGAAGGCTGGGTGGCGGGGCTGCTCACCGGCGCGCAGCGAGCGCGCCTCGACTCCCTGCGGGCGGTGGACCTCGCCACCACCGACCCCGCCGGCGAGCGGTTCCGCGTCGTGGCCTTTCGCCAGGCCGGGACGCCCGCCTTCGTCTTTCGCCACGTCCTCGCCCAGCCACCATCCCTGGCCGAGCTGGCGCTGCCCGCGGTGGTGGAGTCCCTGTGCGTGCCGCGCGCCGGGCTGGTGGTGATCACCGGCGCCACCGGCAGCGGCAAGTCCACCACCCTGGCGGCGATGGTGGACCACATCAACCACAACAATCCGCTCGCGATCACCACCCTGGAGGACCCGGTGGAGATCCTCCACCACGACGCCCTTGGCCACATCACCCAGCGGGAGATCGGTCTCGACGCCACCTCCTTCGCCACCGGCGTGGTGGAGGCACTGCGCCAGGACCCGGACGTGATCCTCATTGGCGAGCTGCGCGACCGGGAGACGATCACCACCGCCATGCTCGCCGCCGAGACCGGCCATTTGGTCCTCACCACCCTGCACACCAAGGAGGCGACGGAGACGGTCCAGCGGATCCTCGCCACCTTCCCCGATGACGGCCGCAATGGTGCCCGGGTCCAGCTCGCCGCCTGCCTGCGCGCGGTGGTGAGCCAGCGGCTGATCCCCCGCGCCGGCGGCGCGGGGCGGGTCCCGGCGTGCGAGGTGATGGTGGTTACCGACCGGATCCGCGACCTAATCCGCCGTGACCTCCTGCACGAGATCCCCGACGCGATCGCCAGCGGCCGAACCCCCTACGGGATGCAGAACTTCGACCAGGCCCTCGCCGAGTTGCTCGCCGCCGGGACGATCACCTTCGACGAGGCCCTCGCCCACGCCACCCGGCCCGCCGACTTCGCCCTCCGCTACCGCGGCATCGTCAGCGGTGGCGAGGAGGTAGAACGCGGCCACCACGCGGGGAGACCCCAGAGTCGCGGCCGGGGGTGAACACCCCCCACCCGACTCTTCCCGGCGCGCTCCCACCGTCGCCAGCCCCAGCGCGAAGAGGGGGTGGCGGGCGCGGCTGCCGATACGTGGCGCGCGAGTAGCGGCCGAAGGCGCGGCGCAGCCGTGGCCCCCCGCGGGGCGAGGCGCGGATCGCCGGAACCACGGGTCGAGGTCGTGGGGCACCTGCAGGAGGGGGGCGGGGCGGGGAGCACGCGCCCGCCCGCGCGCCGCGGCCCAGGCGCGACCGGCCCGGTGGGCCGGATCGCCTCCCCCTGCCGGCCGGCACAGGAGCAGGCGCCTACGACCGATCCGGAACCAGCACCGTCGCCGATTCGGGAACGATGGGCGGCGATGGGATTGGAGCAGGCGGCTACCACAGATCCGGAACCACCACCGCGACCGCGGGGGCGATGGCACCGGGGGCGATGGCGCCCACCCACGCCCTGCGTGGCCGGTTTTGCCGGGTCGCCCCGCCGCTCTCTACTCCTCCGCGCCCTCTTCGTCGTCGTCGTACTCCTCCACCGCCTCGGCAAGGCGCATGACGCCGGAAACGCGGTCGTTTTCCAGGTCCACCAGGGTCACCCCCTGGGCGTTGCGGCCGATCACCGAGATCCCCTTGGCGGCAATCCGGATGATCTTGCCGCCCTCGGTGAAGAGCATCAGGTGGTGGGCATCCGCGACCTGCTTCACCCCTACCACCTTGCCGTTGCGCTTCGTGGTCTTGATGGTGATCACCCCCTGCCCACCGCGGTGCTTGATCGGGTACTCCTCCACCTCGGTGCGCTTGCCAAAGCCGTTCTCGGTGACCGTCAGCAGGCTGGTGCCCGGGGTGATCACCTCCATCGCCACCACCTGATCATCGCCCTGCAGGGTGATGCCGCGCACCCCGCGCGAGGTCCGGCCCATGGCGCGCACGTCGCCCTCCTTGAAGTGGATCGCCTTGCCGTTGCGGGTAGCGAGCAAGATCTCCTGGTCGCCGGTGGTGAGGCGCGCGGCGATCACCTCATCGTTGGCGTCGACGGTGGCGGCGATGATCCCGGCGGCGTGGATGTTGGCGTACTGGGCGAGCGCCGACCGCTTCACCACCCCCTTACGGGTCGCCATGACCACGTAGCGGTCCTCGGGGAAGTCGCGCACGGTGAGCGACGCGGCGACCTTCTCCCCCGGGGCGAGGCTGAGGAGGTTGACGATCGCCTTGCCGCGCGCCGCGCGGCCCGCCTCGGGGATCTCGTACACCTTCAGGCGGTAGACACGGCCGCGGTCGGTGAAGAAGAGGATCGTGTCGTGCGAGGTGGCGATGAAGAGGTGCTCGACAAAGTCCTCCTCACGCGTCTGCATCCCCATCTTGCCCTTGCCGCCGCGCCGCTGCGCCCGGTAGAGCGAGGTGGCGTTGCGCTTGATGTAGCCACCGTGGGAAACGGTGATCGCCATCTCCTCGTCGGCGATCATGTCCTCGATGGAGATGTCGGCGCTGAACGGCACGATCTGGGTGCGGCGCTGGTCACCGAACTGGTCGCGCAGGGTGACGAGCTCCTCCTTGATGATCCGGTACACCTCCGCCTCATTGGCGAGGATGAACTCCAGCCGGTCGATGGTCGCCAGGACCTCTTTGTACTCGGCGAGGATCTTGTCGCGCTCCAGCGCGGTGAGGCGCTGCAGGCGCATGTCGAGGATCGCCTGGGCCTGAATCTGGGAGAGGGAGAAGCTCTCCATCAGGCCGGTGCGGGCCGCCTCCGGGGAGGCGGCGGCGCGGATCAACCGGATCACCGCGTCGAGGTGGTCGAGGGCGATGGTCAGCCCCTCCAAGAGGTGCGCCCGCGCCTGAGCCTTTTGCAGCTCGAACTCGGTGCGCCGGGTGACCACCACCTTCCGGTGGTCGATGAAGCAGACGAGCATCTGGCGCAGGTCCAGCACCTGCGGCCGGTTGTCCACCAGGGCCATGAAGATGATCCCGAAGGTGGTCTGCAACTGGGTGTGCTTGTAGAGCTGGTTGAGCACCGCCTGCGGCTCGTCGTCGCGCTTCACCTCGATGACGACACGCATGCCATCGCGCCCCGACTCGTCGCGCAGGGCGGCGACCCCCTCGATCTTCCGGTCGCGCACCAGCTCGGCGATCTTCTCGATCAGGCGCGCCTTGTTCACCGTGTAGGGAAGCTCGGTGATGATGATCGCGTCGTGGGCGGACTTGCGCCCCGCCTTCTCGATCACCGACCGGGCACGGAGCTGCAGGCGACCGCGGCCGGTGCGGTACGCCTCGCGGATCCCCTCCAGGCCGTGGATGATCCCGGCGGTGGGGAAGTCCGGACCGGTGATGTGGGCCATGAGGTGGTCGACGGTGGCGTCGGGGTGGTCGATCAAATGGATGCAGCCGTTCACCACCTCGGTGAGGTTGTGGGGTGGGATGTTCGTCGCCATGCCGACCGCGATCCCGGTGGAGCCGTTCACCAGCAGGTTGGGGATCTTCGTCGGCAACAGCAGCGGCTCGCGGAGCGAGTCGTCGTAGTTGGGGCCGAACTCGACGGTCTCCTTGTCGAGATCGGCGAGAAGCTCGTGGGCGATGCGCGACAGGCGCACCTCGGTGTAGCGCATCGCCGCGGGGGAGTCGCCATCCACCGAGCCGAAGTTCCCCTGGCCGTTCACCAGGGGGTAGCGGAGGGAGAACTCCTGAACCATCCGGACGGTGGCGTCGTAGACCGCCGAGTCGCCGTGCGGGTGGTACTTACCAATCACATCGCCGACGATGCGCGCCGACTTCTTGAACGGCTTATTCCACTGCACCCCCAGCTCCTCCATCGCATAGAGGATGCGGCGGTGGACCGGCTTGAGGCCGTCCCGGGCGTCGGGCAGGGCACGCCCGACGATCACGCTCATGGCGTAGTCCATGTAGGAACGCCGCATCTCCTCTTCGATGTCGATCGTCGGGTAGTCGCGCAGGGTCATGGGGGAAGGCTCCGGGGGAAGGAGTGAGGCGGGTTACGGTACCACGCCTCGACCCCGGCGATCAGCCCGCGCGGTGCCTTGCACGCCGAGGGCCGGCCGCTTCATGGTGAACACGGCCCGCCACGTGGGCCACGGCCCTGCGCGGGCCCGGCGCGCCCCATGCCGCCCCTTTCGCCATGAACCCCCTCGACCTCGCCCTCGCCGGACTCCTCGCTTTCGCCGCCCTCCTCGGGGCGCTGAAGGGGGCGGCGCGGATCGTCGCCTCCCTCGCCGGGCTGCTCACCGCCGCCTGGGCGGCGCGCCGCTTCGCGCCGGCGGCGGGGCACATCTTGATCGACAACGGCGTGTCCGAGACGGTGGCCGGCTTCGTCGGCTACGCGGCGGTCTTCGCCTTGGTGGTGGTGGCGGCGGCGACCCTCGGCTGGCTCGTCACCCGCGGCCTGGCGGCGGCGGCCCTGGGCTGGGTGAACCGCCTCGCCGGCGCCCTCGCTGGCCTCCTCCTCGGCCTCCTCCTCGGCGCCGCCGTGATCCTCGGGACCGCCACCCTGGTGGGCGGCGACGCGCCCCTCCTCACCCGCTCCCGCCTCGCCGAACCGGTGCTCACCGGAGGCGGCTGGCTCGCCGCCGCGGCGCCGGAGTCGGTGCGCAACCGGGTGGCGCACGAACGGGAGCGGCTGACCGCGGGGTGGCACGAACGGCAAAAATGAATCGCCCGGGGGGCCAGGCGCTCTTGGATCGGCGACTGTTTCGGTTTGGATCCCACACCCCCCTTGGAGGAGGAGCAGGTCATGGGTGAACCCCTTCCCCGGCTGCGCCGGCAACAAGACGACCAGGTCCGGCGCCTAACCGACCACTACCTCTCGACCCACCACCTGCCGGCGACCGCGGAGAACCAGGCGCGGTTCGTCGCTGTCTACGACTGCTTCCTGCGCGCCACGCCGCAGGAGCAACGCTCCGCCGAGCGGCTCGATCAGATGGTGTGCACCGCCTTCGGCCTGCGCGACACCGCCGCCGCCGACCCCGCCGCGGCCGGGCAGATCGCCGCCGAGCTCGCCGCCCTCTCCGCCCGCTACGAAGAGGAGCAGCAGCGCCGGCGCGAGGAGGAGGAGCTGCGCAAAAAAAGCCAGGACGAGCTGCGCGTGGTAAGCGGCGCCGTCTCTACCGCCTACCAAGACCTCTCCGCGCGTCTGGCGGTCCACCGCCTCGGCCTCACCGAACGGGCGACGGCGGTTGCCGAACAAGAGGCGGACCACCGCGCCCGCCTCACCGCCATCGCCGAGCTGGAACGCGACCTCAAAACGCAGCTCGAGCACCGCCTCCACCGCGACGCCACCGCCGCCCTCGAGGCGCAGGTGGCCGCGCTCAGCGGTGAGCTGGCGGCGGTGCGCGCCGAGCTTGGTGATCTTGCGACCGAGGGGGCGGACGACTCCCCCTACCCGCTCGCCGCCGCGGTGCGCCGCCTGGCGGCGCAGGCGGCCAGCGCCGGTCTCGACGCCCTCACCGGCCTCGCGACACGGGCGAGCTTCAACCAGGCGATCGCCGAGTGCAGCGACCGCTTCCGCAGCGCGGCGCGCGCCGGCCGGATGGAGGCGGAGAACTACACCGTCCTGCTGCTTGCCATCGACCACTTCAAGGCGGTGAACCAGGCCCACGGCCACGTCACCGGTGATCGCCTCCTCGCGGCGGTGGGCGAGCGGCTCCGCCACCTGCGCCGCGGCATGGACCGCGCCTACCGCTTCGGCGGCGACCAGTTCGCCTGCATCCTGCCGCGCACCCCGAGCCAGGGGGCGTGGAACGTGGCGGAGATCCTCCGCGACCAGATCGCCGATCTCGAGATCACCGCGCCCACCGGCGAGCGGTTGGGGGTCACCGTCTCGGTCGGCATCAGCGACGCCGTCGCCTGCGGCGCGGCGGTGGTCCACTGCGCGAACGAGGCGATGCGGGCTGCGAAGCAAGAGGGACGCAACCGCACCGTCGCCTTCACCGACGCGGCGTTCGTCGCCCCCTTCCCGCGCCAACTCCCCGCCGACTTCGTCGCCGAGGTGCGCCACCGTCTCCTGTGCGAGGAGCTCTTCGCCATGGTCTCGGTGGTGGTGACCGGCGACCAGCGAGGCGAGGTGGTCATGCTCCTCTACCGTGCCTTTCCCGGCCCCACCGCCGACGACGGCGACCAACACTTTCTCCTCGCCGAGGACACCGACGGCGCCGCGGCGATCCGCCGCCTCGAGGAGGCCACCGGCGGCGCGGCCCTGCGTGCCGGCGCCACGGACACGGACGAGATCCCCGACGCCCGCGCCCTGCCACCCGCCGCCCGCGCCCAGCTTCTGCTCACCCAGCTCGTGGAGCTGTTGGCCTAAACGACAGGGCCGGCCCAGCGGCGGGCGCGAACCGCACCCCTCGCACAAGGAGCGCCATGGTCCCCACCGGCCTACACGCCTCCCTCGTTCTGACCCTCGCCGCCTGCCTCGCCGCCCCCGCGTTGGCCGCCGGCGACGGCCCGTGGAGCAGCAGCGCCGCCCTTGCCCTGCTCACCGCCTCGGGCAACAGCACCACCACCTCCGGCAGCGTCAAGTTGGAGACCACCCGCGAGCGCCATGGACACGACCGGATCACTTTCAAGGCGGGCGGCCTGTACAACCACAGCGACGGCGTGGACACCGCCGAGCAGGAAAACGCCAGCGGCCAGTACGACTTCTTCCACACCGAGCGCACCTACTCCCTCTACTCCCTGCTCGCCGAGCGCGACGCCTTCGCCGGTTTCGACTACCGGCTCACCACCCGGGTCGGCCTCGGCCACGAGTTTTTCAAAGACGCGAACGACCGGCTCCTCGGCGAGACGGGCCTCGACTACGTCTACGAAAAGAAGGAGCCGGAGGCGGAGGCCTTCCCCGCCGCGCGCGTCTACGGCAAGTGGCTCCACACCTTCCGTGAAGGGATCGTCTTCAGTCAGGACGCGGAGTTTCTGGAGAACCTCTCCGAGATGGCGGATCTGCGGGTGAACACCCTCACCGCCCTGGAGGTCGCCCTCGCCCCCCACCTCTCCCTGAAGACCTCGCTCACGATGAACTACGACGCGCTCCCCACGGAGGGGAAGAAGACCACCGACCTCTACACCGCCACCGCCTTGGTGGTGACGTACTAAGAGGGCGAAGTAGAAAGTAGAAACGTAGAAAGGGGGTGGGAGGCTCGGTAGCCACGGGGACCACGCCGCCCCTTTTCCACCTCCTACTTCCTACTCCCCGAGGATGGTGGCTGGAGCGCCCGTCACGCCTCCCCAGCACTCCTGTAGGGCGTGCCAGGTGTGCCAGATTTGGGTCGGCCCGCAGGCCGGGGCGACGAGGCGTACTTGCGCTACGTTGAGGCGCCACGGCCGAGGACACGACCCAAAGATGGGGGGGGCTGGCGCGCCCGTCACCGCCTTGGCCCCCCTTGTAGGGCGTGCCAGGCGCCCCAGATTTGGGTCGGCCCGCAGGCCGGGGCGACGAGGCGTAGTTGCGCTACGTTGAGGCGCCACGGCCGAGGACACGACCCAAAGATGGGGTGGCTGGCGCGCCCGTCTCCGCCTTAGCGGACGAAGGGGTTGGTGTGGAGGATGTACTGAAACTCCCCGGTCACGGTCAGAGAGTCGGTCGCCAGCCGTTTGGGGATCGGCGGGTAGGGGGCGCCGTCGGCCACCGCGCCGAGGGCCTCCGCGTCGAGGAGCTCGAAGCCTGACGAGCGCAGCAGCTTGGGGGGGGCGCCAAGGCGGCCGTCGGCGAGGATGGTGAACTGGATCACACAGCTCCCCGCCTGGCCGCGCAGCGCGGCCGCGCGCGGGTAGTCCCAGATGTACTCGATCTGCCGCTTGATCTTCAGAAAATACGAGACGAAGCGGTCGTCGCTGGTCTCCAGGGGGATCACCCGCGCGCCGAGATCGGGCGCCGCGGCGCGCGCCCCGGGGCGCTTGGCCATGTACGGCTGGTAGACCGGGCTGGTCCACTGCGGCACCAGGTCGACTCCGCGGCGCGACGGGGTCGGCGGCGCGGGCGGCTCCATCACCTCCTCCGGCCGCGGTGGCCCCGGCGCCGGCGTCTCCAGGGTGGGGGCGGGAAGGAGATCGCCCTCGCGCAGAGGCGGCGCCACCGGCGTGGGGGGCACCGCCTTCGCCGGCCCCACGGCGCGCGGCGCGGGGGTGGCCGCCTTCGGGGGCGGGGGGGGCGGCGGGGGCGCCATCGGGATCTGGCGCACCATCCCCACCTCCGGCGCCGCCGCCTCTTGGTTCGTCCCCTGCTTTCGGAGATCGCGCTCGGCACGCGCCTCGGGGTGCGCAGGTGGCGGGCTCTCTTCGATCGGGGGTGTCTCGACAATCGGCACGCGCTTCGGCTCGACCGGGGCGGGCGGCGGCTCGACCACCTCGATCCAGCGCTCCGGCGGCGGCGGTTGCCACCCGTCGTGCAGGGTGGCGGCGAGAAGCCAGGCGAGGAGGAGGTGGAGGAGGAGGGAGAGGAGGAGGAGGAGCAGAAGGTTGCGTCCCGCCCCCGGGCGGTTCACCCCCTCCTCACCCGCGATCGCGACACCCGCCGAATCCATCGGAGGGGCAGGGTAACGGGTTATTTCCCACCCTGCGCGTCGTTGACCCCACCCCACCCCCCCCACACAATCTCCCCGCGTGCCCACCCGCGGTGGCTGCGGCGCGCAGGAGAGCTCACCATGAGCCTGATCCCCCCGCGGGAAGACAACCAGGAGGAGGCGCCGGAGCCGGAGGATGCAGGCGAGGAGAGCGCACCGGCGGAGAAGCGGGAGGAGGGCCACACCCTCGATAGCCTGAAGATCTATTTTCAGGAGATCTGCAAGGTGGCGCTGCTGACCCGGGAAGAGGAGGTGGAGCTCTCCCAGCGGATCGAGAAGGGCGACATGGCGGCGCGCCAGCACATGATCGAGGCGAACCTCCGCCTGGTGGTGAACATCGGCAAGCGCTACCGCAACCGCGGCCTGCCCTTTCTCGACATCATCTCGGAGGGCAACCTCGGCCTGATCCGGGCGGTGGAGAAGTTCGACTGGCGACGCGGCTTCAAGCTCTCCACCTACGCGTCGTGGTGGATCAAACAGTCGATCGAACGCGCCTTCGTCAACCAGCTCCGCACCATCCGTCTGCCGGTCCACATCGACGACCGCCTTTCGCGCCTGTTACGCACTCTGGCGAAGGCGACCCAGCAATACGGCGAGCGCCCCTCGGACCAGGAGCTCGCCGAGCTGATGGACACCACGGTGGAGGAGGTGCAGCGGCTCATGGGGCTAGTGCGCGACGCCCAGTCCCTCGACGTACCAGTCGCCGACGAGTCGGGCACCACCCTCGGTGACTTGGTGGAGGACCAGGGGGCCATCTCGCCCAGCCACGTGATCGAGATCTTCAAGCGCCATGAGCTGATCGACCAGTGGCTCACCGGGCTCAGCGACAGCGAGCGGCGGGTGATCGAGTTGCGCTTCGGCTTCGACGACAACGGCGAGGGCAAGACGCTGCAGGAGATTGGCAAGGAGTTCGGCGTCACCCGCGAGCGCATCCGCCAGATCGAGGGCCAGGCGCTGAAAAAGCTCCGCCACATCGTCCGCGACTACGGCGCGGTCCTGGAGGAGTTCCTCCTCGACTAAGCGGGATTCGGGGCCACCCGGCTCGACGAGGATCCGCAGCCGAGGACACGGCGCGAAGATGGGGTGGCTGGCGCCCCCGTCACCGCCTTGGCCCCCCTTGTAGGCCGTGCCAGGCGCCCCAGATTCACACCGGCCCGTAGGCCGCGGACCGCGGCATACTGGTCGTACGCGGAGGATCCGCGGCCGAGGACACGGCGCGAAGATGGGGTGGCTGGCGCGGCCGTCGCTGGATGCGCCTACCTGGCCGGGGCAAGATCCGGCCATCATGTCCACACCGGCGACGTCTCGTTTGCGCCCAGTCGCGCGGCTCCTCGGGCCGGTGGC
>MNYW01000058.1 GCA_001873295.1 Nitrospirae bacterium CG2_30_70_394 | reverse complement strand
AAGGTGCGGCTGCGGCCGGTGCTGATGACCGGACTGGTGGCGAGCCTCGGCTTCCTCCCCATGGCCCTCGCCACCTCCGCCGGCGCCGAGGTGCAACGCCCCCTGGCGACGGTGGTGATCGGCGGCCTGCTCACCTCGACCCTCCTCACCCTCCTCGTCCTGCCGGCGGTCTACCGCTGGTTCGTGCCGGGGGAGACGCCGGAATCGGAGGCCCCATGAACACCCACTCGCCACCCCGCGACTGGCGCCGTATCGCCCTGCTGCTCGTCGCGACCACCCAGGTCTACAACGTCCTGGAGGGGGCGATCGCCTTGGGGGCGGCGGTGGCCGCCGACTCCATCGCCCTGCTCGGCTTCGGTCTCGACTCGCTCATCGAGTGCGCCGCCGCCGCGGTGATGCTGTGGCACCTGCGGGTCGCGGCCATGGGCCGGGCAGCGGCGGAGATCGAGCAACGCGAGCGCCGGGTGCACCGCTTCGTCGGGGCGACCCTGTTGCTCCTCGCCATCTACGTGGCCGGCGAGGCGGGGTGGAGCCTGTGGCGGCGAGAGGCGGCGGCGGAGAGCATCGTCGGGATCTGCCTCGCAACCGCGTCGCTGCTGATCATGCCGCCGGTCGCCTGGGGCAAGCTGCGCGCCGCCCGCGAGGTAGGAAGCCGGGCCCTGGCGGCGGAGGCAAAGGAGACTCTCGCCTGTTCCTACCTCTCCCTCTGCCTCCTCGCGGGGCTGGTGGCGAACGGCGTCGCCGGCTGGTGGTGGGCGGATCCAGCGGCGGCGCTCTTGATGATCCCGTGGCTCGTCCACGAGGGGCTGGAGGGTTTCACGGAAGAGGTGGAGGCTGGGTAGCCAACCGCGCCCTCCCCGCCGTGGGGCGCGCCTGCGGCGCGCCGATGCCACCACCTCCTCCCCATCCGGGTGGATCGCAGGTGATGGGCGCCGGAGGCTACGCAGCGCCGTGCTGGGTGCCACCACCGCCTCCCCATCCGGGTGGATGGGCGAGCGCGCCGTCGTCTTGCCTCCTCCGGTAGGAGCCCTCCTTTCGGCGACGGTGGCCCACCGGGCCGGCCACACGCGGATCGCCGGTGGGACCGGCTCTCACCGCACCAGCACGCGGTAGAGGTCGTTGGCGGCGGCGCCGGTGGCGGCGGCGACGAGCTTGGCGGCGGCGCGCGGTGGCAGCGGCGTGGGGGCAATAAGGGCGCGGGCGAGGGCGAGCAGGGGCGCGTCAACCCCCGGTACGGCGGCGCGGTCGCCCCCCTCGATTACCAGGCAGATCTCGCCCTTGGGCGGGTGGGTGCGGTAGTGGCTGGCGAGCTCCGCCGCGCGCGCCACCCGCACCTCCTCGTGGAGCTTGGTGAGCTCGCGGGCGACCGCGACCCGCCGGTCGTCGACCACCGCGGCCACCGCCTCCAACGTGGCGACCAGGCGGTGCGGGCTCTCCAGACAGAGCCAGGTGTGGGTGGCGCGGGTGAGCTCGTCGAGCCAGCCACGCCGCGCCTCGCCCTTACGCGGCACAAAGCCGGTGAAGGTAAAGCGGTCCGCGGGCAGCCCGGAGAGGGTGAGGGCGAAGAGCGGCGCGGACGGGCCGGGCACCCCGCAGACCGCCACCCCGGCGGCGCGACAAGCGCGCACGAGCAAGAAGCCGGGATCGTTGATCAGCGGGGTGCCCGCGTCGCTCACCAACGCCAGGCGGCCGCCCGCCGCGATCTCCGCCGCCAGCCTTACTGCCGCCTGCGCCTCCGTGTGGTCGTCGAGGCGCGCCAGGGGGCGGTCGATCCCGAGGTGGGCGAGAAGACGGCCGGTGTGGCGGGTGTCCTCGGCGAGGATCCGGTCGCAACCGGCGAGGGTCGCCACCGCCCGCGGCGCGAGGTCGCCGAGGTTGCCGATCGGGGTGGCGACGAGATAGAGGCCGGGGGCGAGCTCCATCGGCTCGCTCCCTTTGTCACCGCCGCCGCGGATCTGCCCATCGACCCGCATCGTTACCCCCGCCGTGCGGCGCGCACCACTTCGGTGGCGAGCTCTTGAATGGAGCGGCGGTGAAGGGTGACGACCTTCGGACCGGTGTAGAGGTTGGAGACCTTGTGGTCGAGCTGGCTGGAGCCCCACACCACCACCACGTCGCCCCAGCCGAGGTCGGCGCGCGCCTGTTTGAGGGTGCGGGCGATGGTGCCGTCCAGGGCGCGGAGCTCGAGGCGGCCGTGGAGGATCCGGCTGATCTCGTCGCGCGCGTTGGGGGAGCCGCCGACGACAAGCAGGCGGTGCCAGCCGCGTGCCGCGCACGCCGCGACCATTTCGTCGATCGACCGCTGGTTCACCGAGCCGCCGCACACCTGGCACTGGGAGGGGTCGGCGGCGGGGACGACGGTGCGGCCGGCGGCGATCCGCACCGCCTCTTCGTGGCAGTCGCCGCGGTTGCACACCCAGCAAAAGGCGGAAGCCAGCGCCGTGGCCGCTGCGTCGAGCTTGTCCGGGTGGATCGACTGCTTCGCCGGCCGGCTCAGGCCGGCCACTTCGAGGACCCCCTCGGCCGCGGCCGGATCGCCACCGAAGCCGATGCGGCGAAAAAGCTCTGCCTTGGAAATCACGTCCATGGGGGGAAAAAAACGAGGAGTGAGTCGAGAGGAGTGAGAGAAGGGGTGGGGGCCTTCGGCCGGGCTTATGGCCACGATTGATTCCTCCAACACAGTGACCGGCCCACCGGGCCGACCACCACTCACTCCTCTCTACTCACCCCTCACCTTACGACCGGCCGGCCGCCATCTTGTCGATGGTGTCGCCGATCAAGATCAAAAAGTCGGCGGCGTTGGTGCCGGGGCTTTGGAGGTGGAGGGTGTCGTAGAGGTTGAGGACGCGCTCGCCCACGGTGGGGGGGTTGAGGTAGCAGCCGCGCAGCACGTTCACCACCTGGGTAAGGCCGTCTTCTTGGAGGAAGAGGGGGGTGCCGGTGATCGCCAGGTCGTGGATCGTGTGGCCGCCCTCGGTAAGCAGGGTGAGGTCGAGGGTGCACCCCTCGTTGCGCCGCTGGTTGTGCCAGCAGCGCAGGCCATTCGCCTCGACGGTGGCGGCAACCTTGGCGGCGAGGTCGTCGGCGGCGAAGGTCCACGCCTCCGACGCGAACCGCTTGCGCGCCTCGCCGGCGGCGAACAGCTCCGCAGTCATCAGGTCACCCTCCTCGAAGGTGATCTCCTTGCCCTTCCGAAAGGCGCGGACCAGGGCGTTGCGGAACTCCACCGTGTCGGGCGTGGCGTGGCCCTCGTACTCGTGACGCAGGGAGGTGAGGGGTGGGTGGCGCGGGTCAGCATCACCGATCCCGAGGGCCGCCTTCACCGTCGACTCGCTGACGTTCACCGACAGGTAGGCGGTGAACAGGAGCACCCCGTCGCGGATCAGGGCGTGGGCGCCGCCGATCTCGTAGCGGCCACGATAGAGGTGGTTGTGCGGCTGGAAGCGCACCTCGACCTCAAAGTCGTGACAGGCGTCGATGAGCGGTTGCAGCCAGCTCTCGAAGAGCGCCGTGCCGTCCCCCGGCTCCGCCCCCCCAAGGCGGTGGGCGACCGTGTAACCGACCTGGCCGGCGTCGGCGTACAGGGCGTCGCCGCTCGTCGTCCGACGGACCACCGGGATCTTGTTGGCGGTGCAGTAGTCGAGATCGACCGCCTGGCGCACCGGCTGGTCGCGGCCCACGGAGACGAAGGGCTTGCTGGGGACGTGGATGGCAAGGGTGTCGGGCTCACCGGCGGCGACCCCGGCGGCCAGCCCCTCGGGGATGGCCAAGGCGTCAAGGGCGGTGAGGCGGCCGAGATCGAGAAAGCGCCAGGTCGAGGACATGGGGGTGGGGGGAAGGAGAAAGAGGGATCGAGGGATGGGAGAGACGATGGACGCGGGTCGGCGGCTCAGCTCGCTAGCCAGGCAGGCATGGCGGTGTCGTTAGCCAGGCGCCGCCACTCACCGTCGAAGCGCTCCGGCCCGAGGGCGGCGCGCAACCGGCGCAGCTCGCCGGCGGCGAGCGGGGTGCGCGGTGAGGCGATGCGGCTGAGCAGCGCGAAGGACTGGATCGCCGCCTCCACCGCCGCGCCGGCGTCGCCCTGCTGCTCGGCGAGGCGGGCGATCTGGCCTTGGTTGGCGGCCATCCCCTCCATGTCGCCGAGCTGGTTGCGAATCGCCAGGCTGCGCTTTGCCGCCTCGATCGCCTCGTGGACCGCACCGCGCGCCGCGTGGACCGCGGCGAGCTGCTGGTAGGTGGCGGCGATGAGCGGTTTCTCCTGGCGCATCTCGTACCCCTCGAGGGCCTTCATCAGGGCGTCGCGCGCCGTATCGAGGTGGCCGAGCTTGTGCTGCGCGCGGGCGAGCTGGAGGTAGACGTCCGAGGCGCCGCGCACGTCCTCGGCCCGCTCGCGCAGGGCGATCGCCTCGTCGAACTGTGCGACCGCCGCCGCGTGGTTGGACCGCCCCATCTCGATCAACCCGAGGTGTTCGTGACACGCCGCCATGCCGTGCGGATCGGTGAGGCGGGTGCGGATGCGCAGCGCCTTCTCCTGCCACGCCTGGGCGCGGTCCCACACCTTGCGCTCCTCGTAGGTGGCCGCGATGCGGAAGTAGATCCCGGCGAGGACCTGGTCGTCGGGCTCGTCGCGCCCCTCCTCCTCCTCCGCCACCCGCAGGTGGATCCGCTCCGCCCGCTCGGCCTCCCCCTGGGTGAGGAGCCAGTTCGCCTCGTGGCCCCAGAGGAAGCGCCACAGGTCCATCGCCTTCGGGTTGTCACGGTGGCGGGGCCGGCCGTCGCCATGGGAGAGGAGGTCGAGCCAGTGGCGGCGCAGGCGGGCCGCGTCGTGGTCGCGGTGGCTCCGAGCCCAGACGTTGAGGAGGATAAACAGCAGCGGCCGCGCCTCCTCCCACAGCACGTTCGCCTCGGCCAGGGTGAGGGCGTGGCGCAGGTTCGCCTCCTCCACCCCGCAAAAGGCGAGGATGTGCGGGATGCGCTCCTGATCCGGCAGCCCCTGGGTGCGCAGGGCATCGGCGGCCGACGACCAGTAGCGCGCCGTGTACACCTCCAGGGCGCGCAACAGGTCGCCCTCGTGGATCACCGGCCAGAGGGCGGCAAGGGTGTCGTGGGCCGCCGCCTGCGGGTAGAGGACGAAGGGGCGATCCCGGTCTGGGTGCACCAGGCCAAGCTCGCCAGCGTGGCGGATCGCCGCCTCCAGGGTTTCGCGGGAACGGTCCGGGACCACCGTCGCGGGAAACTCCTCGCCCTCGACGAGCCCGATCAGACTCCGTTCCCAAAAGGCGCCGCGCAGGACTCCGAGCAGGGTCAGCACCGCGCGACGGCTCTCTGGCAGGGTGTCGAGGGCGAGGCCGAGGGCGGCGGCAACCACCGCGCTGGGCAACGGGGCTTGGCTGTCGCGCAGGGCGGCGAGGCGCGCCTTCATCCCATCCACCACCGCCGCGAGGTCGAGGTGGCCGAGGCAAAAGGCGGCCATGCGGGTCGCCAAGGGGTGGCCTCCGAGAAGGGTGAGGAGCTGCTGGCGGCCGCCGGCGTTGCCCTCAAGGGCCGGCAGCGACTCGATGTAGGCGCAGTAGGCGTGCAACAGCTCGGCGCGACCGTCGCCGCTCACGCCGGCCAGGGCGAAGCGCGCAACGCGATCGGCAACGAGGGGGGTGAGCGCGTCGCGGGCGGTCACCACCAAGCGCAGGGGGGCGCCGGCGAGCTGGGCGAGGAAGTCGCGCACCGCCTGGCGCTCCGCGTCGCAGTAGGGCGAGGCGCCGTCCGCCACCACCTCGCCGTTGTGCAGGACCACGATGAGGTTGCGATGCGCCGGATCGCGCAGCATGGCGCCCAGCTCCGGCAACCGTTCGAGGGCGTCACGCCCACCCCACGCGGCTTCCGCCAGCTCGCTCGGTGCGGTACGGGCGCGCGCGAGATACCCCTCGATTTGGGCGGCGAGGATCGCCGGCGACGGCGCGCCGTGGAAGGAGAACACGATCTGCGCAACCCGCTCCTCCTCCGCCTGCACCAGCTCCAGCAGGTGGTCGACGAGCGCCGACTTGCCGATCCCCGCCTCGCCGTGGACCACCACCTGGCGCGCCGCAGCGAGGGTGCGGCCAAGGGTTGCGACCTCGGCCTCGCGGCCGGCGAAGGGCGGTGGGGCAACCCCCTGGAGGATCGGGGCGGGGATGTCGTCTTGGCGAGTCGGTTCGGTGGCCATGGGTGCTCCGGTGGGGGTCACAAACGGGGGCGTAGGATACATGCCGCCGGGCCGCCGGGCACGGGCGGGGAATCGGGGAGAGGGGAGCGTGGGGGGCGCGTAGGGTCAGCGGTACCTCGGGGGCCAGACCTCCGGGGTCAGGCCTGCAAACTTGCAAGTTGTGGGGCTGGCGTTGACCCGCCGGCCTGAGGGTTGGGGTTGCTTCCACCAAGGCGGTGGGTGGCCCAGCGGCCGGAGAGCCCCTCCCCACTCCCCTCCCCGCGCTCCTCGTGTTGTCCCATGCTCCCCCCGAATAATCGGGACGATGCGTGCCGCCCCCCCGCTCCCCGCTCCCCGCTCGCCATGACCGCCCACCCCATCGCCGTCGAAGAGTACCGGCCGGAACAGGAGCCGTACTACCACCCGGTGGGGGACGAGGTCGCCCTGTTCGAGGCGGCCGCCGCCGGCCACATCCCGCTGCTCCTGAAGGGGCCCACGGGGTGCGGCAAGACGCGCTTCGTCGAACACATGGCGTGGCGCCTCCACCGGCCACTGGTCACCGTCTCTTGCCACGACGACCTCACCGCCTCCGACCTGGTAGGTCGCTACCTGGTGAAGGGGGGTGAGGTGGTGTGGGTGGACGGGCCGCTTACCCGGGCGGTGAAGGTGGGGGCGATCTGCTACCTCGACGAGATCGTCGAGGCGCGCAAGGACACCACCGTGGTGATCCATCCCCTCGCCGACGATCGCCGCTACCTGACGGTGGAAAAGACCGGCCAGGTCCACCCGGCCCACCCCGATTTTTGTCTGGTGATCTCCTACAACCCTGGCTACCAGTCGGCCCTCAAAGAGCTGAAGGTCTCCACCCGCCAGCGCTTCGCCTCCCTCGCCTTCGATTACCCCGCGCCCGCAGTGGAGGCGGCGGTGGTGGCCCACGAGACCGGCCTCGATCCCGCGCGCTGCGATCAGCTCGTGCGCCTCGCGCAGATGACCCGCAACCTGAAGGAGCAGGGGCTGGAGGAGGGGGCGTCGACCCGCCTGCTGGTCCACTGCGGCCGCCTGATGGTCGCCGGCATCGACCCGGTGCGCGCCTGCGAGACCGCCATCGCCCTCACCCTCACCGACGACCCGGAGATGGTGGCCGCGGTGGCGGAGATGGTGGCGGCGGTGTTTTAGGGAATGGGAGATAGGAGATAGGGAGTAGGGATTGTTGGCCGCGCGGGCCAACGATGATGACGGAGACATGCGTTTCCAACCTACAGATTGGCCGGCCAAAGGCCGGCACCACCCCTATCCCCTACTCCCTATCCCCCATGCACTGGACCCGCGCCAAGCTCGATGACCACTTGAGCCGGCGGCTGGAGCCGGTCTTGTCGTCGCGGCGCACCGCGGCGGTCGCGGTGGAGGCGGTGTGGCGACTCTCCATCCCGGCGCGTGGGGCCGCCCTCGACCTGTTTGAGATCGCCGCCGCCGCCAACGAGGAGATCGCCTTCCAGTTCCTCCTCCACGTGCAAGCCGCCGTCGACCGGCGCGGCATTCAGGGGCTTCAGGGGTGGCTGCTGGAGATCCTCGACCGCTACGACCGCGACGGCATGTACCCGGCGATCGCCTACTTGCGAACGGTGGGCGAGGGGGAGGCGACCGCGGTAGGCGAGGTGGCCTTGGCGCCCCTCGCCGGGCGGCTGGAGACCTTCCTCGCCGCCCTCGGCGGCGAGCGACACGCGATCATCGCGGGCGTCGGTCCGACCACCGATGGCGACCACCTCATCCTCCCCGAGCGGTTCCACCTCGCCCCGACCGCCGAGGACAACCGCACCCTTTACCGGTGGGCGGCGACGCTGCTGTGGGCGCAGCTCCACCGCGCCACCTTTCGCCTGCCCTCCGGCTGGGGCGACTCCGCCGTGGACGACCTCGGCCGCCTGGACCACTTCCTCTCGAGCTTCGCCGACCCGCCCCTCGCCGCCCACCTCTACCTCCTCGCCGAAACCGTGCGGTTGGAGGCCGCCCTGGGGCGCGAGTTGCCCGGGCTGGCGCGGGCGGCGGCGGCGGCGAAGGGGGCGCTGCTTGCGACCGACCTAGGACGAGACCACGCGCTGCTTCCGCCGCGCGCCCGGCTGTGCGCCTCCCTCACCCGCTGGCTCCTCGGTGGCAACCCGGGTGAGGCGGCCACCGTCGCCCACCTCCTCACCCCCCTCGCGACGGACTCCGCCACGGTGGCGGCAAGCTGTGCGGCGGTGACCGCCTGCTACCCGCACCTCGCGCGCCTCCCCGGCGATGGTGCGATGGCGCTCCCCTACCTCGCCGCTCTTCAACCGAAAAGGGTGGCCGAGGCGCTGCGCCGCCAGCGCCAGCAACGGCTGGCCCGCCTACGGGTGGCGATCGCCCACCTCGCCGCGGAGCAGTCGATTCACCCCCCCGAGAAGCTGGCAATGCGCGCGCGCACCCCCTCGCCCTCACCCACCTACGAGCTGGTCGCCGAAGGGAGGCCGGTGGAACTCTCGGCGGAGGTGGAGGGGCAGTTGCAGGCCGTGGTCGCCGACCTCCCCACCCTGCCACCCGAGCTGCTCGCCGCCGGCGGCTGGGCGCCCGGCTATGACCCCGCGACCCCCGCCGGTGGGGAGCCGGTGGCCGGGGCGGCGGGCGACGGCTTTTTCTACGACGAGTGGGACCACCGCCGCCACGCCTACCACAAGGGGTGGTGCACCGTGCGCGAGAAGGCACCGGCGGCCTCGCCCGAACCGGTGGCCGCGCGGATCCTCGCCGGCCACCGCGGGGTGGTGCGCGCCCTGCGTGCCCGCTTCGAGCGGCTCCGCACCGAGGAGCGGACCCTGCGCCGGCGGCATGACGGCACCGACATCGACCTCGACGCGGTGGTCGAGGCGATCGCCGACGCGCGCGCCGGGGTGGAGCCAGACAACCGCCTCTTCACCCGCCTGCAGCGCGACGAACGCAACATCGCCGTCTGTTTTCTCGTTGACATGAGCGGCTCCACCAAGGGGTGGATCAACCGCCTGCAGAAGGAATCCCTGGTCGTGTTGTGCGAGGCCATCGAGGCCGCCGGCGACCGGTACGCGATCTACGGCTTCTCCGGCATGACCCGCCTGCGCTGCGACCTCTACCCAATCAAGCCCTTCAGCGAGCCGTACGGCGAGGTCGTGCGGGCGCGGATCGGCGCCATCGAACCGCAGGACTACACCCGCATGGGCGCGGCGATTCGCCACGCCTGCTTCCGCCTCGGCGAGGTAGAGGCGCGCACCCGCTTGCTCATCGCCCTGACCGACGGCAAGCCGGACGACTGGGACCACTACCGCGGCACCTACGGCATCGAGGACACCCGGCAGGCGCTGATCGAGGCGCGGCGCCAGGGGGTCCACCCGTTTTGCATCACCCTCGACCGCGACGCCGCCGACTACCTCGCCCACATGGTCGGACCGGCGAGCTACTGCTACGTGGAGGACGTCCGCACCCTGCCGCGCAAGATCCCCGAGGTGTACCGGCGGCTAACAAGATAGACCGGACGCAAAAAAGGCGGGCCGCGTTTGCGACCCGCCTGTGAAGCGCTTGGTTGCGGGGGGAGGATTTGAACCTCCGACCTTCGGGTTATGAGCCCGACGAGCTACCAGACTGCTCCACCCCGCGTCAGGGGGGCGGAGTATAGGGGGGGAGAGGGGTGAGTCAAGGTCAGCCGAAGTAGATCGCCGTGTCCGATCCCACGTCGTGGCGACACAGGTGGCGGCGGCGGAGGTTGGCAAGGAAGGTGATCCACTCCATCCACTCGGAGTGCTGCTCCTGGGAGAGGATGAAGGTCGGGACATCCGCCACTGCCCGCACCCGCCGGCACACCTCGTGGATCTCAAAGGCGGGAACATCGGCCTGGTCGCCCTGGGTAAAGAGGACGAAGTGGGCCCGGCGAATCGCCTTCGCCGCCTCCTCCACCTGACCGGCACCGCCGCTCGCCGCGAGGACCACCGCCCGGGCGTGGCAGCCGAGGTCGCTCGGCGGCAGGGTGGTGGGGTCGCGATTCTCCTCCACGAAGAGGTAGTCGAGACGGTCGAGGGGGAGGCGGTCGAGGAGCGCCAAGAGATCCTCGGCGGTGAGGTGGTCTACCCCCTCCACCTTCCAGATCCGCGCCTCCTCCGGAGAGACGCTCGCCGCATCGGTGCGCCCCAGCGCCGCAGTCACCATGCCCACGGCATCGAGGCGCGCGAGGGAGGCGGCGAGGCGGTCAATCACGGTGGTCTTGCCGACCCCCGGCCTGCCATATAACTGGATCGCCACGGTGGACGCGGCGGTCAGGCGCTCTCTTACCTTTCCAGCGGCCGTGCGGGGATTCGTCTTCATCGCCTACTCCTCAATCCCCTCGGCTCAACTTTACCATTTCTGTGGTTCCCCTGTGGCGGCCGGCCGGTCGCCCCTTTGCAGGCGGTCGCGATCGGGGGGTCCGCGTTGGCCCCCCTTCTCGTCTGGCCCGTCTGGCCGCGCGCCGGTGGGTGTGGTTCGATGGTCCATGGCCTCCAGACCGTTGATCGGCGTGGTGATGGACCCACCGTCCACCCTCCATTACGAGAAGGACTCCACCTACGCCTTGATGGAGCAGGGCACCCTCCTCGGGGCACGCTTCGAGGTGATCACCCTCGACGGCCTCTATGGCCGCGCCGGCCACGGTCGTGCCCTGGCCCACCCGGTGGCGGTGGTGGAGCCGCCCGCCCACCTGCGGCTGGGCGAGGCGGTGGAGCGGCCGCTCTCCGACTACGCCTGCGTCCTCATGCGCAAGGACCCGCCCTTCGACCTCGACTACCTGTGCGCCACCTACTGCCTCTCCCTCGCCCCCTGTCCGGTGATCAACGACCCCGGGGCGCTGCGCGACGCGAACGAGAAGATGGTCACCCTCCGCTTTCCCGAGTGGAGCCCCGAGACCCTCGCCACCGCGGCGATGGCGCGGATCCTCGCCTTCGTGGAGGAGTTTGGCGCGGCGGTGATCAAGCCGCCCGACGCCATGGGCGGCCGGGGGGTCTTCCTGCTCCGTCCCGGGGATCCCAACCTGCGCGGCCTGGTGGAGGAGGCGACCGGCCACGGCCGCCACTATGCGGTGGTCCAGCGCTATTTGCCGGAGGTGGTGGCGGGCGACAAGCGGGTGCTCTTGTGGGACGGCGAGGTGGTGGGGGCGGTGAACCGGCTGCCGCCGCCCGGCGAGCTGCGCGCCAACCTCGCCGCCGGCGCCTGGCCCCAGGCCACCGAGCTCAGCGCGCGCGAAACCGCCCTGTGCGCCGACGTGGGGCCGCGGCTTGCCGCCGAGGGGCTGCGCCTGGTGGGGCTCGACTTGATTGGCGAGCACCTCACCGAGGTGAACGTCACCTCGCCCACCGGGATGCGCGAGGTGGAGCGGCTCACCGGGATCTCCCCGGCGCGCCAAATCATGGAACGGCTCCTCGCCGAGGTCGGGTGATGGCGAACCCGCGCCTGCCGGTGCTCGCCACCGCCGCCGAGGTCCTCGCCCTCATGTGGCGCCACCTGCTCCCGGCGATCCTGTTCACCGTCGTGGTCACCATGCCAGTGGAGTGGGCGGTGGACGTGGCCGGCCTGCGCCACGGCGGCGATGCCCCCCTCGCCCTCGTCGCCGCCAGCCTCATCTCGGTGGTGACGGCGGCGTGGCTCTCCGCCGCCTACCTGCGGGTAGTGGCGGTACGCGAGGCGGGCGGCGTCGTGGGGCTGGCCACCGCCCTCTTCGAGCAGCTCGACTGCCTCCCATGGCTCTGCCTCAACCTCCTCGCGGTGACCGTCGCCCTCCTCGCGGCGATGGTGGTGGTGAGCGGGCTGCTGGCGGTGGTGGTGGTGACCACCCTCCTCCCCCTCGGCCTCCTCGACCACCCGGGCTCCGTCGGACTGGGGATCCTCCTCTTCCTGCTGGTTATGGGCAGTGCGGGCGCGGTGTGGATCGGCAGCCTGGCGGTACGCTGGTCGCTGGTCACCCCGGTGGTGGTCCTCGAGGGGCGGCGCTGGGCCCTGGAGCGCTCCAGCGACCTCACCCGCGGCCAGCGGTGGCGCTGCATGGAGGTGATGGCGGTGACCGGCGCGGTACTCGTGGTGCCGCTCCTATTGGTCGTCGTCGCGGCGATCGTGAGCGGCGGCGCGCCCGAGGTGGCACGCAGCCTCGCCAGCGGCGGCAACCTGGCGAGTCAGACCCTCTTCGGTTTCACCGGCCTGCTGTTCGCGAACACCGGCTATCGGCTGCTCGCGCTCCTCGCCGCGGGCGACGACCGCCCCCTGCCCGCGGGGGAGGCGGCGGTGGCGATTCCCGGGGGCGGCGCCCTACAGGAAGTCGCGCTCAAAGCGGCGCACGGCGACCACCCCGACACAGCTCCCGAGACCGCTGCACAAATAGGCGGTCATGAAGCCGACGAAGCTGCCGAGCCACCAACCCACCGCACCCCCGACGCTCATCCCGATGAATAGCAGTAGCTTGCTCATGGCCCACCTTACGACCGCCCCCCCGAGGACTTGAGCACCCCCACCCCCACCGTAGCGCACCCCCCCCCGCCCGCGACCCGCCACCCTAGGCCACCCCCGCGCCGGGGCGCGGTGCCACGGGGGGAGCGAGCTCGTCGTCGCGATCCGTGGCGCAAGCCGTGGCCGGCCGGGAAACCGGATCGCCGGCAAGAGGTGGCCCCTCCCCAGGGGGTGGGACCTTGCCACCGCGGCCGCGGGTAGAGGGCGCGAGCGGCCACCGCGGGCGCACCGTCACGCGGATCAGCCGGGACCTTGCCACCGCGGCCGCGGGTAGAGGGCGCGGGCGGCCACCGCGGGCGCACCGTCACGCGGATCGGCCGGGACCTTGCCACTGCGGCCGCGGGTAGAGGGCGCGGGCGGGAGCGCCCCTACCAACGGACGACCGCCGCCGCCCAGGTAAAGCCGGCACCGAAGGCGACCAGCCCCACCAACTGGCCCGGTTGGATCCGGCCGTCGCGCACCGCCGTGTCCAAGGCGATGGGGATGGAGGCGGCGGTGGTGTTGCCGGTGGTCGCGACCGTGGAGATGACCCGCTCGTGGCACAGGCCGAGGGCGCCGGCGGTGGCATCGAGGATGCGCTGGTTCGCCTGGTGCGGCACCACCCAGTCGAGGTCGGCCACCGCCACCCCGGCGCGGTCGCAGGCCACACGCAGTGCGGCGGGCATCTGCACCACCGCCTGCTTGAAGACCAGGCGGCCATCCATGTGGATCCGGTGCAACCCTGCCGCCACCTGGGCGGAGTCGAGAAAGGGGCGGCGGGCGGTGCCAGGGGCCGGGATGGAGAGGGCGTCGGCGAAGGCGCCATCGGCGCCGAGGGTGGTGGCGAGGATCGCGTGGTCGAGCCCCGCACTCGGCCCCACCACCACCGCCCCCCCGCCGTCGCCGAACAAGACCGCGGTGTCGCGACCGGCGGTGGAGAGGTCGAGCCCCGCCGACTGGACCTCGGCGCCCACCACCAAGACCCGCTCCGCCTCGCCGGCACGCACGTAGACGTCGGCGAGGGCGAGGGCGTAGAGGAAGCCGGAGCACTGGCCGCGCACGTCGATCGCCCCCACCGGCCGCGTCCCGAGCTTGTGCTGGAGGAAGCAGGCCGCACCCGGGACGAGGTAGTCCGCGGTCGAGGTGGCGAAGAGGATCAGGTCGATCGTGGCCGGCGCCAGCTCCGCCCCCGCCAGGCAGCGCTGGGCGGCGACCAGGCCAAGGTCGGAGGTCGCCTCGGAGTCGGCGGCAAAGTGGCGCGCGCGGATCCCGGAGCGTTGCTCGATCCACGCCTCCGAGGTCTCCATCCACCCCTCCATCTCGCGGTTGGTGACCACCCGCGCGGGGAGGTAGCTGCCGGTGGCGAGGATGCGACTGGCCATGGGGAGGCCCTACCCGCGCCCGGGGAGGGCCACCGTCGCGCGCGGCGGCGGTGGCCCTGGTGCGGGCGCCCTACGGGCGCCCTGGGATGGGCTACGGGTCGCCACGGGGGGGCGCTCTTGTCCGGGGTGCCCGACGCGCGCCCGGCTAAGGGGTGAGAGGCGAGGAATGGGGGCGGGCCGGCCCACGGCTACGAGCCGCCTCCCGCGACCGGTGTAGACCCGCTGCGCCGGTCGCGGGAGGCGGCCGTGGGGCCCTGGCGCACCACCGCCCGTACCAATCTGCAGGGCGGCCGCGCGCACCGTCTTAGAGGTGGCTTCCATGGTTCGATCTCTTTCCCCCCTTGGGGGTCACCTCTGCGTCCGCCCCCGGCGCCTCCGGCCGCTCCCGGTAGAGCAGCGCGGTGCGGCCGATCTGCCCGACCAAGGCGGCGGCGTGGTCGCGGGCGAGGGTTTCGACCGCCGCCTTGCAGATGGTGCGATCGTCGGTGGCGACGCGCACCTTGACCAGTTCGTGATCGTCCAGGGCCTGTTCCAAGGCGGCGCCAACGCTGGCGGTGACACCCGCCTGGCCCACCGTTACGATCACCGCTAGCGATTGTCCCTTCCGGCGCAATGCCGCACGTTCTTTGCTCGTCAACACGGAGGGTTGCATGACAGAGTTCACCTTTCCCTATCAGGTTACGTACGGCGACACAGACGCCGCGGGGGTCGTCTACTATGCCCGCTATCTGGAAATCATGGAACGGGCCAGGTGGGCGTGGCTGGAGCAACACGGGGTGGCGGTGGCGGAGCTGCATCGGACCGGGCGGCTGTTTGTCGTGGCGGAGGCGCACCTCCATTACCGGAGGCCGGCCCCCCTCGGCGCCCGCCTCACCGTCGGGGTGGCGGTGGAGCGGGTCGGCCGGGCGTCGATCACCCTCCGCCAGCCGGTGCGCGGCGCGGACGACACCCTGTTCGTGGAGGCCACCCTCCGTTTGGGGTGTGTCGACCCGGCTGGTAAAGTCTCTCCCCTTCCCCCCGAGGTCGCGCGCGCCCTTGCCCGGTAGCTCGACCCCCCGATCCGAGGCCACCGTGACCCTCTCCCTCATCCGTTCCGCCTATGACAAGGTCGCCGCCGGCTCCGCCCTCTCCGCCGCCGAGGCCACGCGGCTGATCCGCGTCCAGGGGCCCGACGTGATGGACCTGATGGCGGCGGCGAACCGGATCCGCCACCAGTTCGTCGGCGACGAGATCCACCTCTGCTCGATCGTCAACACCAAGGCCGGCGGCTGCACCGAGGACTGCGCCTACTGCGCCCAGGCGAGCCGCTATGCCGCGCCGATCCAAAACCATGGGTTGCTCGAGCCCCACGAGGTGGCGCGCGCCGCCGACGAGGCGGTGGCCCACGGCGCCCGCGCCTTCGGGGTGGTGGCGGCGTGGCGTGGGTTGAAGGAGGGCGAGGTCTTGGATGCGGTGTGCGCGCAGATCGCCACCCTTGCCGCCCGCGGCGACGTGAACGCGGATGCCTCCCTCGGCCTGATCGACTCGCCGGCGGTGGCGCGCCGCCTCAAAGAGGCGGGGCTGGTCTGCTACAACCACAACCTGGAGACGGCGCCGAGCTACTTCCCCGCCATCTGCTCCACCCACACCTTCGAACAACGCCTCGCCACCCTGCGCCACTGCCGGGCGGCGGGGATCCGCATTTGCAGCGGCGGCATCGTGGGGATGGGCGAGACCCCCGAGCAACGGGTCGAGCTCGCCCTCGCCCTCCGCGAGGTGGCGCCGGATATGGTGCCGCTCAACTTCCTCAACCCGCAGCAGGGCACCCCGCTGGGCGAGCATCCGACCCTGGCGCCGATGGAAATCCTGGCGACGATCGCCTGCTTCCGCCTCTGCCTGCCGGACCGCAACCTGATGATCGCGGGCGGCCGCGAGGTGGGGCTGCGCTCCCTCCAGCCGCTGATGTTCCTCGCCGGCGCCAACGGCACGATGACCGGCAACTACCTCACCACCACCGGCGCGCCACCGGCGCAGGACCAGGCGATGATCGCCGACCTCGGCCGGGTGGTGGCAGAGCGAGAGGTGGCGGTGGGGTGACCGCGGACAGGCGCGGGGAGCGCTGTGGGTAGCCGCGGCGGGATGCGTCCACGGTGCGAGGGTGCAGGTGAGAACCGCCACCGGCGGGCGGCGGCAGGTACGGGTGGTGGCACAAGGGGCACCACGCGGCGACGTAGCGGCTCCCACTCTTCGGAGGTACGACGATGGCACGGGTAGGGGTGATCCTTTCTGGCTGCGGCTATCTCGACGGGGCGGAGATCCATGAATCCGTCCTCACCCTCCTGGCCCTCGACCGGGCCGGGGCGGAGGTCTCCTGCTTCGCACCCAACGTGGCGCAACGGAAGGTGGTGAACCACCTCACCCACAAGGCGCAGGCGGAGAGCCGCAATGTCTTGGTGGAGGCGGCGCGCATCGCGCGCGGCCGGATCCGCGACGTGGCCCAGGCAGACCCCGCCGCTCTCGACGCCCTCCTCCTCCCGGGCGGCTTTGGCGCGGCGCTGAACCTGTGTGACTTCGCAATCACCGGCCCCGACTGCACCGTCGACCCGGGGGTCGCGCGGCTGGTGCGGGCGATCCACGCCGCCGGCAAGCCGATCGGCGCGATCTGCATCGCCCCGGCGCTGATCGCCAAGCTCCTCGGCGACGAGGGGGTGGAGGTCACCATCGGCAACGACGCACAAACCGCGGCGGCGATCGAGCGGATGGGGGCGCACCACTCTCCCTGTGCGGTGGACGCCTTGGTCGTCGACCGGCTGCACAAGGTGGTCACCACCCCCGCCTACATGCTCGGCCCGGGGCCGAAGGAGGTGGCGGCAGGGATCGAGCGGTGCGTCACCGAGACCCTGGCGTTGATCGGTTGATCCGACAGACGGAGCACCGGTGGACGAAGAGCGCAATCAAGCGGCGGGCAGCGGCTGGCCATGGAACACCCCTGGGCCGAACACCACAGCCGCCGCCGGGAGCGGCGGCTCTCGGCCGGTGACCAGCTTCCGCTGGAAGTTCTTCGGCTACATCGCCCTGCTGATCCTGTTCATCTGCACCGTCTTCGGTTTCATCATCCACGCGCAGCAGACCAACCTGTTGCAACGCGATCTCCTCCGGCGCGGTGAGGTCGTGGCGGCGGCGGCGGCGGAGGTGGTCGCCCTCGCCCCCTCCCCCGCGGGGGCGATTGCCGCCGCCGCGCGGGCGGTGACCGAGGACGAGGCGGTGGTAGGGGTGGCGGTGTACGACGCCGCCGGCCGGGAGACGGCGGCGGTCCATCGCGACGGGGGCGGCGAGTGGCGCCCTGGCCGCTCACCTTTGTTGCCGCCCTTCAACCTCGAGGGCAACCCGAGCCACCAGGCGAGCCGCTACCTCCTCACCCTCGCCGGCGGCGACGCGGTATGGTGCTTCACTCACCCCCTGCCCGCCACGCGCGCCGGCGCCCAGGGGTGGGCCGAGGTGCACGTGGTCCCGCCCTACGCCAGCCACCGCCTGGCCTACGTGGTGCGCGTCGGCCTCCTGGCCCTCACGGTCTTTCTCAGCTTCGCTTTGTTCGCGGTCCTCTTCCTGTCGCGCCGGGTCACCGGACCGCTGGTGCAGCTCGCCGACCGGGCGCGCGAGTGGGGCAAAGGCAACCTCGGCGGCCGGGTGGCGATCCACACCGGCGACGAGTTCGAGCTCCTCGGCAATGCCTTCAACGACATGGCCGCCAACCTCCGCTCCACCATCGGCCGCTTGCAAGAGAGCGAGCACAAGCTGCAAGAGCACACTGGCGATCTGGAGCTCAAGGTCCTCGACCGCACCCGCGCCCTCGCAGAGAAGAACATCGAGCTGCAACGCGCCATGGAGCAGGCGCGCGACTCAGACCGGCTGAAGTCCGAGTTCATCTCCAACATGTCGCACGAGCTGCGCACACCGCTGAACGGCGTCATCGGCTTTGCCGAGCTGATCCTCATGGGGATTGACGGCGCGGTCGACGGCAAGGTGCGGGAAGACGTGGAGCAGATCCACGAGTGCGGCAACCACCTGCTGCACCTGATCAACTCCATCCTCGACTTCTCCACCATCGAGGCCGGGATGATGACCGTCCACCCGGAGGAGACCCACCTCGTCTCGATCCTCGACGAGGTGGCGCTGGTGGCGCGCTCCCTGGCGGCGAAGAAGCAAATCGCCTACCGCCAGGAGGTGGGCAGCGACCTGCCCGAGGTGGTGGTTGACCGGATGCGGATCAAGCAGGTGCTGCTCAACCTGGTCTCCAACGCCTGCAAGTTCACCGACCACGGGGAGGTGGTGGTCCACCTCGACCTCCTCGAGCGCCTCCCCGCGATCGCCCAGCAGCTCCGCGTCCACTACCCGGCGCCGATCGACCCGCGCGACTACTTCTACCTCGGGGTGAGCGACACCGGCATCGGCATCCCCGCCGAGCACCTCGGCCACATCTTCCAGCGCTTCAACCAGCTCGACGGCTCGGTACCGCGCACCTATGGCGGCACCGGCCTGGGGCTGGTGATCAGCCGCCAGCTCGTCGAGCTGCATGGCGGCTGGATCTGGGTCACCTCCACCCCGGGCGAAGGCACCACCCTCCACTGCGTCCTGCCGCGCCACGCCCGTAACCCAGAGGCGATGGCGGAGGAACGAGGGGTGCCGACAAAGGAGTGAGGAGAAAGAGACGATCGGCCCGCTGAACCCGCACCATCTCTTATCCCCGATCCCCGATCCCCCATGTCCCGCCTCTTTCTCCTCTTCC
Source organism: Nitrospirae bacterium CG2_30_70_394 (assembly GCA_001873295.1). Lineage (GTDB taxonomy): Bacteria > CG2-30-53-67 > CG2-30-53-67 > CG2-30-70-394 > CG2-30-70-394 > CG2-30-70-394. The sequence continues at coordinate 3,816 of MNYW01000058.1, read as the reverse complement.
TCTTCGTTCCCCTGGCGGAGCTCTACCTCCTCATCCAGGTCGGCAGGGTGATCGGTGCCGCGGCCACCATCCTCCTGGTCATCCTCACCGCCGCCGCCGGCGCCGCCCTGGCGCGCGCCGAGGGGCTACGCACCTTGGCGGCGATCCAGGAGTCCCTGGTTGCCGGCCGGCCGCCCACGGACGAGCTGATCGAGGGGGCGATGATCCTCGTCGCCGGCCTCGCCCTCCTCACCCCTGGCTTCCTCACCGACGCCCTCGGCCTGCTCATCCTCTTTTCCCCCACCCGCCGCCCGATCCGCCGCTGGCTCGTGGCCCAACTCCGCCGCCGCGCCCGCGACCACGCGGGGATCATCGACGTGGACTTTCGGTGGTGACCCCGGCGTGGCGGCGGGCAACACCGCGACTCCGCACCGCGTCACCCCCCTCCGCGCGGAGCCTTCGGGTGACCGGCGAGCTCCGCAAAGGGGCGCGCACCGATCGTCCCAAGTAAATCGAGCCCCCCCGCCACGGTCATTAGGAGGTGAGACCGCGGTCCGGTGACCCCCTCCCGCGTTGGGGCCAGCCGCGGACCACCCCGACCCCGGTATACCGCCCCGAACCTTTCCAGCGCGGCGAGGAGGCGCACCAGGTTCACCGCAGCCCGCGGGTGCACCACGTCGAGGTCAAAGGTCGCGACCGGCGCCCCGTAAAGAACGGCGCGCACCCCGTCCACCACGATGAGCTTCACCTCGTGCGCGGCCAGCAGCGGCAGGATGGCGAAGAGATCAGGGAGGCGATCGGCCATCCCGCAACCGCTGGAGCGCCGCCACCTTCGCCTGCAACGGCCGCAGGCGCTCGGTCGGGGTCCGCGCCGCCATCCAGCGCAGGAGGGGGAGGCCGACACCGTGCTCGTCGTTTTTTGTCGTGGAGCTGCGCGGCGGGACTGGATGCGCGGCAGACGTGGATGGAGGCGAACCCATGGCGGCAGGCTGACCGTCGGGCGGACTGGAGGCGGCGCGCTCGGCGCCCGGCGGTGGGGGTAAGGGGTGGAAGGTTCCGCGGGTAGGCAACGCGGACGTTTTGGGCAAGCGAAGGCGGGGACGCTAGCGATCGGCAGCCCCTGGCACCGAGCCACCCGCGGCGTGGTGCCGGCCGCAGCCAATGGGAGGGGCGCCAACGATCGCGTTCCCGCTTTCGCTTTCGATCCCGATCTCGCTCGGCCGCGACCACGGCCATCCATCCCCCATCCCCCATCCCCCCCTCTTCATTGCGGTGGACCGGTGGACCCTGGTGGTCTCCCCCCTCCGGCAGAGGCCACACTCCCGCCCATGACCCAAACCGCGAGCGTGGCATGGGAGCTCGATCTCGCCCCGCCTCGACCACCCTGGGCGCAGATGGCGATCGATCGGTGGCTGCTTACACGCGCCGAGAGCTCGACCGTGGCGCCGGTGGTGCGCCTCTACGGGTGGGACCGGCCGACCCTCACCCTCGGCCGCCACCAACGGGTGGAAGAAGAGGGCGTCGACCTCGCGGCGTGCGCCCGCCACGGGGTTGCGGTGGTGCGCCGGCCCACGGGCGGACGGGCGGTGTTGCACGGCCCCGGCCTCACCTACGCGATCGTCGCCCCCCTCCCCCATCCCGGCGCGACCGTGGTGGCGTGCTACCGCTGGGCGATCGCGCCGCTTTTCACCGCACTCGCCGAGCTTGGCCTCGAGGTCGCGGAGCTCGGCCGGAGCCACGGCGCCGCCGGCCCGGCCGCCCTGCGCGTGGCCTGCTACGCCGCCCCCTCCGCCGGCGAGGTGGCGCTGGCCGGCCGCAAGTGGATCGGCTCGGCCCAACGCCGCCTGCGCCGCTGCTTCCTCCAGCACGGCGCCATCCCCTTCACCCGCGACGCCGCCTCCCTCGCCGACTGCCTCCGCTTCCCAGACGAAGCGGCGCGGACACGATGGAGCGTGGCCCTCGCCCGACGCACCGCCGACCCCGCACCGCACCTGAGCGGCCACACCCCCGCGACCCTCGCCGCCGCGATCGCCTCCGGCTACCGCCGCTACCACCACCTCGCCCCGTGGCGCCCCCTCACCCTGCCGGAGGCGGTGGCCGCCGCGACCGAGGCGACCCGGAGCGATCCGTTCTGGACCCTGGGCGAGGGCTGGCGCGCGGCGTAGCCGGTGGTCGCCGGCAACCCCTGGTGTCGCCGCGCAAGGCGGGCAACTCGGCGCGCCGCGGCCAGCGGGGCGACGGACCGCCCCCCCCGCAGTGCACCCCCCGCCACCCCGCGACGCCGATTCCGGCTCCGGTCGGTCCGGCGCGCGCAGCATGAGCCACGCGGCGCGACCGCGGCGTCACCCCGCGCGGCCCGCCCTTGCGCCAAACCACCTCGGGGGTGGCGGCAACCCAAGCGCGGCGCCGGTCGGACTTGGTTCCCATCGACAAAGCCGAACGGAGCCATGGCTGGATTCGTGGGGCTGGACTCGTGGGGCTGGACTCGTGGCCCCTCGTCGTCGCCTCGCCCCACGTCGCGCTACGAACGGGTCGATCCGGGCTCAAGCCCGCCTCTTGTCGCCACGATCGACAACGTCCGACCGGCTGCGGCCTCGCGCGCCGCCGTGGCGCGGGCGCTTTGCCGCGGCGGCAGAATCCTAAGTCCGTGTGGCAGGCTCCCTGGTTAGATGGAGGATCGTTCTCCCAAAGGAGGGGCGGCATGGATAGGCTAGCGGGCGCTCTTGCAACCTGGGGCCTCGGCCCGGTGATCCTGTGTGCGGCGTTGGCCGCCAGTTGTGGCGGCGGCGGGGGCGGCAACAGCGAGGGCGGCGGTGCGGTCTTGTCGGCCCTCCATACCCCCTCCACCCCGGCCACGGCGGCCACGGCGGTGGATCGCACCCCTCCCGACCCGGAGACCCGCGCCGTCCTCGGCGAGGTGGCAAGCGCGGCTTTGGGGTTCGCCACCGCCTCCTCTGTGATGGCCAGCGCGGCCAACGACCGGGCGCCGAACGGCCCGCTGGATCTCGCCGCGACGGTGGTGGACGACGCCCCGATCGTGCGCCTGGCCGACGACCTGCGTGATCGGATCAAGGTCTTCTCCCTGGCCGGCGACCGTGGTGTACACGGCAGCGTGATCGACGTGCCGCTCTTCGAGTGGGTCTATGACGAGCCCGACGAGCGGTGGCGGGTGGAGTTCGACGATGGGCTGTTCAACAACGTCATCATCCGCGCCCAGTTTTTCGATCTCAGCCCCGGCGGTACCACCTACCTCCCCACCAAGCATTACGGCTCCACCACCACCGAGCGCATCGTCGTCGACATCAACGTCGACTGGTTCCCCGCCTTGAGCCAGTTCGCGGTGGACGGCACCTTCACCTTCGACGGCTTCGACACCAACGACGACCTGATCTTCGTCAACGGCAAGGCCGACATCGAGATCTGGGGCGCCTTCGACGGCGAGATCTCTCTGACCGACTTCACCATCGACCGCGGCGATCTCTGGGACCTGCGCTACCCGGTGGCCGGGGTCCTGTACATGGACCTGATGGGGTTCGCGGAGATCACCGCCACCATCGAGGACGAGGAGCGGGTGGAGATGCAGTTCGAGTTCTTCGGCATCGACACCCTCCGCTTCGGGGTGAACCTCGACTACCTCTTCCCGGACGAGTTCGCGATCGAGCTGTGAGGCGGGGCTGACCGCCCGCCGACCGCCACCCCGAAGGAGCGCCGCGAACGACCGTCCCAAGGGTCGGCCGCAACCCGTGAACCCGTGGACCGCGGCAATGGGATCGCCGCTTTCGCACCACCGCCCGCGCCCGGGGGAAGCCCGCTCAACCCGCGTCGAGTTGGCGCAGG
>MNYW01000180.1 GCA_001873295.1 Nitrospirae bacterium CG2_30_70_394 | reverse complement strand
ATTGGCGCCCCCCTCCTCGGCAAGGCTCGCCGGCGCGGCCGGCGCGCTGACCCCGGGCGCGATCGCCGCCCCACTCTCCGCGGCGGCCGGCGCGGCGACCGCGCGCTTCACCGCGATCACCTCGGGGACCACGTCGAGGGCGGTGGCGACCTCCTGCACCGGCTCGTCCGACCCCTTCTCCACCTTGGTGATCTCGATCCGCGACTGGTGGGAGAGGAGGAGGGGGTCGGCGTCGACGTGAATCTCGATCGCGCGCCGCCGCCGGCGCCGCTTGCGCCCATTGGCGCCCCCCTCCTCGGCAAGGCTCGCCGGCGCGGCCGGCGCGCTGACCCCGGGCGCGATCGCCGCCCCACTCTCCGCGGCGGCCGGCGCGGCGACCGCGCGCTTCACCGCGATCACCTCGGGGACCACGTCGAGGGCGGTGGCGACCTCCTGCACCGGCTCGTCCGACCCCTTCTCCACCTTGGTGATCTCGATCCGCGACTGGTGGGAGAGGAGGAGGGGGTCGGCGTCGACGTGAATCTCGATCGCGCGCCGCCGTTCGAGCTCGATGAGGGCAGGGCGGTGTTCGTTGAGGATGTAGTTCGCCACCGCCGGGGTGACGGTGAGGTGGACGGTGGCCACCTCGGGATTGGCCGCCGCCGCCTGCAGGGAGCGGAGGAAGCCGGTGGCCGCCGAGGCGGCGGATTGCACCCGGCCGACGCCTTCGCAGGTGGGACAGGTCTCGTGCGACCCTTCTAAAAGCGACTGCTTCACTCGCTGGCGGGAGAGCTCCAACAGGCCAAACTTGGGGGAGATCTTGCCGACGTCGAAGCGCGCCTTGTCGTCCTTCATCGCCTCCTTCAGTGCCTCTTCCACCTTGTGGCGGTTCTTCGCCTCGCTCATGTCGATGAAGTCGCACACCACCAGGCCGCCGAGGTCGCGCAGGCGCAGTTGCCGGGCGATCTCCACCGCCGCCTCGAGGTTGGATTGGAGGGAGGTCTTCTCCGGATTGCCCGACTGGTTCGCCTTCCCCGAGTTGACGTCGATCGCCACCAGGGCCTCGGTGGGGTCGATGACGATGGAGCCGCCGGAGGGGAGCGGAACCTGGCGCTTGTAGATCGTGGCGATCTGCTCCTCGGTCTGGTAGCGGGAGAAGATCGGCCGCTTCTCGTGGTGCAGCTTCACCCGCTCCACCGCCTCCGGGGCGGTGCGCCGCAAAAAGTCGCGGATCTGCTCCGCGACCCGCTCGTCGTCGACCAGGATTTCGTCGATGTCCGGGGTGAGGTAGTCGCGCACCGTGCGCAGCACCAGGTCGAGCTCCTGGTAGACGAGGCCGGGCTTGTCGCTCTGGTCGCGGACCTGCTCGATACGCGACCACAGCCCCTTCAGGTAGGCGTAGTCGCGCTTCAGCTCCTCCGTGCTGCGACCCACCCCCGCGGTCCGGATGATGAGGCCCGGGAGCTCCCCTTCCTCCTTTTCCAGGGAGTCGAAGAAGGCCTTTAGCTTGCTCCGCTCCTCCCCCTCGATCTTGCGCGAGATCCCGCCGCCCGCGCAGCACGGCATGTAGACGAGGTAGCGGCCGGCGAGGGAGATGAAGGTGGAGAGGGCCGCCCCCTTCTGGCTGCGGGCGTCGCGGATGACCTGCACCAAGACCGGGCTGTTGCGGTGCAGGATCTCTTCGATCCGCCGCCGCCCCTTCTTCTCCGGGAAGAGGTCGAAGTTCACCTCCGACAGGGAGAGGAAGCCGTGGCGATCCTCGCCGTACTCCACGAAGGCGGCCTGCAGGGACGGCTCCGTCTGGACGACGGTGCCGCGGTAGATGTTGCCCTTGAGCTTGGCGCGGCCAAGAAACTCGATGTGCAACCCGTCGAGGACGCCGTCGGTGAGGATCGCCACTCGGCTCTCCACCCCTTCGGCGGCATTGATCAGCATTTTGCGAGACATGGGACTCCTAGAAGGCGGTGACCGACGTGATCCCGCGCCGCCCGATGGCGACTGAACCGTGGGGTGGGCAGGGGCGGCCGCGCGGCCGCCGGGGGTGTCGGAAGGAGGTGCAAATCACCGCCTGGGATTGAGGGTGGGAGGGAGGTCCCTCCCGGAGATTGGGTCAAGCCGCGGTTTCCCTTGGGTGCGGGAAGCCCACGGTGAGGCGACGCCGCCCGCTGGCGACGTCGGTGAACGAGAGGCTGCCACCGAGGTCGGCGACCAGTGCTTGGACGATCGCGACACTGACCGCGCCGTCGCCGTCGTCGAGGAGCTCGGTCGCCAGGGTGGTGGTGATTTCCACCGCCGGTTTGTCGCCGGTGAGGACCACGAGGGAGGGGGCGGCCAGGACCCCAAGCTCCGCGAGGAGGACACGCAGGCCGCGCGGATCGAGGTGGAGGTGGGTGTGGGGGGGGAGGCGGTTGTCGATCGCCAGCCCGGTGGGCAAGACGAGCTCGTCGAGGATCGCCGCCGCCGGCGCGCCGCGCCCGTTCCATCCTCGGTGACACCGGTCGTGGAGGTGGAGGAGGGCATCGATGCGTACCCGTAGGCGCAGGGCCGACTCCAGGAGCAGGGGGCCGCTCTCCTCGCCATCCTCCGCGAGCAGCTCAGCAAAGCCGAGGATCGTGTGCAGGTGGCCGTGCAGGCAGTGGCCGGAGCGGCTGGCAAGGTCGCTGGCGGTGAGGCTGCGCTGGCCGCCCGGGTCGAGGTGGCTCACGGTTCCCTCCACGTCGGGCCACCCATGCCGGTGAGATCTTCCCACTCCTCCTTCAGCTCGCGCCGCATGAGGCGATCGACCGCGCCGCGCAGGTCGGCGCCCTCGTAGAGGACGTGGTAGACCTCGCTGCAGATCGGCATTGCCACCCCGAGCTTTTTCGCCAGCTGGTAGACCGAGCGGGTGGTGCGTACCCCCTCCGCCACCATTCGCATCTCTTTGAGGATGGTGCGCAACGACTCGCCGCGGCCGAGGCGCATGCCGACGGTGCGATTGCGGGAGAGCTCGCCGGTGCAGGTGAGGACCAGATCGCCGATCCCGGCGAGGCCGAGGAAGGTGAGGGGGTGGGCGCCCATGGCGGTGCCCAGGGCCGCCACCTCCGCCTCGCCGCGGGTGATGAGCGCGGCGATCGTGTCGGCGCCGAGCCCGAGGCCGGCGCAGGCGCCGGTGGCGATGGCGATCACGTTCTTCACCGCCCCGCCGAGCTCCACCCCGACCACGTCCGGGCTCGTGTAGACGCGCATCCAAGGGGCGGTGAACACCGCCTGCAGATGCTTGGCGGTGGATTCGCTCTGCGAGGCGAGGGTGACCGCGGTGGGCAGGCCGCGCGCCACCTCGCGGGCGAAGGAGGGGCCGGAGAGGTAGGCGCAGTGGCCCGGCGGGATCGCCGGTAGCTCGCCGGCGAGGATCTCGGAGACGAGCATCAAGCTGTCGTTCTCGATCCCCTTGGTCGCGCTGACCAGATAACCCGGCACGGCTCCCGGCCGCGCCGCGAGGAGCTCCTGCAGCGAGCGCAACACCGGCCGCAGATACGGCGTTGGTACCACCGACAGGAGGACGTCGCGGCCGGTGACTGCCGCCGCGAGGTCGGTGGTCGCGGTGAGCGACGGCGCCAGGGGGATGCCCGCGAGATAGATCGGGTTCTCGTGGCGGTCGCGGACGGCGCGCACCACCTCCTCCTCGAAGGCCCACACCACCACCTCGTGGCCCTGGGTGGCAAGGAGGTGGGCGAGGGCGGTCCCCCACGATCCGCCGCCGATCACCCCGACGCTGGCCCGCGGTTCAGGCGCCATGGAGAGGAAGGTCCACCACCCACCCCGCGCCAGCGGGGCGGGCGTGCGGGCCACTCGGTAACCGCGGTCGCGCCATGGGGTGGATCAGGCCGCCCGCTCCAACACCGACGCCAGGGTGGTGCCGGTGAGGTAGTGGCGGATGTGGCGGTCGAACCCGGTCCATAGGAGGTCGGTCACCATGCGGCAACTCGACTGGTCCTCGATCTCCGGTGGCAGGTTCAGGTTGAGGAAGTCGCCCATGTCGACCGCGTCGATGATCTCCTGCAGGGAGATCTCCGCGGGCTGCCGCGCCAGGCGGTAGCCGCCGCGGCGGCCGCGCACCGACTCGATGATGCCGCGGGCGCGTAGGCGGCTGAAGAGGTGGGCAAGGTAGTTGAGCGAGATCCCCTCGCCGTTCGCCACCTGGGTGAGGGAGAGAAACCCCTCGGCCGGCCCGTGGAGGGCGAGGTAGGCGAGGGCACGGACCGAGTAGGTGATCTTGGTCGAGAGGATCATGGGGAGGTCTTGGAGGGGGGACCGGTGGCCGCCAAGAACCGGCCGGGGGTGGGGAGGAGTTGGGCGAGGGTTGCGGGGGTGAGTTGGAGGGTCGGTCCGTTGGGGAGGCGCCGGGCCCGCGCGTCCCCCTCGCCGCCGAAGGCGAGGGAGGCGAGGAGCTGGGTGGAGCGATAGAGAGAGAGCTCTGGCCCCTTCACCGGGGGCTGATCCCCCTCAAGATACCCCGTTGCCCGCGCATCCTCCAGGGTTTGCAAGTAGTCGTCCACCCGCTGGCCATCCACCGCGGTGCCATCGTCGCCCGCCCACTCGCCGTCGTGGTGGCGGAGGGTGAGGAGTCCCTGGGGGGAGCGCAGCTCGAGGCGATCGACATCGAAGGCGTGGAAGTGGACCAGGTGGCGATCCTTCAACCCCTCCGGGTCGGGCAGCAGCTTGGCCACCGCCGCCGGCGCGAGCCTTCCCCAGAAGCCAAGCCCCACCTGGGTCGCGGCCACATCGCCCGTGCCGTCCCGGGCGATGCGCACCACCGTGGCGGGCGTGGCGGGCGTGGCGGGCGTGGCGGGCGCCGCCGGGGGCGCGTTCGCGGCGGTCGCCGCGGGGGTAGCGCCGGGGGTCGCGCCGGGGGTCGCGGCCGCGGCCTCGGGGTAGATTCGCACCTCGGCCCAGCGCGCCGCCGCGGGCGGCTCGCCGGCGATGAGGGGGTCCGCCTTCGTCTCGTCGAGCGCCGCCAGCCACCCCTCCACCTGTTCGGGGTCCGCCTCCACCCCGCCGTCCAAGTGCCACCCCCCCGCCGCGTCCTTGGCCACCGACCAGGAGCGGTCGCCGTCCGCCACCTCGAGGTGCACGGCGCGCCACCGGTCGGTGTCGAAGAGCTGCTCGCGCAGAAAGGTCGCCAGCGGTTGGTTCACCGTCGCGGTGAGGGGGGTGGAGCAGATCGCCAGCTGCTCGCCCACCTGCACGTAGGTGCGATCCAACCCCACGGTGGCCCGATTGCCGAGGCGCACGGTGGTGTCGATCGACTCGCCGGTGAGGTGGATCGTGGCGGCGGTGTCGCCGGTGCCGTAGTCGCTCGCCTCGCCCTCCGCCAGGGGTAGGGTCCGCTCGGCGTGCAGCGTGGTGACCGCGTAGAGGAGGTCGTCGACGGTGGCCGCGCGTGCCGGCGCCACCCGGGGTTCGCGCAGCCACCAGTGGCCGGTCGCATCGCGCTCCAGGCGCACGGTCTCGTGGTTGCGGGTGAGCTCGACACCGCTGACTTGCTCGCGCGCCAAGCTCACCAGCTTGCCCTTCGCCTCCTCGGCCGCCTCCTGGCGTTTGCGCGCCGGTTCCTCCACGCCGAAGTAGTAGGTGACGATCGCCGCCAGCACCGCCGAGGCTAGGAGGAGGGGGAGGAGGCGCCGCACCGCCACCTCACAGGGAGCGCCGCCAGCGCCAGACGCCGAAGGCGGTGGCGAAGGTGGCGAGGGGCAGGAAGACGACGAAGCCGAAGAGGAGGAACTCGCCTTGGCGCGGCGTCAGGGCGAGGGTCTGGGGCTGGTGCTCCTTCGGCCGGATCGCCACCAACCCCTCCTCCTTGCCCAGAAAGCTCACGCAGTTGAGGAAGAGGTCGCCGTTGCCGGAGAAGGGGTACCACTGGTTGGTGGGAAAATCGGCGTCGCCGGCGACCAAGAGGCGGCCACCATGGGCGGGCGCGGCCTTAGCGGGCGCGGCGGCGGGGGCCTCGTTGTCGCCTCCCTTCGGCGTCGCCCCCTCGCCCGCGCCGGCCGGTGCGGCGGCGGGCGCGTCGACGGGCGCGTCGACGGGCGCGGCGGCGGGGGCGCCCACCGCTTGCGTCACCGCCCCCTCGCCCGCCTCCGCCGCGGCGTGCTCCGCCAGGAGGATCACATCCACCGGCCCCGGGCGGTCGCCGTCGTCGAGCTGGAGCGGCTCGCGCGCCACCTCGGTCTCGCCCCACGCCTGCGGCCCGGTCTGGGCGATCACCGCGTGGGTCACCCCCGCCGCCTCCTCTTTCACCACCGGCCGGGCGACCGGGAAGAAGCAGGCGAGGCTGAACCCCTGGGTGATCGCGTGCGGCGGGTACTGGGCGACCAGGGGAACCGTGTAGTCGCCGCCGAACATGCGCGACGATGGGTCGAGGATCAGCTCCTTGGGCAGCCCCACCCCCCAGCCAGCGACCAGGGGCGCGAGGTCGGCGTCGCCGTCCGGGTCGGCGAGCAAAATAACGTTGCCCCCGCCATCGAGGTAGCGGTGGATCGCCGCCACCTCCGCCGGCAAAAAAGGCTTCTTCGGCCCGGCGATCACCACCACGTCGCTCTCCTCCGCCACCGCGCCGGTCTGCAACAAGAGCAGCTCGCTCACCTCGAACCCCTGCTGCTCCAGGGCGCGGGCGGCGACGTCGAGGCCGTCGCGATCGGTGCCGTGCAGGGGTCGCTCGCCGTGGCCGGTGGTGAAGCGGATCTGGCGCCGCTGTGCGCGCGTCACCCGGATGAGCCCCGAGGTGAGGTCGCCCTCCGCGTGGCCGGTGATCGTGATCGTGCGCTCGCCCTGGCGCAGCACCGTGGTGCCGTATTGGGTGATCGCGTGTGCCTGCGCCTCGCGCGGGTGCTTGTCGGGGTCGACGAAGCGGTAGGTGAAGTTGCGACTCGCCGCCTGCGCCTGCTCGAAGAGCTGGGTCGCCTCTTGCCGTTCCTTGCCGTCGGGCTCGAAGAAGCAGAGCGCCTCTACCGGCGCGCTGAGCCCGGTGAGGACGTTGCGGGTCTGCGGGCTGAGGGTGAAGCGCTGGTTCGCGGTGGTGTCGAACCGCCGGTAGTGGCGAACAGAGAGGAGGTTGGCGAAGACCAGAATCGCCGCCAGGACCACCACCAGCAGGGCGGAGGTGGTGCCGTAGGTGAGGGTGCGGCGGAGGCTCATGCGCGCCACCGTTGGGAGTCGAGGACCCGCTGGGTGGCGAGCAGCGCCAGGCCGGTGAAGCTGGCGAAGTAGACCACGTCGCGCGTGTCGATCACCCCCTGGAAGAAGTTCTCCAGGTGGTCGAGGAGGGAGAGGTACTTGAGGAGCGCCGCCTGCTCTCCCTCCACGTTGTGGCCGGCCCAGCCGATCACCCACGACAAGAGGAGGATGGCGAAGCCGGCGAGGGCGGCGATGAGCTGGTGCTGGGTGAGCGACGAGGCGAGCAGCCCGACGGCGATGAAGACCGCCCCCATCAGCCAGAGGCCGAGGTAGCCGGCGGCCACCGCCCCCCAGTCGAGGGGGAGGAGGGTGGCGGTGTAGGCGGGCCACACCCCGCTCATCCCGAGGAGCGCCGTGTACAGCGCTAGGGCCGCGAGGAACTTGCCGGCGACGATCGCGGTGAGGTTCACCGGCGCGGTGAGGAGGAGCTCGTAGGTACCGCGCGCCCGCTCCTCCGCCAGGAGCCGCATGGTCAACAGGGGCAAGACGAGCAGGAGGATCACCGCCAGGCTGGAGAACAGCGGCGCGATGATCCCCTGCTGGGCGGTGAACTCCTCCGCCATGCCGGGGAACTGCGCGGAGCGCAGGGACTGGGCGGCGTAGTAGGTGACGATGTCGAAGTTGAAGTAGCCGCCCAACAGCAACAGCACGCCGAGGAGGACGTAGGCTACCGGCGAGATGAGATAGCCGCGCAGCTCGCGCCTGAGGATCGCCATCGTGCCCCTCATGGCGTTCCCTCCGCGGGGGCCGCGTCTTCGGTGGTGAGCTCGAGGAAGACCTCCTCCAAAGAGAGCGCCCGCGGCTCCAGGGCGAGGAGGCCGTAGCCGCCCTCGACCACCGCCTGGGCGATCTGCTCGCGCCGGTCCGCTGCCACCGGCGTCTCCACCAGCCACGCCCCCTCGCCATCGGGGCTCACCGCCACCACGTCGGGGAGGGCTCCGAGCCGTTCCACCAGCGCCGGACCGGGGCGCGCCACCGCCACCCGCACCTTTTGGGTGTGGCGCAGGCGGGCGGCGAGGGTGGCGAAGGTGTCGGTGGCCACCACCCTCCCGTGGTGGATGATCACAACCCGCGCGCAGGTGGCGCGCACCTCCGGCAGGATGTGCGAGGAGAGGACCACCGTGTGGTCGCCGGCCAGGGCGCGGATCAGGTCGCGGATCTCGATGATCTGCTTCGGGTCCAGCCCGACGGTGGGCTCGTCGAGGATGAGCAGGGGCGGTGCCCCGACCAGGGCCTGGCCGAGGCCGACCCGCTGGCGGTACCCCTTCGAGAGGTTGGCGACCAGCCGCCCGCGCACCTCGGTGAGGCCGGCGCGCGCCACCGCCTCGTCCACCGCCGCCTTCTGCTGGCGGCGGGGGAGCTGCTTGAGGCGGGCGGCGAAGGTGAGCTGCTCGCGGACCGTGAGCTCCGGATACAGAGGCGGGTTCTCCGGCAAATAACCGATCTGCCGCTTCACCGCCGCCGGGTCGTCAAAGATGTCCGCCCCGCCCACCCGCACGGTACCGCTGGTGGCGGGGAGGAAGCCGGTGATCACCCGCAGAGTGGTCGTCTTGCCGGCGCCGTTCGGGCCGAGGAAGCCAAGGATCTCCCCGGGGGCGACGTGGAAGGAGACGTCCCGCACCGCCTCGACAGCGCCGTAGCGTTTGCTCAGGTGGTCAACATGGATCATCGGCGACGGGGGATACCCCGCCCTCCCGGAGGGTGTCAAGGAGTTGCCCTGTCCCGCCTGGCTCCCGATCCTCACCGGCCGTGTTCGCGCCCTCGACAAGCGGCGACGGCGCGACGGTAAAATGATCGCTTCCCCCCTGACCGCCCCGCTGGCGGTACCCCGCGTTAAGGACCTCTTCATGGCTCGTCTCCTCGTCGCCCTTGTCCTCAGCCTCGCCACCACCCTCCTCCCCCGCGCGGTCCTCGCCCGCCCCTTTTGGCAAGATGGCAGCGGCCTCGAGGTACCCAACGCGGACTCGCCGCTGCGTTGGGACACCTTCACCAAGCTCGCCGAGCAGCTCCGCGCGGCGGTGGTGAACGTCGCCACCACCGAGACGGTGCGCCACCCCACCATCGGGCCGGGTCATCCGGGCATGGGGGGGCAGGGGCAGGGGCAGGACCCGTTCCAGGAGTTCTTCCGCCGCTTCTTCGAGGGACAGCCCGGCTTCCCCGGGGCGCCGCCCCACGACTTCAAGCGCCGGTCGCTGGGCTCCGGCTTCATCATCGCCAAGGAGGGCTACATCATCACCAACAACCACGTGGTGGAGAACGCGGACAAGGTGACCGTACGCCTGGATAACGAGCACGAGTTCGAAGCGGTGGTGGTCGGCCGCGATCCGAAGACCGACGTCGCCCTGCTCAAGATCGAGACGAAGGAGAACCTCTTCGCCGCACCGCTGGGTGACTCGGAGAAGCTGAACGTTGGCGAGTGGGTGATGGCGATCGGCAATCCCTTCGGCCTCGCCCAGACGGTCACCACCGGCATCGTCTCCGCCAAGGGGCGGGTGATCGGCGCCGGCCCGTACGACAACTTCATCCAGACCGATGCCTCCATCAACCCGGGCAACTCGGGCGGTCCGTTGTTCAACATCCGCGGTGAGGTGGTGGGGATCAACACCGCGATCATCTCCGGCGGTACCGGGATCGGCTTCGCGGTGCCGGTGAACATGGCGAAGGAGGTGATTGAGCAGCTCAAGGAGCACGGCAAGGTGGTGCGCGGCTGGGTCGGCGTCTACATCCAAGAGATCACCGACGAGCTGCAGCAATCTCTGGAGCTCAAGGAGCGCGGCGGCGTGTTGGTGGCGGACGTGGTGCAGGGGTCGCCCGCGGCTGACGCGGGGCTGCGCCGCTCCGATGTCATCGTCTCCTTCGACGGCAAGCCGGTCCACAAGGCCGAGGAGTTGCCGCGGCTCGTCGCCCTCACCCCGGTGGGTAAGAAGGTCGCGGTCGAGGTGATCCGCGATGGCGCCCGCAAGACCCTGGAGCTGAAGGTGGGGGTGCTCGCGGAGGAGGAGGCAGAGGGGGCCACCACCCCCCCCAACGACCTTGGCATTACCCTGCAGGAGATCACCCCGGAGCTTGCCGACTCCCTCGGTCTGGAGGAGGAGCACGGCCTGGTGGTCTCCGACATCGACCAAGACGGCCCGGCGTGGGAGGCGGGGATGCGGCGCGGCGACGTGGTGATCGAGGTCAACCGCAAGGCGGTCGCCACCCTTGCCGACTTCCGCGACTCCCTCGCCAAGCGCGACAAGGCGCGCCCCACCCTCTTCCTGGTCAAGCGGGCCGGCAACACGTTGTACTTCGGCGTGAAACGCTAGAAAAGCGCCACCGCGACTCCGCCGCCCAACCCTTCCCCCTCCGAGGTCCAACCCATGGCAGACGATAGCGGCTTCACCTTCATCGAGCACCGCCATACCCACCTCGACGCGGAGGGGTTGGAGGAGGCCGAGCAGGCGAAGGAGCGGTTGCGCAAGGAGGCTGAGCGCGACAAGGCGAAGCTCGAAGCGGCGAAGGAGAAGCAGAAGGCCAAGGCGGTGGTCTTCGGCGAGGTGGACGTCATCTCCCTGTTCGAGACCCTCGCCTCCACCGCCCTCGCCCAGATGGGGCTTCTCCAGGACCCCAACCATCCGGTCCCGCGCGACCTGCGGGGGGCGCGCAACTCCATCGACCTGTTGCGGGTGGTGAAGGCGAAGACCGAGGGCAACCTCACCGCCGAGGAGCAGCGGGTGATCGACGAGCTCCTCTACACCCTGCAGATGAACTTCGTGCAGGCGTCCAAGCCGCAGGGGCCGCCGCCGCCCCCCACCCCTCACCCCTAGACCCTTACCCCTGCGGTTCCTCCATGGCCATCGACCTCGCTGCGGTCACCGAGCGCATCGCCGAGCAGTCACGCTTCCTCATTCGCCTGCGCAACGAGGTCGGGCGGGTGGTGGTGGGGCAGGGGTCGATGGTGGAGGGGCTCCTCATTGGCCTGTTATGCGGCGGCCACGTCCTCCTCGAGGGGGTGCCGGGGTTGGCGAAGACACGCACGGTGAACGCGGTGGCCACCTGCCTGGGCGGCACCTTCCGGCGCATCCAGTTCACCCCGGATCTCTTGCCCGCCGACCTCGTCGGGACCCTGATCTTCAACCCGAAGAGTGGCGAGTTCGCGCCGCGCAAGGGGCCGATCTTCGCCAACGTCATCCTCGCCGACGAGATCAACCGTGCCCCCGCCAAGGTCCAGTCGGCCCTGTTGGAGGCGATGCAAGAGCAGCAGGTGACGATCGGCGACGAGACCTACCCCCTGCCCCACCCCTTCCTGGTCCTGGCCACCCAGAACCCGATCGAGCAGGAGGGGACCTACCCCCTGCCGGAGGCGCAGGTCGACCGCTTCATGCTCAAGGTGGTGGTGGGCTATCCGTCGCTGGAGGAGGAGCGGCGGATCATGGAGATGGTGGTCACCGACCGCACCGAGTGGGTCACCGCCACCACCTCGCCCGCGGAGGTCCTGGCGGCGCGCAAGGTGGTGCGCGAGGTCTACGTGGACCCGAAGATCCGCGACTACGTCCTCGCCCTGGTCTCTGCCTCGCGCGACCCCGCGGGAGCTGGCGTGGCAGACCTCGCCGGGCTGATCGAGTACGGCGCCTCGCCGCGTGCGTCGATCTTTTTGGAGCTCGCCGCGCGCGGCCACGCCTTCCTCGACGGGCGTGGCTACGTGATCCCCGAGGACGTGAAGGCGATCGGCCGCGAGGTCCTGCGCCACCGCATCCTCCCCACCTACGAGGCGCAGGCGGAGGGGGTGAGTGCGGACACCCTGGTCGGCCGGCTGTTCGACGGTGTGGCGGTACCGTAGGCCGCCACGGCCGCCGGCGGGGGAGCGGAAAATCGGCGGCGGGGGCGGATCGGTACCGCCATTGCGGGGGGCTCGCCAGATGAACGCCGGAACCACCACCACCGCCCAGACCCCGCAAGAGGTCCTCCGGCGGGTCCGGCGGATTGAGATCCGCGCCCGGCGGCTGGTGGATCAGGTGGTCGCGGGTGAGTACCACTCCACCTTCCGCGGCCAGGGGCTGGAGTTCGACCAGGTGCGCGAGTACTGCCCCGGCGACGATGTGCGCGCCATCGACTGGAATGTCACCGCGCGCACCGGCCACCCCTTCATCAAGACCTTCGCCGAGACCCGCGAGCTAACCGTCATCCTGGCGGTCGACGGCTCCGCCTCCACC
This sequence comes from Nitrospirae bacterium CG2_30_70_394, assembly GCA_001873295.1. Lineage (GTDB taxonomy): Bacteria > CG2-30-53-67 > CG2-30-53-67 > CG2-30-70-394 > CG2-30-70-394 > CG2-30-70-394. Next base: position 27,213 of record MNYW01000180.1, on the reverse strand, counting down.
CGCGTCGGGCCGGCAGCCGTCACGGTGGCCGAGCGGCTCGCCGAGGTTGGGGCGTTGCTCGCCTTCTCCGCCATTCGCAACAACGACAAGGCGGGGCTGCTCCTGTTCACCGATCGCATCGAGTCGTTCGTCCCGCCGCGCAAGGGAAGCCACCACTGCCTGCGCTTGATCCGTGACCTCCTCTACCCGGCGGTCACCGGCGTGCGCACCGACCTCGGCGGGGCGCTTGCCTACCTCTCCCGGGTGGTCCGGCGGCGGGCGGTGGTCTTCCTCCTCTCCGATTTTTTCGCCACCGGCTTCGGCCCCGACCTGCGGGTGGCGGCACGCCGCCACGAGGTGGTGCCGGTGCGCCTCACCGACCCCCTCGGCGAGGAGCTCCCGGCCGCCGGGCTGACCTGCCTCACCGACCCCGAGGGCGGCGCGCCGGTGTGGGTGGACACGGCCAGCGCCGCGGTGCGCGCCGCCTACCGTTCGGCCCGCGGTCGCCACCGCGCCGAGGTCGATCGCCTCTTCCGCGGTGCCCGCCTTCTGCCCCTCGACCTCGACCTCACGGGCGATTGTGTGGCGCCGTTGCGCAGCTATTTCCACCAGCGGGGGATGCGGCGATGAGCGGCGGCGGGCAGGGCGCGGCGGTCCGTGGGCCGCGGCCGGCTCCGTGTGGGGGGGGCGGCGGCGGGAGACTCCTCCCCCTCCTCCTCGGCGCTCTCCTCCTCGCCGCGCCCGCGCCGGCTCCGGAGATGGCCGTGGCGGAGCCCGCGGTGCAGCGCGACGCCGAGCTCGCCCCCCGGCCCCTCCCCGGGCCGCCCCAGAGCGCGGGGGTGGCGCCGGTGGAGAGGGCCGCCGAGGTTGATCCCCGGGCGTTCCCCGGGCCGCCCCCGAGCGGCAGCGTGGCTGCGGTGCAGCTCGACGCGGAGGTCGATACCACCCGCCTCACCGTCGGCGACCGGCTCACCCTGACCGTGCGCATCGACCACGACCCGGCGGTAGAGATCATCCTCCCGCCGCCCACCCTTGCCCTCCCGGACGGGATCGAGCAGGTCGGCTTCGCCCACCCAGCCCCCGCGCAAGGTGGGGTGCGGGGCGGCCGCGTGGTCGAGCGCCTCATTTGGCAGCTTCGTACCTGGCAGGTCGGCCGCTTCACCCTGCCGGCGGTGGCGGTGACCTACCTCGGTGGCGACGGGCAGGAGGAGCGGGTGGCGAGCCTGCCCCTCGACCTTGAGGTGGTCTCTGTGCGCAGGGGGGGGGAGGAGACGCCGCGGCCGATGACCGGCCCGGTTGCGCTGCCGATCAACTGGCGCCTCGGGGCGATGGCCGGTGGACTCGGAGTGCTCTTCGCCGCCGGCGTGGTCGCCGGGATCGCGGCGTGGCGCCGCCGCCCGCGGCCTACGCCCGCGCCGCCGCCCGCGCCTGCTGCCGACCAGATCGCCCTTGCCGCCCTCGTCCGCCTCGCCCACTCCGAGGCGTTCGCCCACGGCGATGCCGAGCAGGTCGCCACCCGCCTCTCCGCGATCATCCGCCACTACCTGGAGCAGCGCCTCGCCTTCCCGGCGCTGGAGTCCACCACCCGCGAGGTGGAGGAGTGGCTGAGCCACTGCGCCGCGGTGGACCCCACCCTCCGCGCCACCCTCCTCGACCTCCTCTTCGCCACCGACCGGGTGAAGTTCGCCCAGGGGTGGGCGACGGTCGACGAGCTTACCGCCCAGATCGACCGCGCCCGCACCGTGGTCCTCCGTCTCGCCGGCGCAGCGAGCGGCGCGGCGGGAGCAACGCCGGAGGTAGGTGGCCGCTCGTCTACGGCCGCAGCCGGCTGAAGACGTGGCTGTTGTCCGTCGTCTCGTGGCACGGGTAGCAGGCGGTCGCCCCCTTGCCATCCACCAGCCGCTCGCTGTGGCTGTCGCCCGCGAACCCCTCGAACCCCCAACCGCCGGTAGCCGCGTAGCCGCGGGTGTCGCGCACCATCACCCCGACGAGCTTGCGCCTCCCCTCGGTGAAGGCGGTGGAGTCGCCGGTCGCCTCCAACAGGTCGAAGACGATCACCGCGCCGTCGGGGAAGGTGTGGGTGCGGTACCCCTCCAGGGCGGCGGGGTTGGCGTAAAGGTGGTGGATCCCGGCGAAGGGGTCGGCGAGGGGGTGGCCGGGGAGGATCACCATCGACTTCACGTGTGCCCAGGCGCGATACCCCTCCGGGTAGGCGATCGGGCCGGCGGCGGCGGGGGTCGTGGTGACGAGGGAGGCGAGGGTGAGGGCGGTGAGCAGACGGGCCATGGCAGTCTCCTTGGGGTTTGTTAGTATCGAGTCCATACTATATGGCCCGCCCCCCAAGTCAACCCGGTTACCCTGACCCATGGACCCCGCGCCACGCCTGCTCTTCCTCCTCGAACGGCTCGGCAACCTCCTGCGCGGTGAGGCGCGCGCCCTCCCCGAGGGGCTCCATCCGATCCACGCCCACGCCCTTGCCTACCTGGCGCGGGCGAACCGGTTCAGCGATACCGCCGGGGCAGTGGCCGCCTACCTCGGGGTGGGCAAGGGGTCCGTCTCCCAGTCCCTCGCCGTGCTCCGCCGGCGCGGCTTCGTCACCATGGCCAACGACCCGGGCGACCGGCGGCTCCGCCACTTCGCCCTCACCCGCCAAGGCGCGGCGGTGGTCGAGCGGCTGCACGGGGAGGGGGTGTGGGCGGCGGCGTGTGGGGCCCTCGAGCCGGCGGCGGCCAGCGCCCTGGAGGCGGCTCTCACCGACCTCCTCGCCGCCCTCCAGCGGGGCCACGGCGGCCGCGCCTTCGGTGTCTGTGCCACCTGTCGCCACCTGCAGGCGGCGGCGGGCCACTACCGCTGCGGCCTCACGGATCTGCCACTCACCGTGGCGGCGACCGACCAGCTTTGCCAGGATCACCAACCGCCGCCCGGCTGACCGGTCGATTGCCATGCTGCGTTGGGGCACCTCTCTCCTCGCCTTGCTCCTCCTCGCGCCCCTGTCCGGCGCGGTCGCGGCCGCCCCGGGTGCGGACGCGCCGCTGGTGGAGGTGATCCGCCAGATGGTGGTTGTCTACGGCGGGGAGGCCCTCGCGCGCGGGGCGGTGGTGCGCCGCCAATCTCCGGCCACAAAAGATCCGCCGGGAGGCCCTCGCGCGCGGGGCGGTGGTGCGCCAGACCGGGGTGGTCCAGCCGCGGGTTCGCCATGGGGGCGAGAGCGGGAGGCTGACCCGTTTGTTCGACACCACCGGCCGGTTGCGGGTGGAGATCGCCTACTCGGGTGGCGCGCGTGAGCTGCGCCTCCTCGACGGTGGCCGCGGTTGGCGCGACGGGGACGAGGTGGCCGGGCCCGCGCGTGCCGCCATGGCGGTGCAGGTGGCGCGCCTGATTTTGCCCACCCTTTTGGGTCAGCACGCCGCAGAGGTGATCGATGGGGGGAGCGTGGCAGTGGCGGGGGGGACGGTGCGGCTCCTGGTGTTGCCGATGGGCGACCTCTTTCTGGAGGCGGCAATCGACCCGGCCACCGGCCACATCGTCCGCACCACCGGCCGCATCCCCACCGGGCCGGTGACCCTCACCTTCACCACCGAGTTGTCCGACCTGCGCCGGGTCGGCCCCCTCCTTTTCCCCTTCCACGAGGAGAACTTCGCCCAGGGGAGCCACACGGCGACCACGGTGGTCGAGCGGGTCGAGCTCCTCGATCGGATCGACCCGGGCCGCTTTCGGCCCGCCGCCCCGGCCGGGCGCCAGGGGCTGTAGGCGCGAGCCTACGGGGCGACGCCCCGGGGGGGGGTCATCTGCAGGCGTTGCGCCCGGGGGCGCAGGCGCGGATCGAAGGTGGCAAAGGCGTCCGCCCGGCGGGACGAGGCGAGGTGGAGGGCGGCGGCGAAATTGAGCCCCTCGCCGTCTTACGCGAGCGCCTGGTGGAGCGTCGCCCGCCTCCACGGTGAGGTGCGCGAGGCCAAGGAGTGGCTCGATGGCGGTGCGGATGACCTCGGCCTCCAGGCCGTAGCCATGGCGCAGGACCCAGGCGCTCTCCACCCCCACCGCTTGGGGAGATCGACCTCCGCGCGCGATCCGCCTGGCGCGCGGGCTGCCTGTCTGGGGTCGTCGTGGGTGAGGAGCCGGATCGCCAGGTGGGTATCCAGCGCGATCCTCGGCCGCGCGCCCCCTTGGCGATCGCCGCCTCCATCTCCTCCAGCGTCCGCCGCGCCCCCCGGTAGCCGGTACCCCCGCGCACCTTATTCACCTCCGTCCGCGCCACGAAACGCGCGGGAGGTAGGACCACCGGGTCACCCCGATCCTCGACGATCCACTCGACCCCCGCCTCCCATCCATGGCCCCGGCGCACCGCCTTCGGGATGAGCAACGGTCCCGTGCTAGAAAGACGGTCGCGGCGGAGCCATGGCGGGTCCACGGGGGCGCAGGCGCGTGGCTGGAGCCGCGGCTGGGGGAGCGTGGCCGCACCCCGGGCCGCGCTCCCCCGGCCGCGCGCGTCGCCTCACCCCGCTGGCGGGCTGGCCACGGATGCGGGCTCGCCCTGACGGACCGCCGCCCACGCCGCCTCCAGAGAGGTCGTGTGGGTCGCGGCGAGCAGGGCGGCGACGTAGCCCTCGGTGAGGCGGGTGCGGATGCCTGCCGCCACTACCTGGGCGAGGTAGGAGATGCCGTCTTGGCGTGTCCGCCCGGCCTCGCCGGTGGCCGACTCGATGGCACGTCGCGCCAGCCCCGCGGCCTCGGGACGGGGGTAGTTCGCCTCCGCCTGCCAGTAGAGGGTGACGTCGAGGCCGGCGAGGCCGCCGATCATGCGCACGCGGTGGCGGTCCGCCCCGAGGGGGAGTTTGGCGCTGCCGATCTGCTGGGTCACCCGCCGCCACAGGCAGCGGGTCGCCGTCTCCACCGAGGTCCCCGGCGTGAGGACGAGGAGGCTGCCGGCCACCGGGTCGCCCTCTCCCACCCCCACCACGGTGAGGACCGGGCCGTGGTTCAGCTCCGGCGCGAGGCGGGCGAACTCCACCGGGAACGGGGTGAGACACGGCCGCCGCTCGGCGATGAGCGGCGCCAGCTCCTCCCCCGGGTCGGTGACCAGGGAGTCGTAGGCGAGGATCGCCACCCGCAGGGGGTAGCTCACCGGCCGCGCGGTCCCAGCATCTGTTCCGGCCGCACCCAACGGTCGAACTCCTCTCCGGTGACTAGGCCGAGGGCCAGGGCCGCCGCCTTTAGGGTGGTCCCCTCGGCGTGCGCCTTCTTCGCGATCTTCGCGGAGCTGTCGTAGCCGATGTGGGGGTTGAGCGCGGTCACCAGCATGAGCGACCGGTTGAGGAGCTCGTCGATCCGCGCCCGGTCGGGCTCGATCCCGGCGACGCAGCGCGCCAGGAACGAGTCGCAGGCGTCGGCGAGCAGGCGGATCGACTGGAGGAGGTTGTAGATCAACACCGGCTTGAAGACGTTGAGCTCGAAGTTGCCCGAGGCGCCGGCGATGTTGATCGTGGTGTCGTTGCCGAGCACCTGCGCGCAAACCATGGTCATCGCCTCTGCCTGGGTCGGGTTCACCTTCCCCGGCATGATCGACGACCCCGGCTCGTTCGCCGGCAGCCGGAGCTCGCCTATGCTGCAGCGCGGGCCGGAGCCCATCCAGCGGATGTCGTTGGCGATCTTCATCAGGGAGCAGGCGAGGGTCTTGGTCACTCCGCTCATCTCCACGATCGCGTCGTGGGCGGCGAGGGCCTCGAACTTGTTCGGTGCGGAGGTAAAGGGCAGGCCGGTGATCGCGGCGATCCGCGCCGCGGCACGCTCGGCGAACTCGGGGTGGGCGTTGAGGCCGGTGCCCACTGCGGTGCCGCCGAGGGCGAGCTCGCTCAGGCGCGGCAGCGCTCCGTGCACCCGCGCGATGCCGTTGGTGAGCTGCTGGGCGTAGCCGGAGAACTCATCGCCGACGGTGAGCGGGGTGGCGTCCATCAGGTGGGTGCGGCCGATCTTGGCGATCGCCGCGAACGCGGCCGCCTTCGCCGCCAGGCCGTCGCGCAGGCGGGTGAGCGCCGGTAGCAGCCGGTCGTGGATCTGGCGCACCGCGGCGATGGCCATGGCGGTGGGGAAGGTGTCGTTGGAGCTTTGTCCCCGGTTCACGTGGTCGTTCGGGTGGATCGGCTCCTTCGAGCCGAGCTGGCCGCCGGCCATCTCGATGGCGCGGTTGGCGATCACCTCGTTGGCGTTCATGTTCGTCTGGGTCCCCGAGCCGGTCTGCCACACCACCAGGGGGAAGTGGTCGTCGAGCTTGCCTTCGATCACCTCCTGGGCCGCGGCCACCACCAGCTTCGCCTTGTCCGCGGCAAGCTCGCCGAGCTCCCCATTGACCTCCGCCGCCGCCCGCTTCAACACCCCGAGGCCGTAGATCAGCTCGCGCGGGAAGCGTTCGTCACCGATCGGGAAGTTCGCCAGCGAGCGGGCGGTCTGGGCGCCGTAGTACCGATCCGCCGGGACCTCCACCTCGCCCATGGTGTCGCGCTCGATTCGTGTCGCCATCATCGCCTCCGCCGCCAGGAACAGGGGAGGCGTTTATACCGGAAAGGGCGGCCGCGCGGCAGGGGCGGCCGGCGCGGGGCGCGGTACGCGGCCGGGGGCCGTGGCGGTCACGAGTGCGCGCCGACGGTCAGGTAGGCGAGGTGGGGAGCGTCGAAGGGGATCGGCTCGATCCCGTAGGTGGCGAGCAGCGCGGTGGCGTCGCAGGTGTTGCCCTCCATCAGCATGGTGATCTGGTCCGCGGTCACCGGCAGGAGGTCGAGGGGGTCGAGGAGCCGCGCCACCGCCCGCACCGCGGCCGCCGGGGTGGGGAGACCGACCACCCGCCGGTGGGTGGCACGGCCGATGGTCTGGAGGATCTCTTTCCAGCTCAGAGCGCGCGCGCCGCCGAGGGGGAGGATCTGGCCCACCGCGTCGGGCCGCGCAAGGCTGCGGACGAAGAGCTCGGCCACGTCGTGGACGTGAATGGGCGACAGAAGCGTCGCGCCGGCGCCGGACGGCCACAGCCCCGTGTAGAAGAGGGGCGCCGGAATCGGCCGGGCGACGATCTGGTGGTAGAGCTGGGTGACGAACTCCATGCGGCCGCGCGGCTCCCCGAAGATCACCGACGGCCGGAAGATCGTCCAGGCGAGCCCACTCGCCTGGAGGGCCTGCTCGGCTTGGAGCTTGGTCCGCTGATAGGTGGTGCCGTCCGCCTTCACCCCGTTGGCGCTCATCAACAGAAAGCGCTTCACGCCCGCCGCGGTGGCCGCCTCCATGGCCCGCCTGGCGCCTTCGAAGTGGAGGGCCGCGAAGGTGATCCCGCGCCGCGGAACCTCCTTGAGGATGCCGATCGCGTAGATCGCCGCGTCGGCGCCGGCGACCGTGTGCCGCACCGCCTCGGGTTCCGCGATCGTCCCGGCCACCAGCTCACAGGCGTCCCCCCGCTCGACCTTCCCTTCACTCCCCGGCCGCACCAAGACCACCGGCTGGTGGCCGTGGGCGAGGAGGGCGTCGACGAGGTAGCAGCCGACGAAGCCGGTGCCACCGAAGAGGGCGACTTTCATCCGAGCCTCCTTTCACAAAGCGAGGTGGTGAGTCCGCTCCAGGCGATCGCCTGGCCGATGGCGCGGCTGGCGAGGGTGATGAAGTGGGTCGTGCCGCGCCGGTCCGCTAGGGCTCACCGGTCGGCGATGCAGGTCACCACTGCGGTGCGCCCCGCGCGTGGGCCGTCGAAGTCGCAGAAGAAGAGGCCTTGCCAGCGCCCCAGGCCGAGCTTGCCGTCGAGGATCGGGAGGGTCTCGGATGGCCCGATAATCCCCGCCTTCAGGTGGGCGTCGCCATTGCCATCCTGGCGGTCGTGGAGCCAGACGCCGCGCGGGGCGAGCTGGCGCAGGCAGGTGATGACGTCGGTGGGGACCGAGGCGTCGCAATTCTCCTGCACCATGATCGCCGAGGTCGATCCCTGGGCGTAGACACTCACGATGCCGTCGCGGATCCCGCTTGCTGCCACCGCCGCGCGCACCGCTTCGGTGATGTCGATCAGCTCCTCGCGCGCCTGGCTGGTGACGTGGATCTCGGTGCGCATGCGCGAGGGTAGCGCGGTCGAGGCGGCAAACGGAACGCGCACGCCGGGCCGCCGGCGGATCCTGCCCATCCCTGGGAGCCGGTCGGACTGCGTCACGATCGACTGCGGCGCAGGAGGAAACCACCGGCGAACCGATCGAAAAGCGGTGCAGGCCGGGAAGGGGCACCACGCACCGAGGCGCGGAGAGATAGCCGTAGCTCCGTTTCAATGTCCGCCTGCCGGTAACCCGCTCTGCGTGGCTCTACGCCGCGGCGCGAACCCTGCCTTCCGACAGACTCGTGGCGGCGGGCGTGCCATTCTTGCGGTCATGGAGCCGGCGGCAATCGTCTCTTGTCTGCGCGCCGAGGCTGCGGCGCTCGGCATCGCCCGCCTCGGGGTGGCGGCGGCGGCGGAGCGCGACGCAGACCGGCTCGCCGCCTGGGTCGCCGGCGGTCGCCACGGGACCATGGCCTACATGGCGCGCCAGGCGGCGGTGCGCGCCGACCCGCGCCTGCTCTTGCCGGGCGCCCAAGCGATCGTCTGCATCGCGGTCCACCACGACCCGGGAGAGGCGACTCCGCCGGGGCCAGGGGTGGCGCGCCTCGCCCGCTACGCCCGCGGCCCCGACTACCATCCGCTCCTCCACCGCCTCTTGCGTGCCCTGGTTGAGCGCCTCGATGCGCTGGCGCCGGGCCACGCGCACCTGCTGTGCGTCGACAGCGCACCGGTGCTTGAGCGCGCCCACGCCGCGGCCGCGGGGATCGGCTGGATCGGCAAACATACCGGCCTCGTCCACCCGCGAGCGGGTTCCTACTTTCTCCTCGGCGAGGTCGTCACCACCGCGCCCCTTCCCGCCGACACCCCGATGGCGGACCACTGCGGCACCTGTCGCCGCTGCCTCGACGCCTGCCCCACCGGCGCGCTCACCGCGCCGCACCAGCTCGACGCGCGCCGCTGCATCTCCTACTGGACCATCGAGCACCGCGGCGCGCTGCCGGAGGCGGCGGCGGGCCATCTCGCTGGCTGGGTCTTCGGCTGCGATCTCTGCCAGGAGGTCTGCCCCTTCAACCGCGAAGTTCGTGGGGGCCACCCCGACCTCGCCCCCCACCCGTACCTCGTGGCGCCGGTGCTGGCGGAGCTCGCCGCGGCGACCGCGATGAGCTTCAAGGGCCAGTTCAAGGGGACGCCGGTGGTGCGCGCCGGGAAGGGCCAGATGGCCCGCAACTTCGCCGCGGCGGCGCGCCGCGAGACGCGGGAGGCGGGCGGAGGGCGGGGTGCGGCTCCCCCCTTTCCGGGGTGAAGTCAGGCGGACCGGTGGCGGGCGGCGCGGAGCTTTCTGGAAGAGCCGTCCGCGCGGCCTGCGCGGGGAGGCCCCGCCGCCCGCCGCGCGGGGCCGGTGGCCGCCGGTTAGTTGTGGCGCGCCTGGGCGATGGCGGCGGACGCCTTGTCCTGCTGGCGGTGGAGACGCGCACGCTCCTTTGCGCTGAGGCGACCGTCGGCCAGGGCCGCCCGCCGGTTCCGTTCGATCCGGAGCTGCTCCTGTTCCAGCCGGCGCACCTCCGGGCGGCTGAGGTCGCCTTGGGTGACACCCTGGTGGATGCGCACCTGCTGGTGCTCCTGGCGGGCGTGAATCGAACCGGCGGTGGCGCTACCGGGCAGGAGGGTGGTGGCCGCAAAGGCTCCGGTGGCGAGGGTGAGGATAAGTCGAGCGGTGCGCATCGGTTGCTCCGCAAAGGGGGTTGGACTGCCTTCGCCCCCATCAACCCCGGCGAAGAGAAAAGGTTGCGCTGTGGCCCAACGCAAAGCGCCCCCCGGGACCGTGGGGTCCCGGGGGGCGCTGAACCACCCTGCGGGCAGACGGTGGCTACTTCACCCGCCCCATCACCTCGAACGACTTGATGAACGGCGGCGCCATGCGCGGGTCTTTGATCATCGCGCCGTAGTTGCCGATCTCGAACTTCAGCTTGCGGGTGGTGTAGGCGATCCCGAGGCCGGTCATCCCCGGCGCCTTCTCGCACCACTTCTGCCAGTTCTTCTCCTTCGCCCGGAGATCCCACTTGAGCTGGTCGCCCTCGCGCACCGGGCCGGCATAGGTCACCTTGCCGTTCTCCACCACCAGCTCACCGCGTGGTTCGACTTCGTCGTCGAGGCCGTAGGCGATCACCGAGTTGAAGCTGATCTTGGCCAGCGAGTCGGAGAGGGTGGGCTCCTTGTTCCACTCTTCACCGAACGCCTTCATCCACTCCGGGGAAAACAGGTCTGCCATGGTGCTACCTCCTTGGATGAGGGGGACGTACATGTCCACCTGGGTCATTAAGTAGTTACCTTGAGCCACCCGCTTCGTCAACGATCCACGCGATCTTCGCCCCCGCCGCTACACTGCCGCCATGGTCTGCCGCCGCCTTCTTTTCGCCGCCCTCCTCCTCGCCGCCCTCCCCGCGTTGGGCGTGGACCCCTCACCCCCGCGCCACGTCCTCCACTTGACCCTCGCCACCGCCGTCGACCCGGTGGCGGGCCGCCGCCTCGCCGACGCCCTCGACCAGGCGCGGCAGGAGGGGGCGGCGGCCCTGGTGGTCTCCCTCGACACCCCGGGTGGCCTGCTCACCACCACCCGCGCGATGGTGCAGGCGATCCTCGCCAGCCCGGTGCCGGTGATCGTCTACATCGCCCCCGCCGGCGCCCGTGCCGGTTCCGCCGGCCTCTTTCTCACCCTCGCGGCGCACGTCGCGGCGATGGCGCCGGGGACGAACCTCGGTGCCGCCCACCCGGTGGCGATGCCCTCCCCCATGGGCGGCGGCGAGATGGGCGAGACGATGACCGCGAAGGTGACCAACGACACCGCGGCCTTCGCCCGGACCCTCGCCGAGCGCCGCTCGCGCAACGCCAAGTGGGCGGAGGGGGCGGTGCGCGAGTCGTTGTCGATCACCGAGCAAGAGGCGCTGAAGGAGGGGGTGGTCGACCTGGTCGCCCCGGACCTCGCGGCGCTGCTCGCCGGAGTCGACGGCCGGGCGGTAGAGGTCGCCGGGCAGAACGGGGTGATCCTGCACACCCGGGGGGCGGCGGTGGTGGAGGTGGCGACACCGTTTCGCTACCGCTTCATGGGCTGGCTCGCCGACCCGAACGCCGCCTACCTGTTGATGCTGGTGGGGGTGTACGGCCTGATCTTCGAGCTCGCCAACCCGGGCGCCATCTTCCCCGGCGTCGCCGGCGCCATCTCCCTGGTCCTCGCCGCCTTCGCCCTCGGCATGCTGCCGTTCAACGGCGCCGGCGCCGCCTTGCTGGCGGTGGCGCTGGTTCTGTTCGTCATCGACCTGTTCGTCCCCACCCACGGGATCCTCACCGCCGGCGGCCTGGTCGCCTTCACCCTCGGCTCGATCATGCTCTTCCGGGTCCCCGAGGCGATCGGCTTCGGCCTCTCTTGGCGGGTGGTGGTGCCGGCCACCGCCGCCACCGCCGCCTTCTTCCTGTTCGCCGTCGGGCTGGGTCTGAAGGCACAACGCCGCCAGGCGGCCACCGGCCTTGAGGGGCTGGTGGGGGAAGAGGGCGAGGCGCGCACCCCCCTGGCTCCCGCCGGCCCCACCGGCAAGGTCTTCGTCCACGGCGAGCTGTGGAACGCCCGCGCCGCGGTTCCGGTGGAAGTGGGTACGCGGGTGCGGGTGGTGGCGGTCCGCGGCTTGGAGGTTACTGTGGAGCCGCTCGTGGAGGATCCCCGAACCGCCGAGCGCTGATCGGTCACGTGCGCATCACGCCCCTCACGCCATCTTGTCCACCCCCTGCCGGAGCCATGCCATGTTCTTCTCCTTCGATCCGATCCCCTACCTCGTGCTGGTCGTCTTCCTGGCGGCGATCGCCACCTCGGCGATCAAGATCCTGCGCGAATACGAGCGCGGGGTGGTCTTCCGCCTGGGCCGCCTGCTGCGCGCCAAGGGGCCGGGGTTGATCATCCTCATCCCGGTGATTGACAAGATGGTGAAGGTCTCCCTGCGCACCGTGGCCATGGATGTGCCGCCGCAGGACGTGATCACCCGTGACAACGTCTCGGTGAAGGTGAACGCGGTGCTCTACTTCCGGGTGATGGACCCGGAGCGGGCGATCGTCGAGGTGGAGGACTACCTCTACGCCACCAGCCAGCTTGCCCAAACCACCCTGCGCTCGGTCCTCGGCGAGGTGGATCTCGACCAGCTCCTGTCCGAGCGCGAGCAGATCAACGAGAAGCTCCAAAATATCCTCGACGCCCAGTCCGACACCTGGGGGATCAAGGTCTCGCTGGTGGAGATCAAGCACGTTGACCTCCCCCAGGACATGCAGCGGGCGATCGCCAAGCAGGCGGAGGCGGAGCGCGAGCGGCGCGCCAAGGTGATCAACGCCGAGGGTGAGTTCCAGGCCTCGACCCGCCTGGCGGAGGCGGCGGCGATCATGATGAAGGAGCCCGCGGCCCTCCAGCTCCGCTACCTCCAAACCCTGGTGGACATCACCGGCGAGCACGCCACCGTCGTCCTCCCCATCCCCCTGGAGCTGATCCCGAAATTGGGGAAGGGCAAGGGAGAGGCGTAGCCGCTGGGTGCGGCAGGCCGTAGGAGCCCCCTCCCGCCCTCCCCAGTCCGCCCACCCCTCGGGTGGGCGCCGCCGTCACCTTCACGGGTTCATGAAGGTGTGCATGTAGCCGCGCTCCTCGAACAGCCGGTGGCGCTCCAGGTAGGCGAGGCGGGCCTCCACCACGAAGTGCGCCATCGCCTCGAAGACCTCGGGAAGGAGCGCCTGGCGGCCGTCTACCTTCGCCCGCCCCGGGGCGGCGTGGACGTCACTCTCCAGGCCGTCGTAGCCGGACGCGACCGCCGCCATCATCGCGTCCACCACCAGCTCGCGCTGGCCCACCGAGTGGGAGCAGTCGAAGACGATGGGCTGGCGGGTGAGGCCGCGCAGGACCGGCCCCCACTCCAGCGCGGCGGCGTTGCGCAGGTACTTGGGGTTGGTGGTCTGGGTACCGCGTACCACCAGGACCACCTTCTCGTTGCCGCCGGCGACGATCCGTTCGGCGTAGTTGAGGAACTCGTCGATGGTGTTGCCGCGGCCGTTCTTCAGATAGACGGTGAAGTCGGTCTTGCCGAGGGCGTCAAACAGCCGGGCGAACTCGGCCGAGCGGGTGCCGACCTGGAGGATGTCGAAGACCCCCTGGTAGCGCTCGATGTCGGAGATCTGCATGACCTCGTTCGCTACCGCGACGTTGTACTTGGCGCGCATCGCCCGCACCCACGGGATCCCCGCGGCGCAGATCCCCTCCCACGAGTAGACCGAGGTGCGGTTCTTGTCGATGAAGCCGCGGAAGGCGACGTGCATCTGCGCCTCGGATGGGAACTTCACCCCCATGATCGCGTCGATGATCTCGTAGTAGAGGTTCTCCTCCTCCACCGCGCACGGCCCCACGGTCCACAGGAAGTGGCCGGCGCCGATGCGCGACTCGCCAAAGATGTGGATCTCCCGCGGCGCCGGATCGTACTTGCGGGAGATCTGCCGCCACGGCGGCAGCAGGCGGGCGACCCGCGCCACGTAGGGGAGGTTCTCGATCCGGTCGATCGGGATGCGATGGGTCTCGCGCGCCTTCACCTCCAGCTTGGTGAGGCCGGTGGTGCCGCGGTCGAGGTTGAGGGAGTCGATGGTGACCCCGCACTCGGCGGCGACCGCCTCGATCCGTTCACACACCTCACCGGTGTGGGCGAGGTCGAAGTTCTCTTCTAGGTAGATCTCCATGGTCTTGCTCCGCGGGCCGAACCCGCCGGTGAACAGGGGACCGCGGAGGTTACCAGAGAGGCGGCGGGGTCCCAAGCTGCGCGCGCGTTCCGTACGGGCGCGCCCACCCCATCCCAAAACGGTTCCCCATGGGGCGACAGCGAAGGGACCGCATCCGTAGGTCGTGTCGCCGCCGCCCACCGATTGCCGGCTAAAGGGTGCGCCACGCGCCCCAGATTTCGCCCGACCCGCGGGCCTCTGGCTTGAGCTGTGCTACGTCGAGGATCCGGCCGAGGACGCGGCCGGAAGATGGGGTGCAGACCACGCCCGTCGCCTACACCGCGCGCAGGAGGAGGCAGACGGTGTTGAACCGTGACGACTCCGGCACCACCAGCAGCACCGTCTGGCCGGACTGGATGCGGCCGGTGCGCAGGGCCTCCTCCAGGGCGATCCAGATGGAGGCGGTGCCGACGTTGCCCACCCGGGTGAGGTTGGTGAACCAGCGCTCGCGTGGGAGGGCCAGCCCCACCTCGGCGAGGCGGCGGGCGGTGTGGTCGATGAAGTAGACGCTGGAGAGGTGGGGGATGATCACGTCCACCGCCTCGGGCGCCACCGCCGCGTGGTCGAGGCAGCGGCCCACCGCCTCGACGGTCACCCCCACGATGTGGTCGTTGAGCAGCTCGATGTCCTGGCGCAGGTTCAACACGCCGTCGATCGCCGCGTCCACCACGCAGTCGGACCACTCGCGGCCGCCGGTCATGCACGAAGGGAGCTCGCCGGCGCGCGACTCCATCTCCACGTGCACCACCTCCAGACCGCCCGGCCGCGGCTCGCGCCCGAGGACCACGGCGCCGGCGCCGTCGGAGAGCATCCAGCGGAGGAAGTCCTCGTCGAACTCCAGGCTCCGGCGGTGGCGATTCAGGGTGGCGTCGAGGTCGCTTCCGGTCGCGGTCACCCCCAGGTCAGCGCACAGCCCTTCAAGAAAGGCGCGAAAGCGCGGGCCGTACTCGTAGTGCTCCCGCCGCAGCCCCTGGGAGGCGCGCTCGCTGCCGATCACCAGGGCGTTCGGGTGGCGGCCGGCGGCCACTTGCAGGCTGGCCCAGTCGAAGGCGCCGGCGGAGGAGGAGCACACCCCGTGGACCGTGCCGATCGCGCAGCGGGGGATCCCCAACTCGCCTTGGACCATGGCGGCGTGGGGTGGCAGGACCTGGTCGGGGGTGGTGGTGGCACAACAGAGGAAGGCGACGTCGGCCAGCGCCATCCCCGCCCGTGCCACCGCCTCGCGGCCGCAGGCGGCGGCCAGCGATGCCCCGGTGTAGTTCCAGGCGCGGCTCTCCGGGTCGAAACAGTAGTGGCGCTGGCGGATGCCATTGCGCCGCAAGACGACGGCGCGTGCCCTAGAGCGCTGGCCGCCAACCTGGCCGAGGACCGCCTCGATCTCCGCGTTGAGGATCGGGCGACCGGGGAGGAGGGCGGCAACGGACTGGATATAGACGGGATGGGTCACGACCGGTGGTGGGGGAAGGGACGCGTCCGGTGACGGGGTTGGGGTGGGCGCGGCGGGGCTGCGATATCGGTGTGGCGAGCGCAGGATACCCCGCCCGGCGCGCTGATCACCACCGGCGCGCCCGGTCGCTCGATCCCGGCCGCCAGGCGCCTCGGTTGCTCAGGTGCCGTCGAACCAGACCACCACGTCGCCGTGGATCGTGGCCTGGCAGGAGAGGCGGTCGTCGTCGGCGGCGCCGTTGTCGGCGAGGAGAACGTTCTCGTCGTCGGAGATCGCCGACAAGTGGTCCCAGCCGGAAACGATGCGCACCTTGCAGGTGCAGCACTCGCACTGGCGGGTACAGCCATCCGGGATCTCCAAGCCGGCGACCCCGAGGAGGTCGAGCTGGTCGGCTGCCTCGAGGAGGGTCGTCCCCTCCGCGACCTCGCCCGCGAGGCCGCACGGCATGAAGGTGATGTGGGGCATGGCTGGGGGCGGGGGGCGGGGAGAAAGATGGCCAAGATACCTGCCGTGGCGCCACTAAGGGACCGGGCCCACGCAGCTCTCAGCATTGCGCTTCGGCTTTTCGGGGGAACGACGGCGGGATCGGTGGACCGCCGGCCGGCCTTGGGCTCCGATCGCCGGCAAAGAAGCGGAGCTCGGCCCGGAGTCGCGCCTGCTGCGCGCGACACTCGCCAGAGTTCGACCGGCGCCTCGGCCTCCCGCAACGAGCGATCCGCGACGGGCGGACCGCTGGCCGCGCCCCGCGCCGGTTGTTCGCTCTCCCCGCCTCGCCAATCATGGGCCTCCGCGGCTTTCCATCCGCCATCCCCTCTCTGCCCATGCGGGTCACCGAGATCTTCACCTCCATCCAGGGCGAGTCCACCTTCGCCGGCCTGCCGTGCACCTTCGTGCGCCTCACCGGCTGTCCGCTGCGCTGCGCCTACTGCGACACCGCCTACGCCTTTGCCGGCGGCACCGAGATGGCGGTCGACCAGGTGGTGGCCCAAGTGGCCGCGGCCGGGGTGGCGCTGGTGGAGGTGACCGGCGGCGAGCCCCTGGCGCAGCGCGAGACGCCGGCGTTGCTCGCCCGGCTGCTGGCGGCGGGCCACTCGGTGCTTCTCGAGACGAGCAACTGCCTGCCGATCAACGCGGTCCCCGAAGGGGTCCACGTGATCCTCGATTTGAAGAGCCCCGGCTCGGGGGAGGTGGCGGCGAACCGGTGGGAGAACCTGGAGCTGCTCGACGCGCGCGGCGAGATCAAGTTCGTCCTCACCGGCCGGGCCGACTTCGACTGGGCGGTGGCGACCCTTGAGGCCCACCACCTCGCCGGCCGCTGGCCGCTGCTGTTCGCCCCGGTCTTCGGCGCCCTCGACCCGGCGGAGCTGGCGGCGTGGATCCTCGCCGCCCGCCTGCCGGTGCGCCTCCAGCTCCAGCTCCACAAGCTTGTCTGGGGGCCGGAGCGCACCGGCGTGTAGGGGAGGTGCTGGGGTCCATCCTGCAAACTTGCAACGGGTCGCGGGTGCGGGCCGTGGCCAAGGCGAGCGGCCGGGGAGGCGGAGCGCGCGCGGCGGCGCGGGAAAGGAAGAGGACCCCTTGGCGTCCGCGCACCTTTGACCCTTGGGGTGAAAAGTCTGGCGGACGTTCGCGATCGTGCGCCAACGCCGGCGCGCGCGGATGAGCAAGCGGTCCCCGAAGAGAGCACGTCGCGGATCCACGCCAAGGAGGGCGCGGGGTCGTTCACCCTGCCCCGTCGTGGTCGATCGGGCGGCGGTCGGACAGCCGCCCGGGCTGTCCGATTGCGCGCCGCTGTGGCAAAAGGGGGCTGCCCCCACCCCGGAGATCCCATGGCCCGCCTGCACCCCCTCGCCCTCCTCGCTGTCGTCTTGCTGGTGGGGGCGTGCCAGGCGCAACCCGCGCCGCCCGCCGCCAGCGGCCAGACGGAGCCGGTGGCGGTGCCACCTCTGGAGCTGACCGACCTCGACGGCCACCCCGTTTCCCTGGCGGCGCTCAAGGGGAAGGTGGTGATCATCGACTTCTGGGCCACCTGGTGCCCGCCCTGCCGCGAGGCGATCCCCGACCTGATCGACCTGAAGAAGCAGTACGGCGGCCAGGGGCTGGAGGTGGTGGGGATCTCCCTGGACGACAACGCCGAGCGGATCCTGCCGCGCTTCGTCCACGACTTCGGGATCAACTATCCGGTGGTGATCGGCAGCGAGGAGGTCGCCGCCGCCTTCGGCGGGATCCTCGGCCTGCCCACCACCTTCATCGTCGATCGCGCCGGCATGGTGCGCAGCCACTTCATGGGCTACATCGACCGCCAGCGGATGGAGGCGGCGGTGACCGGGCTGCTGTAGCCCCCGGGCGGACGTGGTTGGTCGCGCCGGGGCGCACCTGGGGTGTTGGCGGCGAACCGATCGGGAACTGCGGGCCGGCAGGCGGGCTCGCGCGGAGTTGCGGAGAGCTCTCCCTGTGACTTCGCGGCGAAGAGGCTCGCCGCGGTTCGTTGCCATCGCGCAGGGGGCGAGACCCAGGGAAGGGGATTCCCCCGCGTGGCGGTGAGTTGAGCAGGGGCCGGCAGGCGCGGCTCGCGCGGAGGCGCGGAGCGGCGGAGCTCTCTTCCTGTGGGGCGGTGGCGAAGTGCAATCCCGCGGCCGGTGGGGGCGGTGAATGGGGACAAGCCACCGCCGCAGGCCCCGCCGGAGGAGCGGTTGCAGCGCGGCGACGCCGTCCTGCCGGTCACCGCCCTCTCTGGCCTCTCTGCGCGAGCCCGCCGTGCGGATCGGCGGTCGCGCCGTCGCGCACCCGCTCTCTTGTCCCTACCCCTCGTCGCCGGTCTGTGTTGCCAGCCACTGGATCGCCGCGGCCATGTCGGCGGGCAGGCCGCTGTCGAAGCACAGCCACGCGCCGGTCGCCGGGTGGGTGAAGCCGAGGCGGGCGGCGTGGAGCATCTGGCGCGGGAAGTGGTAGGTCGCGGTGGGGAGGCGCAGGGTGCGGTTGTGGCGGCCGTAGAGGGCGTCGCCGAGGAGCGGGTGGCCGAGGTGGGCGAGGTGGACGCGCACCTGGTGGGTGCGGCCGGTCTCCAGGCGCGCCGCCACCAAGGTCGCCAACTCGCCGAACCAGCGCTGTGGCACGAGGTGGGTCACCGCCGGTCGCGGCCGGCGCGCGCGCGGCGAGATCCGCTTGCGGTCCACCGGGTCGCGGCCGATCGCCACCGCCACGGTCTGCGCCGCCGCCAGGCGGCCGAGGGCGAGGGCGAGGTAGCGGCGCTCGATGGCGTGGACCTGCCAAGCGGCAGAGAGGGCGCGGTGGGTGGCGTCGTCCTTGGCCACGACCATCACCCCGCTGGTCTCCTTGTCGAGCCGGTGGACGATCCCCGGCCGCTGCTCGCCGCCGACCCCGCGGATCCCCGGACAGTGGCCGAGGACCGCGTTCACGAGGGTGTGGGTGGGGTGGCCGGGGGCGGGGTGGACGACCATCCCCGCCGGCTTGTCGACCACCAGGAGGTGGTCATCCTCGTAGACCACCACGAGGTCGATCTGCTCGGCCGGGTGGTGGCTCGGGGTTGGCGCGGGGAGAGAGATCTCCACCACCTCACCGCCGGCCAGGCGGCTGGACGGCTTCACCGGCCGCCCCCCCATCACCACGTGGCCGGTGCGGCACAGGCGCGCCGCCTGGCTGCGGCTCAACCCCAGCCCCGCCCCCTCCGCCAGCCAGCAATCGAGGCGCAGACCCGCCGCCGCCGCCGCCACCGGCCGGGTGAACCGCCCGCCCGTCGCGGCCCTGTCTGTCGCTGTCATCGTTCCGCTACCCCCCTTGCCGATGAGCCGTTTGCTGGCCCCCCGTCCCTTGGCTATCGTCTCGCCCCACCTCTGACTTTGATCGGCCCAGTATGCGCCTTCCCGTCCGCCCCCTTCACCTCGCATGCGCCCTCCTGTGCGCCGCCGGCTGCGCCACCGTTTCGCCACCGCCGGCGCCACTGCCGTCGGTGGACCGGCCCGAGGGCGCCGTCTCCCTCTTCTTGAAGGCGGACTACCAGGGGCGCCACGGCGACACCGCCGGCGCCATCACCACCCTGGAGGAGGCGGCGAAGCTCGATCCCACCGCCCCCGACATCCTCACCACCCTCGCCTGGCTCTATCTGCAGACCGGCGACGAGGAGAAGGCGAAGGCGACCGCCAAGCAGGTGCTGGAGGGTCACCCGAACCACGACGACGCCCTGCGCCTGCTGATTGGCCTGCACTCCCGCGGCCACGACTACGAGGCGGCCTTGCCGTACATGCGCCACCTGGTCGACCTCCACCCGGACGACGACCACCTGCTCATCGAGCTCGCCGAGATGGCCACCGAGGCGAACCACCCGGAGGAGGCGATCCAGCGGCTCGAGGCGTTCGTGAAGGCTAACCCCGCGTCGGTCCCCGCCCACTTCCACCTCGCCCGCGCCTACGCCGCTGCCAACCAGCTCGACAAGGCGATCGACCACTTCCGCTTTTGTACCGACGAGCGGCCCGAGGTGGAGGGCGGCTGGATCAACCTGGGCACCGCCTACGAGCAAAAGGGCGACCTGCCGGCAGCGGTGGGCGCCTACCGCAAGGCGCTGGAGATCAACCCGTACAACCGCGAGCTCTCCGCCCGGGTGGCGCAGCTCTTGGTCGCCACCAAGCAGGTGGACGCGGCGATCGCTGCCTACCAGAAGCTGGTGGATGAGAACCCCGCCGACCTAGGCGCCCAGCTTCGCCTTGCCCTGCTCCTCTTCGATCAAAAGCGTTTCGACGACGCCTTCGCCCGCATGCAGGGGATGCACGAGCGGTGGCCGGACAACCCACGGGTCACCTACTTCCTCGCCCTCATCCACGAGGAGCGCAAGGAGGCAGATCAGGCGATCCCGTTGCTCCGCGGCCTGTATGACGACGACCCCACCAACCTGGAGGTTGCCTACCACCTGGTGAACAACCTCGAGGCGAAGCAGGACAAGGCGGCCATCCTCACCCTCTTCTCCCAGGGCCTCCTTGGGCGCGCGCCGATGGCCGCCGACCTCCTCCTCTACCTGGGGATGGCCGAGGCGCGCCTCAAGGCGTATCCGGAGGCGAAGCAGATCTACAGCGCGGCCCTGGTCCACTACCCCGACGACCCGCGCCTCCACTTTCAGCTTGGCGCCTTGTACGAGCGGACCAAGCAGTACGAAGACGCCTTCGCCGAGCTCAAGGAGTCGTTGCGCCTCGACCCTGACCAGCCCCACGCCCTCAACTATCTCGGCTACCTGTATGCCGACCAAAACATCCACCTCGACGACTCCCTCAAGCTCGTCCAGCGGGCGGCGGAGCTACGCCCGGACGACGGCTACATCGTCGACTCCCTCGCCTGGGTCTACTACAAACTCGGGCGGCTGGAAGAGGCGCGGAAGAGCGCGGAGCACGCCCTGAGTCTCACCCCCGACGACGCGGTGATCCGCGACCACATGGGCGACATCTACTGGGCCCTGGGCAACCACCGATCCGCCTTCCGCCAGTGGCAACGTGCCCTGGAGCTCGACGGTGAGGAGGTCAGCGGCCTGGCGGCGAAGATCCAGCGCCACCACGCCCTGGAGCAGAACCACCGCACGGAGTAGAGGCCTCGCCTGGCCCCCGGTGCAGCCGGGCGGGGGCGGCCACGGAGACCACGGAATGGGACGGAGAGGGGGGGGCGCCGGTGCGCCCCACGCCACGGCGACGAGTCGGTCGGCCTGGGTTGGGGGCGGCATGCGACCGCGCGTTTCGAGGGGGAGGTGCGGGCGGCAGATCGTGGGCTTCGATCACGCACCACGGTGGCCCATCCCGGCGGTGCGCCGCCGCGCCGCGGTTGATCGCGCCCAAGCTCGACCCGCGCCGCGGGCCGCCGGCCGCGCGCCGCGGGGGGCGGGTTGCGACGAGCTCCAACTCTCCGCCGGCTCCGCCTCGGGTACCACCCCCACGGGCGCGCCGGGGGGATGGGGTTTGGACCTCGGGGTGGCAGCTCGTCCGAGCCCTGGATCGGGCGGTAGCGCGGCCGCGCGTGGCGGCCGCGCGTCGCGGGTGCGCGCTCCCCACGAGCCTTGGCGCCGCCTCTTTCTCCCCCTCGCCGCCCTCGTCTGCGCGGCCTGCGCCCACCTCGGGTCCGCGCCACCCGCGGTGGAGTGCGGGGTGGTGGAGAGCGAGGTCGCCGCCGCGGCCGCCGCCTGGGCGGGCCACCCCTTCGCCGCCACCGTGGCGCTCACCGGCCGCCACGGGGTTGCCCGCCAGGGCGGCCGCGCTGCGCTGCTGGTGGCCTTCCCCGACCGCCTCCACGCCGAGCTCCTCGATCCCCTGGGCACCGCCCAGGCGGTGGCGATCGTCAACGGTCGCGCCACCGCCACCTGGAGCGTGGCGTCCGGCTGGCGCCGCGACGCGCCCGTCGGCCCCCTGCCCGCGTCCTTGCTGGTCTACCTGCCGCGCCTGCTCCTCGGCCTCCCCGATGGCGCGGCCACCTGCGTCCCCGGAGCGTCGCCGCCTCGGTTAGTTTGGGAGGGGGTCGCCGAGTACCGGTGGGATCCCGGCGCGGGACGCCTTACCGAGGCGCGCCTCGCCGGGGTCACGGTCCACTACCGGCCAACCGAACCGGGCGGCGCGCGGTCGGACGCCCGGTCTGACGAAGGAACCACCTTCCACCCCCCTGATCTCGACATCACCCTGGGCGATGGCGCCACCGTCGCCGTACGCTGGCTTGAGCTGCACGGCGACCCCAATCTCGACCCCACCTTGTTCACCATCCCCATCCCGCCCCCGGAGGTGCCATGACCCCCCTCGTCCTCCAGGCCCCAGCCAAGGTCAACCTGTCGCTGCGTATCCACTCGCGCCGCCGTGACGGTCTCCACCGCCTGCGCACGGTCGTCACCATGATCGACCTGTGCGACACCCTGCAGATCGCCCCGGCCCTCTCGCCCGGGCTGCTGTTTACCTGCGACGAGGCGAGCCTGCCCACCGACACCCACAACCTGGTGGTGGCGGCGTACGTGCGGTTGCGGCCGCTCCTCGGCCCTCAGCAGGGGGTGAAGATCCATTTGGAGAAGCGCATCCCGATCGCCGCTGGACTGGCGGGTGGCTCTGCCGACGCCGCCGCCACCCTCGTCGGCCTACGCCGCCGCTTCAACCTGGCGCTCACCGACGCCGAGCTTCTCGACCACGCCCGGGCGCTGGGCACCGACGTCCCCTTCTTTCTCGGCTCCCCCGTGGCGCGCGGCGAAGGCGCCGGCGACCCCTTCACCCCCCTCAAGGCGCCGAGCTGCATCCCGATGGTCATTGTCTTCCCGGAGATCCCCATCTCCACCGAGTGGGCGTACGCGCACTACCCCGACCGCCCTAACTCCACGGTCACCTACAACAAAGAGCTCCTCCACGCCCTCACCGTGCGCGACATCGCGGCCCTCGGGGCGGCGCTGGACAATGACCTGGAGTCGGTGGTCCTCCCCTCCAACCCGCGGATCGGCGAGGCGAAGGCGCGCCTCCTCGCCCTCGGTGGGGCCGGCGCGCTCATGTCGGGCAGCGGCTCCACCGTCTTCGCCCCATTCACCGACCCGGAGCGTGCCTTTCAGGCGGAAGAGACCCTGCGCAACGAGGGCTGGGGGGTCACCTTCGCCACCCGCACCCTGCGCAACTCGCCGCTGATGGAGGGGGAGGCCGCCGAGTAAGGCGGCGGCGGCGGGGGCGGCGGCCTGCAGGGGCCACCCGCAGCCACGCACGGCGGAAGGCGAAAGCGGCGTGGTGGGGAGGGTGGAGCCCGCGGGTGGTGCACGCCTCGCGGCGGATGCGGAGGGAGCACCCCGACCCACCGCGTTGCCGCGCGAGCCCCTCTCTTCCAGCCCTCCCCCCGCGCCCCTTCGTCTCCCCCACGACCCCCAACCTGTCCCGCCCCGCCTTTGTGGCTGCAGGTGACGCTGGCCTTGTGGGCCGACCCGGCGGGGCCGCGCCCCACCCGCTACGGAGGTTGCCCTCCCTGTGCGCCGCTGCGTCACCGTGCGCTCGCCTTCGCGGCCAACCCGGCGCGGCCGTGTGCGAGTTGGCCACCGGCGCCACCCGACTCCGGCACCCGCCCGCGCGGCCGTCTCGTGTTCGCGTCTACGGCGATGACCAACCCGGGGCTCCGGCACCCGCCCGCGCGGCCGTCTCGTACGGCGTGGGCGGCGGGCGCCCGGCGGGGGAGAGCCACCCCTTGCGGGGTGACTCCTCAGCCACGCCGCGGCGGGGGGAGGGCGGCGAGGAGCGCTTCAAGCTCCGCGGCCAGGGGGGCTTGCACCGCCAGCTCCACCCCGGTGGTGGGGTGGGTCAGGCGCAGCTCGGTGGCGTGGAGGAAGAGGCGGGTGAGGCCGTAGCGGCGCGCCATGAGGCGGTTGAACGGCGGGCTGCCGTAGCGGCGGTCGCCCGCCAAGGGGTGGCCGAGGTGGGCGAGGTGGACGCGGAGCTGGTGGGTGCGACCGCTCTCCGGCACGAGCTCGACGAGGCTCGCCTGGCGCCAGGCAGTGACCGTCCGGTAGCGCGTCGCCGCCGGCCGTCCCGCCGGATCGACCGCCACCTTGTGGCGGCCGGCGTCGGCGGCGGCCGGGTCGGCACGCACCAGCGGCGCCTCGATCCGTCCGGTTGGGGGCTCCATCTGCCCCTGGCAGAGGGCGAGGTAGCGTTTCTCCACCCGGTGGGCGGCGAAGGCGCGGCGCAGCGGCTCCGCCACCTCCGGCCGGGCGACGAGGAGGCAGCCGCTGGTGGCGCGATCGAGGCGGTGGGCGGGGGCGTAGTCGTCGAGGCCCGCCTCGCGAAGCAGCGCCAGCAGGGTCGCGCCCGCGGCCACCCCGCTGCCGCCATGGACCGCCACGCCGGCGGGTTTGTCCACCACCGCCAGCCACCGGTCACGAAAGAGGATCGGCAGGTGCGCCATGGGGGGCCACTATACGGTCACGCCCGACGGCGAGGGGGGAGAGCGGGTGGAAGTCCGGTAAGGTGGGGGGCGCGCGGCGGCGCGGGGGGCGGAGCGGGCGCGACCGGCACGCTGCCCCCTTTGCCTCTCCGCCCCGGTGCGCTAAAGAGCAGCGCCCCACCCCGCCACCCGGAGCCCTCTATCAGCACCACCATTCACGGCGTGACCCGCGGCCTCAAGGCGAGTGAGGTGCGCGCCTTGGAGCACCTCTACCGGCGGCGCATGGCGCGCGGCGAGTGGATCAGTGACGAGGCGGCGCGCCAGCTCACCGAGGTTGCCGCCGCCCTCGGTCGCCAGGTCGGGCTGCTCATCGGCCGCGACGGCCGGGTGAGCCACGTCCTGCTCGGCGGCGCGGATCGCCTCACCATCCCGCCCCTGGGACGCGAGCGTGGAGCCTCCGGCCGCCTGTGCGGCCTGCGCCTGGTCCACACCCACCTTGGGGGTGAGCCCCTGTCGCCCGACGACCTCACCGACCTAGCTCTCCTGCGCCTCGATCTGATCGCCGCCCTCACCCTCACCCCCGACGGCCTCCCCGACCGGGCGTACCTCGCCTACCTCGATCCGGAGGCGGAGGAGGCGACACCGGCGCGGCGGTTGGAGCCGGCGCGCTTCCACGACCTGGTCTTCGATTTCGCCGCCGTGGTGGAGGAGGTGGAGGCGGGTCTCGCGCGCCGCCACCGGGCGGTTGCGGTGGCCGGCCGGGAGGGGGCGCTGCTGTTGGGCTGCTTCCCGCCGCAGGCGGAGAGCGAGGCGGCGATGGCGGAGCTCGCGGCCCTGTGTCGCGCCTGCGGCCTCGAACCCCTCGACGCGCTGGTCCAGCACCGGCGTCGCCCGGACGCGCGGACGGTCTTCGGTTCCGGCAAGCTGGTGGAGGTGATCACCACCGCCCTCCATTGCGGCGCCACCACCCTGGTCTTCTTCCAAGACCTCACCCCGGCGCAGGCGAAGGCGATCACCGCCCTCTCCGACCTCAAGGTCCTCGATCGCACCCAGGTGATCCTCGACATCTTCGCCCATCAGGCGGGCACCCGCGAGGCGAAGCTTCGGGTCGAGCTCGCCCAGCTCACCTACCTCAAGCCGCGCTTGGTGGGGCTCTTCCCGCAGCTCTCCCGCCTCGGCGGCGGCATCGGCACGCGTGGCCCGGGGGAGACCAAGCTGGAGGTGGACCGGCGGCGGATCGACGCGCGCATCACCCACCTCAAACAGCAGCTCGCTACGGTGGCCGCCGGCCAGGCCCTGCGACGGCAGAAGCGGCAGCGTGCCGGGGTACCGATCCTGTCCATCGTCGGCTACACCAACGCCGGCAAGACCACGCTGCTGAACGCCCTCACCGCGTCGGTCCTGGAGGCCGCTGACCGCCCCTTCGCGACCCTGGATACGGCGAGCCGGCGGCTGCGCTTTCCGCGCGACCGCGAGGTCTTGATCACCGACACGGTTGGCTTTATCCGCGACCTGCCCGAGTCGCTCCTTGGCGCCTTCAAGGCGACCCTCGACGAGCTTGCCGACGCCAACTTGCTCCTCCATGTGGTCGACTGCGCCGCCCGTGATTTCCGCGACCAGATCGCGACCGTGGACAAGCTGCTCGACGAGCTCGGCCTCGCCGCCACCCCGCGGGTGTTGGTCTTCAACAAGATCGACGCCCTGGAGCCGGAAGAGGCGGCGCGCCGTTGCCGCGCGTGGGACGCCCTCGGCTGCTCCGCTCGCGACCGTTCCACCCTCCGCCCCCTCATGGCCGCCCTCGAGCCGCGCCTCTTCCCCGACCTGGGCGGAGGCGGGTAACCGGACCGGTGGTGCGACCGCGCCCGGCAAGGAGGCTTCACCTTGCCGGTGGTTCGTGGTTTCGTGTTGCCCATGTCTCTTGGGTTTGTTGTGGGGCGCTCGGCCCTCCTTTGCCTGGTTGTCGCGTGGGGCGTCGCGGTAGTCGCCGGGTGCGGCAAGAAGGGCGATCCGTTGGCGCCGGGGAGCCACGTGCCCGCGCCGGTGCGCGATTTCCAAGTGGTGGCGCGCGGCCCGGAGGCGCGCCTCTCCTGGCGGGTGCCGGTAGCCAACGAGGCGGGCGGCGGGCCGGCGGACGTGGCGGGCTACCTCCTCTACCGCGAGGACGTGGCGGAGCGCCTCGCCTCGGGCTGCGACTGCCGCCAGTGGGAGCTCTTCGACACCGTCGATCTCGAGTACCCCGCCAACGCCTTTGTCCACGGGGACGCGGTGGAGTACGTCCTGCCCCTGGCGGGGGTCGAGCGGCGCAATCTCTTCGCCTTCACCGTTGCTGCCAAGAGCCACCGCGACCTCGCGTCGGCCATGGCGCCGGAGCAGGTGGTCAACCTCGCGCCGCCACCGCCGCCGGTCCGCGGCCTCCACGCCGACGCCGGCGAGGCGGCGGTGCGCCTCTCCTGGCGGCCGTCCGCGGGCGCCGCCGCCTACCGCATCTACCGCTTCGCCCCGCAAGCCGCCCTGCCGGTTGTCCCGACCACCACCATCCCGGCACCACCCTACGAGGATGGCGACGTGCGCCTGGGTGAGACGTACGCCTACGTGGTGACCGCGGTCGGCGCCGGTGCGCCGCCTCCCGAGTCCAGCCTGTCGGAGGCGGTGACCGCCGCCCCGCGCGACCGCACCCCGCCGCCTCCCCCGACCCACCTGCTGGCGATCTCGGCTCCCGGCGAGGTCCGCCTCGCCTGGGACGCGCCGCCGGAACCCATCGCCT
The DNA here is from genome assembly GCA_001873295.1 of Nitrospirae bacterium CG2_30_70_394. Classification (GTDB taxonomy): domain Bacteria; phylum CG2-30-53-67; class CG2-30-53-67; order CG2-30-70-394; family CG2-30-70-394; genus CG2-30-70-394. Next base: position 303 of record MNYW01000180.1, on the reverse strand, counting down.
TCTATCTGCTTTGGCGCAGTGCGGGGCTCGACGAGGGCCAGCCGATCGGCCGGGTTGCGGGCGAGCGCGCCACCTTCACCGACACCGCGGTCGAACCCGGCGGCCACTACCGCTATCGGGTGATCGCGGTCGACGCCGCCAACAACGAGTCCACCCCCTCGGCGTGGGCCACCGCCGAGGGGGAGCGGCGGCGACCGTAGCCCTTTGCCCTTGGGGTCGTACCCTTGGGGAGGAGATTGGGGTCAGGGCTTTACTTTGTACTCTACGTTCTCCAACGTTGCGTCCGAGAATCCAGGGGTGGAT
>MNYW01000047.1 GCA_001873295.1 Nitrospirae bacterium CG2_30_70_394 | reverse complement strand
GGCGATGCCGTACCCCACGTACCCATGGAGGGCGACGGTCACCCCGAGGGCGGCGGCGAAGAGGGAGAGGGAGAGGGCGAGGCTGATCATCGGCGCAGGGCGGGGCGGTGGCGGGGAACGAGGGGCGGAAAGCTACCACGGCCGCCCCCCGGCGGCGAACCGCGGCGGCCACGTTGGGGTCCGCGCCCGCCCGTGCAAACCCCTCGCTGGCGTTCGCTGGCGGTGACCCGCGGGTCGCGGCGCACGACTCGTCAACACCCCGTGGCATCTGGGTTCGCCGCCTCCAGCGACGGTGACCGCCGGGGCCGAACCTGTTTCCCGCGGCCGTTCTTGACACCTCCGCGGGGATGCAGGTACAACGCCACCCCGCCCGAATCGGGCGAGACGATTGGTCTCTATGGGGCTGTGGCGCAGTTGGGAGCGCGCTTGAATGGCATTCAAGAGGTCAGGGGTTCGACTCCCCTCAGCTCCACCAATCTCTCTCCCCCGGCGGCGGTTGGCGACTTCTCCCGTGCGCGCGAGGCTTCGCCGATAGGGCCCTCTCCAGGGGGCTTTGGCGGTCGCGGGTGGTGGCGATGGCCAAGGGCAGTGTCCCCCTCGTTTCTTTCTAAACCCCCAGTCAGGAGATCCCCATGAGTGTTCGCGTCGCGATCAACGGATTTGGCCGCATCGGCCGCAACGTCTTCCGGGCGAACCACGACCGTGGGCTGGTGGAGATTGTGGCGATCAACGACCTCACCGATGCCCGCACCCTTGCCCACCTCCTCAAGTACGACTCGGTCCACGGCACCTTCAAAGCGGAGGTCCACGCGGACGGCAATGACCTGCTGGTGGACGGCAAGCGGATCAAGGTGTGCGCCGAGCCCGACCCGGCGAAGCTGCCGTGGAAGTCCCTCGGGGTGGAGGTGGTGATCGAGGCGAGCGGCCGCTTCACCAAGCGCGGCCAGGCCGCGGCCCATCTCACCGCGGGGGCCTCGAAGGTGGTGATCTCCGCCCCGTCGCCCGACCCGGACGCCACCTTCGTCATCGGGGTGAACGACGAGACCTACGACCCGGCGACCCACCACGTGGTCTCCAACGCCTCGTGCACCACCAACTGCCTGGCGCCCGTGGCGAAGGTGATTCGCGACAGCTTTGGCTTCAAGCGCGGCCTGATGACCACCATCCACTCGTACACCAACGACCAGCGCATCCTCGACTTTCCCCACAAGGACCTGCGCCGGGCGCGGGCCGCCAACCTCTCCATGATCCCCACCACCACCGGCGCGGCGCGCGCCGTGGCCCTGGTGATCCCGGAGCTGAAGGGCAAGCTCGACGGCATGTCGATCCGCGTCCCGACCCCCAACGTTTCGCTGGTTGACCTCACCTGTGAGGTGGAGCGCAACGTGACCGTGGACGAGGTGAACGGTGCCCTGCGCGCCGCCGCCGCCGGCGCCATGGACGGGATCCTCGGGGTCACCGACGAGCCCCTCGTCTCCTGCGACTTCAACGGCGAGCAGCGCTCGTCGGTGGTCGACGCCTCTTGCACCTCGGTGGTCGGGGGCAACCTGGTGAAGATTCTCGCGTGGTACGACAACGAGTGGGGCTATTCGTCGCGCCTCTTGGAGATGACCGCCAAGGTCGCCGCCACGGTGGCGGTGTAGGCGGGCGCGAGCGCCCCCAGGGGTGAGGGTCTAGGGAGGAGGGGCGAGGGGCTGGCGGCCTGCGGGGGGGTTGGCGACCTGCCGGCAGGCAGGTCCGGGACGAGCCGCTCACCCAGCGATCATCCGGCATCGGGCCGCGTCGCGGCCAACCACCCCTAACCCCTAATCTCTAACCCCTGGCTGCCCTCGGCAGCCCTCGCGGAGCGAGCGAATGGACCGCAAGACCCTCGATCAGGTAGCGCTCACCGGCAAACGCTGTTTCATGCGCTGCGACTTCAACGTCCCGATCCACGACGGGCAGATCGCCGACGACGCGCGCATCCGCCAGGCCCTGCCCTCCATCCAGTACGCCCTCGACCACGGCGCACGCCTGCTCCTCGCCTCCCACCTCGGTTCGCCCAAGGGCCACGAGCCGGAGCTCTCCCTGGCGCCGGTCGCCGCGCGCCTCACCGAGCTCCTCGGCCGCCCCGTCCCCCTCGCGGGTGACTGCATGGGTGACGAGGTGCAGCACCGCGCCGCCGCCCTCCACAACGGCGAGGCGCTGCTGTTGGAGAACCTCCGCTACCACGCCGGCGAGAAGAAGAACGACCCAGAGTTCGCTCGCGCCCTCGCGACCGGGGTGGAGGTGTACTGCAACAACGCCTTCGGCACCGCCCACCGCGCCCACGCCTCGATGGTGGGGATGGCACAGCTCTGCCCGGTGCGGGTCGCCGGCTTTTTGCTGCGCGACGAGGTGGACTACCTCTCGACGGTGATCGCCGACCCCGCCCACCCCTTCGTTGCGATCATCGGCGGCTCCAAGGTCTCCTCGAAGATCGGGGTGCTGGACCACCTGGTGGAGCAGGTCGATCGCTTCCTCATTGGCGGCGGCATGGCCTTCACCTTCCTCGCCGCTCAGGGCAAGGAGGTGGGCGGCTCTTTGGTGGAGCGGGAGATGGTAGAGACCGCGCGCACGATCATGGCGAAGGCAAGCGCGAAGGGAGTCGGCTTCGACCTGCCCCTGGACTGCGTGGTGGCGCGGGAGATCCAAGACGACGCGGAGATTCGGATCACCGGCGTGGATGACATCCCGGCCGACCAAAAGGGGCTCGACATCGGTCCGGCCACGGTGCGCGCCTGGGAGCCGATCCTGCGCGGGGCCAAGCTGGTGGTGTGGAACGGCCCCATGGGGGTGTACGAGCTGGAGCCGTTTCGCTCCGGCACCGCCCACGTCGCCCACATCCTCGGTGAGGGGAAGGCGACCTCGATCATTGGCGGCGGCGACACCGCCGACGCGGTAAAAAGGGTGGGGGAGGCGGAGCGGATGACCTTCATCTCCACCGGCGGCGGTGCCTCGTTGGAACTCCTGGAGGGCAAGACCCTTCCGGGGGTGGCGGTCCTCGACCCGGCGTGACCGGCGCGGTGGCCCGCCGCACCCTCGGTGGGAGCGATCGCGCCGATCGTGCCGCGCCCTTCGGCCTGGAGTGCGTGGCCCCCCTGGCGGTTGCGGAGGCGCCGCCGGCGCATGGGGCGGCCGACTTGGAGAGAGGCTCTCGACCTCTCTTCCCCGGCCGTGCCGATCGTTGTCTCCTCCTTGCCCCGGCCCGCGGTCCGGCCCCCCCTGGCGCGGTTGGGGAGGCGAGGCCGGACGGGCGGCTGACCGACCGCGCTCACGATGGCGCTGCGCTTCTCGTAGCCGCGGCCCACCCAATCCAGCGGCCGGCTGACCGCACCCCGGTTCGCCGCTACCCTGCCCCCATGGGGCTGGACGGGCGAGTGCTGGCACACCTGCGGCGGGAGCGCCTGTTGGCGGCGGGCTCGGCCGGGGTGGTGGCGTGCTCGGGCGGCGGCGACTCGACTGCCCTGCTCCACCTCCTTGCGCGCCTCGCCCGGCCGCTCCCTTTGACCCTCACGGTCTGCTGCGTCGACCATGGCCTGCGCGGCGCCGCGGCGGCGGAGGCCGCCTTTGTAGGAGAGGTGGCCGCCTCCCTCGGCCTGCGGTTTCGTCTCGAACGGCTCGACCCGGCCACCCTGCGCCGGCCTGGGTGCTCGCTCCAGGCGGTGGCGCGGGAGCAGCGCTATGCCACCTTGGAGCGGGTGGCCAGCGAGGTGGGGGCGGGGTGGATCGCCACCGGCCATACCGCCGACGACGTGGCGGAGACGGTGGTGATGAATCTGTTGAAGGGGTCGGCGCGCCCCCTGGGGATCGCGGCGCGCCGCGGCCGGGTGGTCCGGCCGCTGCTGCGGTTTCGCCACGCGGAGCTCACCGCCTGGCTCGCCGCCCAGGGGCTACCCTGGTGCGAGGACCCGTCGAATCGCGACCCCCACTACCTGCGCAACCGGGTTCGCCACGAGATCGTCCCGGTGCTGGCGGCGGTGAACCCGGCGCTGGCGCGGGTCCTCGGCCACACCGCCGAGCTTCTTGGCGAGGAGGAGCGGTATCTGGAGGCGTTGCTCGCCCCGCACCTTGGGGCGATCGAGCCGGTGGCCGGCGGGGTGGAGGTGGCGGTGGCAACGCTCGTTGCCCTGCCGCTGGCCCTGCGCCGGCGGCTAGTGCGCACCGCCTGCCACCGGATCGGCCTGGTGAAAGAGCTGGGGTTTGTGCACGTCGAGCAGGTACGCGCCCTCGCCGACGGCGAAGCGGGTGCGGGCGAGGTCCGCCTGCCGGGGGGGCGGGTGGCGCGGCGGCAGTACGACCGCCTCTACCTGGGTGGGCTCCGGCCCGCGCCTCCGGTTGGGGAGTTCGAGGTGGCGGTGGTGGCGGGGCGGGCGGAGATCGCCGCCCTCGGCCTCGCGCTGGAGCTCACCCGCGAGGGGCCGAACAGGGGCGCCGGGTGGTCGGCGACTCGCGCCACGCCATCTGCGGCTCTGGAGCCCATTCGCGAGCCCTCCGGCCACCGCGCCCTGGCCGCGGCTGGGCGGCTGCTGGATCAGCAGCTCGTGGTGCGGTCGCCGCGCCCAGGGGACCGGTTCCGCCCCGCCGGCATGGGCGGGCGGAGCAAGCGGCTCGCGGCCCTGTTCATCGACGCCAAGGTCCCGGCTGGCGAGCGGGGGCGCACGCCGCTGCTGGTGGCCGGCGGCGAGGTCGTCGCGGTGGGCACGTGGCGGCTGGCGGAGGGGTGGGCGCCGGGGCCGGGTGCGGAGAGGGTCTGGGTGCGCTACACACCGCTGGCCGCCGGCGGCGGCGGGTGAAGCGATGAACCTGGCAATCTCCGAGATCGACGGCGGTGTACCACCCGCGGCGGCGCGCACCGAGTTGCTCGGGCTCACCCGCGACGAGCTCACCGCCTTCGCGGTGGCCCACGGCATGCGCCCGTTTCGCGGCCAGCAGCTCGGCGAGTGGCTCTACCGCCACGGGGCCAGCGACTTCGCGACGATGACCAACATCAACGGCGTGGACCGCGCGCGCCTGGCGGAGGTCGCCACCATCTCCGCCCTGACGGTGCGCCGCGAGGAGCGCTCCAGCGACGGTACCCGCAAGTTCCTCTTCGCCCTCGCCGACCACCGCACCGTGGAGACGGTCCTCATCCCCGAGGAGGAGCGGCGCACCCTGTGTCTCTCTACCCAGGTGGGGTGTGCGATGGGGTGTGGCTTCTGTCTCACCGCCCAGCAAGGGTTGGAGCGCCACCTCACCGCCGGCGAAATCGTCGGCCAGCTCCTCGCGGTCCAGCGGCTCACCGGCGAGCGGGTCACCAACGCGGTCTTCATGGGGATGGGGGAGCCGCTGCACAACTTCGAGCAAGTGGTGCGCGCGGTGCAGGTCCTCACCGACGATCGCGCCATCGGCCTCTCCGCTCGGCGGGTGACCGTCTCCACCTCCGGTCTGGTGCCGCGGATCCACGACCTGATCGCGGCGAAGGGGGTGCGCTTCGCCCTTGCCGTGTCGCTCAACGCCACCACCGACGCGGTGCGCGACGCGCTGATGCCGGTGAACCGCCGCTACCCGATCCGCGACCTGATTAGCGCCCTGGAGGCGTACTCGCGCGAGCGGCGCGACATGGGGTTCGTGGAGTACGTCCTCCTCGGCGGGGTGAACGACACGGTGGCCGACGCCCACCGCCTGGCAACCCTCCTGCGCCGGGTGCGGTGCAAGATCAACCTGATCCCGTACAACGCGGTGGCCAGCGCGCCGTACGCCCCGCCCGCGGCCGAGGCGGTGGAGTCCTTCCGCCAGATCTTGCTGGCGCAGGGGTACTCGGTCTTTGTCCGCAAGCCACGCGGGCAGGACATCCGCGCCGCTTGCGGCCAGCTTCGCCAAGCCACGGGGTAAGGGCCGCGCTGGTAACCGCCCCGGCGCGCCGCGGCCACGGCGCGGCGTGCGACCCGCCTCCCCGCTCCGGGATCGCGGGCGCCGGTGGCGGAGGGGTCGCCGCCACACCCGCCAGCCACTGTGGCGGTGGTCTCGCATGGGTGCGTGGTAGGCGCGACCGCGGGGAGCGCGCCGTGCGCGCCGCGTTGTCCGCTCTCCGACCCCATGGTAGCGTCGAGCATCCCGGTGGCCGGTGGACAAACGGCGTGGGCGTACCGAACTTGCGGCATGGGAGTCGGCGCTCCGCGGTCCGCCGCGGGTGCATCGGCCGCTGCGCAACGAGGTCTTCGACGCGTGAACACCTTCTATAAAAATCTCTCTCTCTGGCTCGTGATCGGGGTGATCATGGTCCTGCTCTTCAACCTCTTTCAGGGGCCGCAGGCGCCGAGCGGCGAGATGGCGTTTAGCGAGTTCCTCGTCCACGTGGACGATGGCGACGTCGGCGAGGTGGTGATTCAGGAGCGCGACATCGCCGGCCGGCTGAAGGATGGAACCGCCTTCCACACCTACGCCGCCGACTACCCGGACCTGGTGCAGGACCTGAAAAAGGAGGGGGTGGCGATCTCCGCCCGGCCGCCTAAGCAGACCCCCCTCTACCTCCAGGTGCTGTTGTCGTGGGCCCCCTTCATCCTCCTCTTCGGGGTGTGGATCTTCTTCATGCGCCAGATGCAGGGGGGCGGCAACCGCGCCCTCTCCTTTGGCAAGAGCCGCGCCAAGCTGCAGACCGGCCAGAGCCAGAAGGTCACCTTCGATGACGTGGCCGGGATCCCCGAGGCGAAGGCCGAGCTCACCGAGATCGTCGAGTTCCTCAAGGACCCGAAAAAGTTCCAGGAGCTCGGCGGGCGCATCCCGCGCGGGGTGTTGCTGATGGGGGCGCCGGGGACCGGCAAGACCCTGCTCGCCAAGGCGATCGCCGGCGAGGCCGGGGTGCCCTTCTTTGCCATCTCCGGGTCGGAGTTCGTGGAGATGTTCGTGGGCGTCGGCGCGTCGCGGGTGCGCGACCTCTTCGAGCAGGGGAAGAAGCACGCCCCGTGCATCATCTTCATCGATGAGATCGACGCGGTGGGCCGCCACCGTGGCGCCGGCCTGGGCGGCGGCCATGACGAGCGCGAGCAGACCCTCAATCAGCTCCTGGTGGAAATGGACGGTTTCGAGACGGAGGAGGGGGTGATCCTGATCGCCGCCACCAACCGGCCCGACGTCCTCGACCCGGCCCTCCTGCGCCCGGGCCGCTTCGACCGCCAGGTGGTGGTCCCCACCCCCGACATCAAGGGGCGGCTGAAGATCCTCGAGATCCACGGCCGCGAGAAGCCGCTCGCTGCCGACGTTGACCTCAACGAGATTGCCCGCGGCACCCCCGGCTTCTCCGGTGCCGACCTCGCCAACCTCCTCAACGAGGCGGCCCTGCTGGCGGCGCGGCGCAACGAGAAGGCGATCTCCCGGCGGGACGTGGAGGAGGCGAAGGACAAGGTGACCATGGGGGTGGAGCGCAAGTCGGCGGTCATGTCCGACGACGAGCGGGTGAACACCGCCTACCACGAGTCGGGCCACGTCCTGGTGGCGCGCCTGATCCCGGGCACCGATCCGGTCCACAAGGTGAGCATCATCCCGCGCGGCCGGGCCCTGGGCGTCACCCTCCAGCTCCCCGAGGAGGACCGCTACACCAAGGACGCGAAGGAGCTCCACGCCTCCATCGCCATCCTCATGGGCGGCCGCTCCGCGGAGGAGCTGCAGTTCGGCCACGTGACCACCGGCGCGAGCAACGACATCGAACGCGCCACCCAGCTCGCGCGCAAGATGGTGTGCGAGTGGGGGATGAGCGAGCGCCTCGGCCCCCTGTCGTTCGGCAAGAACGAGGAGCAGATCTTCCTCGGCCGCGAGATCTCTCAGCACCGCGACTACTCGGAGGAGACGGCGCAGTTCATCGACGAGGAGGTGCGGCGGATCGTCATGGAGGGGTACGAGCGGGCGCGCGCCCTGCTGAAGGAAAACTTCGACTCCCTCAAGCGGCTCGCCGACACCCTCCTGGAGCGCGAGACCCTGGAGCGCGACGAGATCAGCGCCGTTTTGCGTGGCGAGGAGTTGGCGCCCCTGGTGGTGTGAGGGGGGAGTCGTGGCTGCGCGGCGGGTGGGAGGGAGCCGGTCGGTGAGCCTCCCCATGCGGCCATCCCCGACCCGGAAAGGCGCGCGGCTTGCCGTCGCACGTCACGGCCGCGGCGATGGCCACCGTCGCCGAGGGCGGGATCGAAGACGCCCCTCTTCTCTCCGCGCGCCGTGGAAGTGGCGGGAGGGGTGTGGCGGCGGTCAGCTCCCGCTTCCATCGGGGTCGCAGGTGAGCGTGAGCCGGCCGCGTCACGACCTTGGGTGAGCCATGCAGGCCAACGATCCCTTCGCCCCGGGTGCGCCGCGCGGCGTGCGTATCCTCCACGCCGGCCCCTTCCGCCTTGCGCTCGGCGCCATGCCGTTGCTCATGGGGGTGGTGAATGTCACCCCTGACTCGTTCTCTGACGGCGGCCGCTTCCTCGAGCCGGCGGCGGCGATCGCGCACGGGGTGCGGTTGGCGGCGGAGGGGGCGGCGATCCTCGACCTCGGCGCCGAGTCGACTCGCCCGGGCGCCGCGCCGGTTCCAGCCGCGGAGCAGCTCCGCCGCCTGTTGCCGGTGGTGCGCGGTCTCGCCGGCGCGGTGGCGGTGCCGCTCTCCATCGACACCACCAGCGCCGCGGTCGCCGAGGCGTGTCTCGCCGCGGGCGCGACGATGGTCAACGACATCTCCGGACTCACCTTCGATCCGCGCCTGGCGGCGGTGGTGGCGGCGGCCGATGCCGCCTTGGTGGTCATGCACTGCCCGGCGCCGCCCTTGGTGATGCAGGCCCAGGCGGTGTACCGCGACGTGGTCGCGGAGGTGTGCGCCGCCCTGGCCGCGGCGGTGGCGCGGGCGGCGGCAGCGGGGATCTCCCGTGATCGGCTTTTGGTCGACCCGGGGCTCGGCTTCGGCAAGACCGCCGAACACAACTGGGAGATCCTGCGCCACCTCGACGCCTTTGAGGGGCTGGGGTGGGGGCGCCTGGTGGGGGCGTCGCGCAAGTCGTTCATTGGCCTTGCCACCGGCGCGGCGGGGGTGGCGCGGGAGGTTTCGGCGCGCCTGGAGGGGTCGTTGGCGGTGGCCATGTGGTGCGCCCTGGCGGGGGTGGAGGTGGTGCGTGTCCACGATGTTGACGCGACGGCGCAAGTGTTGAAAATAACTGAAATGCTTACGAGTTGACCGTTCATTCTAGGGGTTGCCGGTAGGCGCTTTCGATCACTTAGGTGGTGGTGTCGACACCCGTTTGACGTTGCCTTTCTGGCCTACCGTGGAACCCCTTCATCAGCTTCTGTACGTCGTCCGCGGCGTGCGTCTCCCCCAGGATCTGATCGACATCGGCATCGTCGCCTTTGTCATCTACCGCCTCCTGTTGTTGGTGAAGGGGACGCGCGCCCTCTCCATGTTGTACGGGGTGGTGGTGATCGCCGGGGTCGCCTACCTCTCCGCCCGGGGCCAGCTCTACGCGATCAACTGGCTGTTGTCGCACGTCTGGTCCTACCTGCTGCTCGCCGTGGTCATCGTCTTTCAGCCAGAGATCCGCCGTGCCCTCGCGGACATGGGGCAGCGCCCCTTGCGACACGGCGGCCGCGACAGCCGGTGGGAGGCGGTGATCGACGACTTGGTGACCGCGGCGGCGAACATGGCAGAGCAGCGCATCGGGGCGTTGATGGTGATTGAGCGCTCCACCCCGATCGGCGACCTCATCCAGGTGGGGACGACCCTCCACGCGATCCTCTCGAAGGAGCTGTTGAAGTCGATCTTCGTCCACGGGTCGCCGATCCACGACGGCGCGGTGGTGATCCGCGATGGCGAGGTGGTCGCCGCCGGTTGCTTCCTTCCCATTAGCCTCTCCTCGGGCATCGCCCAGGAGCTGGGCACCCGCCACCGGGCGGCGATCGGCCTCACCGCCGAGTCGGACGCGGTGGTGATCGTCGTCTCCGAGGAGTCAGGGACCATTGGTCTGGCGGTGGAGGGGCGGATCCTCCGCCACCTCGACCCGGCCCGCCTCCACCGCCGCCTCTCCGAGCTCCTTCTCCCCGCCCCCCTGACCTCCCGCCGGCGCTGGCCGTGGCGCCGCGCCTCCGCCTGATTGCCTGCCTTGTTCGACAACCTCCCCCTCAAGCTCTTCTCCCTCCTCCTCGCCTCCCTGGTGTGGCTGTTCGTGATGGGGGAGGAACACTCGGAGCGCAGCTACACGGTGCCGGTGCAGATCAGTCGCCTCGCCGATGGCCTGGTCCTGCTCAACGAGGAGGACTACGTGGTGGAGGTGCAGGTCTCGGGGCCGCGCGGCATCTTGAACAACCTCTCCGACAACACCTTCACCGCCACCCTCGACCTCGTCCCGTACGGCAAGGGGGAGGTGGACGTGGCGATCCCCAGAGAGGCGATCAAGGCCCCGAAGGGGGTGAACATCACCCGCATCCGGCCGGCCACCGTGCGCGTCCACCTCGACTCGGTGGTGGAGAAGAGGATCCCCTTGAAGGCGGTGGTCCGCGGCGAACCGGACGGAGGCTACGAGGTGCGCGGCGTGCAGCTCGACCCGCCGTCGATCTCCCTCACCGGCCCGGAGACTCTGCTCACCCAGATCACCGAGATCCCCACCACCCCAATCGACGTCACCGGTCTCACCGGCGACGCCACCGTGCCGGTGCGGGTGGAGTTCCAGCGCCACCTCGTGTCGTGGCCAGCGCGGCCGCTCCTGGCCCAGGTGGTGGTGGTGCCGCACATCGTGACCCGCGCCCTGCCGGTGGTGGCGGCGGTGACCGGCACGGTGCGCGACGGCTATGAGGTGACCGAGGTGAAGGTGACCCCGGAGGCGGTGGTAGTGCGCGGGCCGCAGCGGCTGGTGGAGGGGCTGACCCAGGTGAGCGCGGGGGCGGTGGATGTCACCGACCGCCACTCCCCCTTGAGCCGGCAGGTGACCCTCTCGCCCCCGGCCGAGCAGGTGAGCTTCCCCGAGACCGATCGCGTCGCGGTGCAGGTCGAGATCAGCGAGCGGCAGGAGGAGCGGGAGGTCACGATTCAACCGCTCCTCCACGGCGAGGTGGATCGCGACTTCCAGCGCGGGACCGTGCAGGTGATCCCCGACCGGGTCCGCCTCCGCGGCCCGTACCGTCGCCTACAGGGGGTGAAGCAGGTCGATACCGAGACCGTGGAGATCGGTGGCGCGCGGCTGCTGACTGTCGCCCACCCCGGGCTTCGCCTGCCCGCGGCGGTGGAGCGGATGGATGGCGGCTCGACGGTCACGGTGATCGTCGGTCTGGAGGAGCGGATTGCCCACCGCACCTTGGCGGTGCGCCCCACCTTCAAGAACGACCCGCCCGCCGACTTGCAGGTGGAGCGGGTCGAGGTGCGGCCGGCGGAGGTGGAGGTGAGCGGCCCGGCGCACCTTCTCCGCGACCTCAAAGAGGTGGTCACCAAGCCGCTCCACCTGCCCGCCAAGCAGGGGAGATCTCCCCTCGCGGGGGTGGACCTGCTGCTTCCTACCGGGGTTGCCAAGGTGACCCCGGCGCGGGTGGAGGTCTCGGTCACCCTGGCGCCGTGGTTGGTCCATCGCCGCCTGCCGGTCCATCCGACCCTCGAGGGGGCGCTGCCCGCGGGGCTGCGCCTCACCGAGGTGGTGGTGGTCCCCGGTCAGGTGGAGGTGGTGGGACCGCGGCGTGGGGTGGAGGCGATCACGGAGCTCGCCACCGCGCCGATATCCCTGGTACGGGCGCGCGCGACCCAGTCGCTCACCGTCCGTGTCGTCGCCCCGGCTGCGGGGCTGGAGGTCACCCCCGCGGAGGTGGCGGTCACCCTGCGGGTCGAGACGGAGTAGGCAGCAATCGGAGGGTGGTGATGGAACGCAAAATCTTCGGAACGGACGGCGTGCGCGGGGTGGCGAACGTCTACCCCATCGACGGCGAGACCGCGATGCGGCTGGGGCGCGCCGCCGCCCACGTCTTCAAGCAAGGCGGCGACCGCCGCCACCGGATCGTCATCGGCAAGGACACGCGGCTCTCCGGCTACCTCCTCGAGTTCGCCCTCGCCTCGGGGATCTGCTCCATGGGGGTGGACGTGACCTTCGTCGGGCCGCTGCCCACCCCGGGCATCGCCTTCATCACCAAGGGGCAGCGGGCGGACGCGGGGATCGTCATTTCCGCCTCCCACAACCCGTACATGGACAACGGCATCAAGTTCTTCGGCCCCGACGGCTACAAGCTGCCCGACGCCTTGGAGCGGGAGATCGAGGAGCTCGTCCTCACCGGCAAGATCGACGACGTGCGGCCGACCGCGGAGGAGGTGGGCTCCGCCTTCCGCCAGGAGGACGCGGTGGGGCGGTACGTCTCCTACCTGAAGACCGCCTTCTCCGGCGACCGCGACCTGGAGGGGGTGCGGATGGTGATCGACTGCGGCCACGGTGCCACCTACCGGGTGGCGCCTCTGGTCTTCTCCGAGCTCGGCGCCGAGACCATCGTCATCAACAACACCCCCGACGGCACCAACATCAACGACGGCTGCGGCTCCACCCATCCCGAGGGGATGCGCGAGGCGGTGAAGGCGTACCGCGCCGACTTCGGCGTCGCCTTCGACGGCGACGGTGACCGGGTGATCATGGCCGACGAGCGGGGTGCGCTGGTGGATGGCGACCACTGCCTCGCCATCGCGGCGCTCGCCATGCAGCGTGACCAGACCCTGCGCGACAAAACGGTGGTGGCGACGGTGATGTCCAACCTGGGGCTTGAGGTGTGCCTCAAGGAGCACGGCATTCGTCTGTTGCGCACCCAGGTGGGCGACCGCTACGTGGTCGAGGAGATGGTGAAGGGCAACCTCAACCTCGGCGGCGAGCAGTCGGGCCACGTCATCTTCCGCGACTGGAACACCACCGGCGACGGGGTCCTCACCGGCCTGCGGATCATCGACATCTGCCGCCGCCAAGGGCGGCCGCTCTCTGAGCTTGCCGCGGTGATGACCGATTACCCCCAGGTGATCCGCAACGTGGTGGTGAAGTCCAAGCCGCCCATCGCCGGTCTCGATGGCGTCGGTGCGGCGATCCGCGACGCCGAGGCCACCCTTGGCGAGCGCGGCCGCGTCTTGGTGCGCTACTCGGGGACCGAGCCGAAGGTACGGGTGATGGTCGAGGGCGAGAGCGAGGTCACCGTCATCCGGCTCGCCGAGCAGATCGCCGGCCATCTTGCCGAGGCAATCGGCTAACACCGCGCGCCGCGCGCCTGTAGGAATACGACGCGACGCAGCAGGGAGTAGAAAGGGGTGGGCGCTTCACCGCCTCGGGGCGGAGCCGCCGCGCCGCCAGGATCGGATTGGTGACGGAGCCGTCGCCGGGGGTGCGCGGGTTGGGGTCAGGCTTTCATTATTTCATTCCCATCGCGGCAACCTTCACCCCCTGCGGTAAACAATGAAAGAAACGAAGCCTGACCCCAATCCTCTGTGACCCCAATCCTCGAAAGGGGTGGGCGCTTCACCGCCTCGATTCGCGCCCCTTCGCGTTCACTTGCGGCGCTGTCTACAAACCATCTTCCAACCGTAACCTCGGCGGCCGGGGCGAGGCAGCGCTGGGGGTGAGCCGCCGGTGGATCGTTTGCGGCCGCTAGGCGCCGTCCGGTGGCTAGCCGAGCTGCCCCATCGCGCGGAACTTCGCGTAGCGCTGCTCCATGAGCTCGTCGCGGTCCAAGGGGGTCAGCTCGGCGAGTGCTGCGCGGACCTGTGCGGCCACCGTCGCGGTGGTCAGCTCCGGCTGGGTGTGGGCGCCGCCCACCGGCTCGTCGATAATCCCGTCGATCAGCCCGAAGCCGAGCAGGTCCTTGGCGGTGAGCTTGAGCGCCTCCGCCGCCTTCTCCGCCTTGGAGGCGTCCTTCCACAGGATCGCCGCGCACCCCTCGGGGGAGATCACCGAGTAGATCGAGTGCTGGAGCATGTAGATCCGGTTCGCCACCGCGATCGCGAGCGCCCCGCCCGAGCCCCCCTCGCCGGTGATCACCGTGACCACCGGCACCGGGAGGCGTGACATCACCCGCTGGCACTCGGCGATCGCCTGCGCCTGACCGCGCTCTTCCGCGTCGAGCCCGGGAAAGGCGCCGGGCGTGTCGACGAAGGTGACCAGGGGCAGGTGGAACTTCGTCGCCATCTCCATCAGGCGGATTGCCTTGCGGTACCCCTCGGGCTTGGGCATGCCGAAGTTGCGGCGGATGTTCTCCTTGGTGGTTCGCCCCTTCTGGTGGCCCATGAGGACCAGGCCGCGTTCGCCGATGCGGCCGAGGCCGCCCACCAAGGCGGGGTCATCGCCGAAACAGCGATCGCCGGCGAGCTCCTGAAAGTCGTCGGTGAGCCGTGCGATGTAGTCGAGGGTGAAGGGGCGCTTTGGGTGGCGGGCGAAGCGTGCCGTGTCCCACGGGGAGAGCTGCTGGTCGGCGGCGCGCCGCAGGTGGGTGTACTTCTCCTCCAGCTCCTTGAGCTCGGCGGTGAGGTCGAGCCCCTCTTCCTCGTGGAGCAGGCGCAGCTTGTGGATGTGCGCCTCGAGGGTGGAGAGGGCCTCCTCTTTCAGTTTCTCACTCATACCCGTCACCTCCGCGGCGCCAATCTACTACGGCCGCGGTAGAGCGGAAACCGAGCTGCCTATCTGGGGGCGAGGAGGGCCCCCGTCTTTCCTTCCAGCAAGGCCACGATCTCGCCGTGGTTATGGCGCGGGGTCGCTCGCGGCGAGGGTCGTGGGACCGTTGCCACACCGGCGTCAGATCACCTTCGGGAAGACGCCACGGAGAAAGCTCGTAGGCCGGAAGTCACCCTCCCTGGAGACGATCGCCCGGTCATTGCCGGCGGTGTAGGCCCAGAGCACACCATCGCCCGCCCTCTCCGTGCCGGTGTCGCACACTTGCACGATAATCGCATCAACCCTGGAGTGGGGTCA
>MNYW01000131.1 GCA_001873295.1 Nitrospirae bacterium CG2_30_70_394 | reverse complement strand
GGCGCGGTGCGCACATCCACGAACTCGCACCCCCCCGCGCGCGCGGGGGGCCAACAAGTTGCGTGTTTGCAGGACTGACCCCAAAGCGCACCCCCCCGCGTGCGGGGGGGGGGGCAACATCCGGAAGCGTGGCCACGGTCGCGGCCTTTCGGTTGACCCAGGTAGGGGGTCGTTTGACCCGCTTCCACGGCGGTCGCTAGACTCGTTGGCCAATGGAGGTCGAGATGGGGGGACGGCGATGACCAAGGCGGATCTGGTAGAGCAGGTCTACGAGCGGATCGGCTTCTCCAAGAAAGAGGCGGCGTTCGCGGTGGAGACGGTGCTGGAGTCGATCCGGTCGGCTCTCATTGACGGCCAGACGGTGAAGATCGTTGGCTTCGGCAACTTCGTGGTGCGCCACAAAGAGGCCCGCAAGGGGCGCAACCCGAAGAGCGGTGAAGAGGTGACCATCACCCCGCGGCAGGTGGTGAACTTCAAACCGAGCCAGGTCCTGAAGGATGCCGTCCAGGGCGGCACGGTGGGCGCGCCTGGCGGCGAGTAGGCGGCGCGGGCGGAAGGTAGGGCGGGGTGGCTGACCAGGAAAACCGGCGGCGGGCTGAGACCAAGGGTGGTGCGCCGGCGCCGCTGGAGATCCCCGACAAGTTCTTCTTCAAGATCGGCGAGGTGGCACGGCTCACCGATCTTCCCGCCCATGTCCTGCGTTACTGGGAGACCGAGTTTTCCGAGCTGGCGCCGCGCAAACACGGCAACGGCCAGCGCGTCTACCGGCGCAAGGAGATCGATCTCATTCTGGAGATTCGCGACCTCCTCCACCGCCAACGGTTCACCATCGAGGGGGCGCGGAAGGAGTTGCGCCGCCGCCGGTTCAACCATGAAGCGGCCCACCAGGTCGACCACTGGCAGCTCCTCCACGAGCTACGGGACGAGGTGACCGGGTTGCTTGCAATGTTGGAGGCGGATGGCTAGCGTTCCGCCCCTAGCTCGGACCGGGGCGTAGCGCAGTCTGGTAGCGTACCTGAATGGGGTTCAGGTGGTCGGAGGTTCAAATCCTCTCGCCCCGACCAGATCCGAGTTGGCACCGCGCCACCGTTTCTTCCGCCATGGTCGTGTGCCCGCGAACCCGGATTGCGCACCGGGGATCTCCTGCTCGCCGCCACCCACGGTCGTGCGGCTTGGCGCCGCCAGCCGGGGCGGGGGGGTGATGGCGGCGCGTGACACCGCGCCCTTTGCGCAGGCACGGCAGGAGCTCGTCGAGCGGGTGCGGCGCCAGGGGGTGCACGACCCGCGGGTGCTGGCGGCCCTGGCGCGGGTGCCACGCCACTGCTTCGTCCCCGAGGCCCTGGCGGTCCAGGCGTACCGCGACACCTCTCTGCCGATCGGGCGCGACCAGACCATCTCCCAGCCCTCCATCGTCGGCCTGATGACCGAGGCGGTCGCCGTACAGGCCACCGACCGGGTGTTGGAGCTGGGTACCGGCAGCGGTTACCAGACCGCCATCCTCGCCGAGCTCGCGGCGAAGGTCTTCACCATCGAGCGGATCCACTCCCTGGCCACTGCCGCGCACCACCGCCTCGACGAACTCGGTTACACGAACGTGGTCTTTCGCATCGCCGATGGCACCTTTGGTTGGGCGGAGCACGCCCCGTACCAGGTGATCGTGGTCGCCGCCGCCGCCCCGGAGGTTCCGGCGCCGCTCCTCGCCCAGCTCGACGCCGGCGGCCGGCTCGTGATCCCGGTTGGCTCCGGCGACGTGCAGGAGCTCATGCTGGTGAAACGTACCCGCGACGGGTTCGAGCGCCAGCCGCTCCTGCCGTGCCGCTTTGTGCGCCTCGTTGGTCGCCACGGGTGGACGGAGTGACGCGGCCGCGTGGGCCGGGAGTGGGGGATGGGGGGGAGCCGGCCGCTGGCCGGCGAGATTGTGAGGGGTCTCGCCCCTCGGCATGATTGCCGGCCCGCAGGACCGACCTCTCCCCATCCCGGCGCGTCTAGGGTTTCCCATGTTTTCGGATCTCACCCAATGGATAGTCCAGTGGGCCGCGACGCCCGGGGCAACCTGGGCGCTGTTTTGGCTCGCGGTGGCCGAGTCCTCCTTCTTCCCCATCCCGGTGGATGTCCTGCTCATCGCCATGGGGCTGATCACCCCGGAGGCGGGGGTGCGGTACGGGGTGATCGCTACCGTCGGCTCGGCGGCTGGGGCGGTGGTCGGCTACTGGATCGGCCAGTGGGGCGGGAGGCCCCTTCTGGAACGGTGGGTCTCCACCGAGCGGATCGCCAAGGTGGAGGCGACCTTCCTGCGCTACGAGGTGTGGGCGATCGCGGTCGCCGGCTTCACCCCGATCCCGTACAAGGTCTTCACCATCGCCGCCGGGATCTTCCGCGCCACGATGTGGAAGTTCATCGCCGTCTCCTTCCTCAGCCGTGGCGCCCGGTTCGTGGGCGAGGGGCTCCTCTTTTATTTCTATGGCAAGCCGATCGCCGACTTCATCCACCGCTATTTCAACATTCTCTCCGTAGTGATCGTCGTTTTGCTTGCGCTGGGTGCCTATGCTATACACCGCCGCTCGCGCGCGGCCGTAGGCCGTGCAGACCCGAGGGGCGGGGCGTAGCGCAGCCTGGTAGCGCACCTGCTTCGGGAGCAGGGAGTCGGAGGTTCAAATCCTCTCGCCCCGACCACCTCGATCCTCCCCTCGGGTCTGCGCGGGCGGCAGGAGATTCGACGGGCCATGGACATGGTGCGACACCCACATTGCCAGGAGGCCGATGACGCGCGAGCCGCGTGGCGAGGCCGATAGTGCAGCGGCCGCCGTTCCACTGGTTTGTGGCCGTCGCCTTGGGCGTCGTCTTGCTGGTGATCACCGTGGTGGTCTACCAGTCCATGGAGGGGCCCGTCCCCTTTGAGCGCGCGGTGGTGGCACAAGTGGCGCCGCCACCCTTTGCCCTCCAGCCGGGCGCGGCCGCGCCAACGCTCGCCGCACCGGTGGCGGAGGAACACGCCGAGCCCATCGCCCTGCCCGAGCGGGGCAATACCTACCTGACGATGCTCGTCGATTGGCTCGGTGAGGCGCGCGAGCGCGAGCCGGCGCGGGTGGAGCAAGACCTCACGCGCCTCGCCCGTCTCGACGCCCCGGAGGTGCGCATCTACCGCTGGCTCGGGGTGATCGCCCACCGGCGCGGTGACGAACTCGCCGCCACCGCCTACTTCGAGCACGCGGTCCGCCTCGCCCCGGAGGAGGCGGCCGACCTCTTCAACCTCGCCACCCTCTATCTCTTACAGGAGCGCTACCCCGAGGCGATCCGTACCTTCGACCGGGTCGTCCGCCTCCAACCCCCTTTCCTCGACGACACCTACGCCTACCTGGGCTACTGCCTCGACCAGATGGGGGCGCGGGAGGAGGCGCAGCGCGCCTGGCGCACGGCGATCGAGATTGACCCCAACAACGCAATGGCCCGCCGCTACCTCGGCGAGCAGGTGGCCCCTGCCGCGGCGGGGCCGCTCCCGCCGCCCCCGGGATCGCCGCCCCCCGCCGAGTAGTCAACACGATCGCCCCCCGCGCTCTCCTCGTCCCTAGGGCGGCTCACGGTGCGCGCAGGGGATGGGGGATGGCGGTGGTTGGCCGCGTCGCGGCCCGCCATGGGTTTCGAGGGTTGCTTCCAGTCCCACCTCGACGGTGTTTTGTCGGTGTTACGACGCGCCGCGGCCCGCCATGGGTTTCGAGGGTTGCTTCCCTCTTTCTCGCATCCGCCCGCGGGGTGGTCCTGCCCTACTCCCTACCTCCCCTCAGTAGCGCACCTGAAAGACGTGGCGGACCGGGCCGCCGAGGAAGCGGGCGGCGACCTCCGAGAAGGTGTGGGGGAGGTCGGTGAGGTAGAAGGTCGGCTCCACGGGCTCGCCGGTGGGTGCGCCCAGCCGCGTCGCCACCACCGTGGCGGTCGCCTCGGCGGAGTCCACCAACCTCACCCCCGGCCCGAGGAGGTCGGCGAGGAGCGGCTTGAACAGGGGGTAGTGGGTGCAGCCGAGGACCAGGGTGTCGATCTCCTCGCGGCGCAGGTCTTCCAGGTAGTGGGCCAGCGCCGCGCGCGCCACGTCGTTGTCGGTCCACCCCTGCTCGGCGAGGGGGACGAGGAGCGGACACGGCCGGGCGAGGGTGCGGGCGGTGGGCAGGCGGTTGCGGATCGCCTCCTCGTAGGCGCGCGAGGCGATGGTCGTCTCGGTGCCGATGATCCCGATGCGGCCGGAGCGCGTCGCCGCCACCGCCGCCTCCGCCCCCGGCTCGACCACCCCGATCACCGGTACCGGCAGGGCATCGCACAGGGCGTCGAGGGCGACGGCGGAGACCGTGTTGCACGCCACGACCACCATCTGCACCTGCCGTTCGAGGAGAAACCGTCCCCCCTCCACCGCGTAGCGACGCACGGTCTCGGGCGACCGGCTGCCGTACGGCACGCGCGCCGTGTCGCCCAGGTAGACCAGGGGCAGGGCGGGCAGCCGGGCCCGGATCGCGCGCAGCACCGTGAGGCCGCCGACGCCGGAGTCGAAGATGCCGATCGGGGCAGTGGCGGTCATGGGCGGTCGATCTCGCAAAGGGCGCGCGGCCGCGCAGTAAACCGCACCTCCCGGGCAGGCGGAAGGGTGGCCCCGGCGCGTCCGCGCGGTTTTGCCCCCCCTCCGGCGCGACCGCGCCCCGCCCGACGGTCCGTGGGTTGACCCGCCCGCCGCCCGCCGGCCACACGGGTGGCGTAACGCCCGCCCCCAATCGGGAGGGGCGGGGGAGGCGGAGGGGGGCGGCGCGTGGGCCACCGCCGCCAGGCCGCCTTCCGGCTCGATGGGGCCCGCCATCGCCGCGCCTCGCCCCTGCCCCACGGAAACACCGCCGCCAGGCCGCCTCCCGGCTCGATGGGGCCCGCCATCGCCGCGCCTCGCCCCTGCCCCACGGAAACACCGCCGCCAGGCCGCCTTCCGGCTCGATGGGGCCCGCCATCGCCGCGCCTCGCCCCTCCCCACGGAAACACCGCCGCCAGGCCGCCTCCCGGCTCGATGCGGCCCCCGCACCGGCCGCCGGGCCGCGCCCCGCTCGCGGGACGATCCCCGGCGGTGCGCCCTCCTCTCCCCTCTTCCCGGTCTCGCCGCCGCTACTTTCCGTGGGGCCCGGTCGCCTGGGCGATCTCCCGCTCGGCGTCGCGTGCCTTCAGCTCCTCGCGCTTGTCGTGGGCCTTCTTGCCGCGCGCCAGGGCGATCTCCAGCTTGATGTACGGCCCCTTGGCGTACAGGCGGGTGGGGACGAGGGTGAGCCCCTGGCGGCCGAGCTTGCCGACGAGCCGGTCGATCTCCCGGCGGTGCAAGAGCAGCCGGCGCGGCCGGTCGGGCTCCTGGCGCTGGAGGTCGCCGTACGCCCACGGGGCGATGTGGCACCCCACCAGGTAGAGGTCGCCGCCCTGCAGGTGGGCGTACGCCTCGTTCAGGCTCGCGTGGCCGGCGCGGATCGACTTCACCTCGGTGCCGAGGAGCTCGATCCCCACCTCGATCCGTTCGAGGATCTCGTAGAGGCGGTTGGCCTGCTTGTGGGTGGCGAAGACCTTGGCGGCGGGGGTGGCCATGCAGCGGTCCGTGGTCAGCGATCAGCCTGGGAGTGGGAGGAGCAACCCTCGGTGGTCCCCCTTCCGCGGCCGGTGGGGCGGGGGGGAGTCTGGCGGCCTGGGTCGATCGATTGCAAAGCCGCGGGCCACGCGGCCCGGAGGGTGGTGGCTCCTTCGTGGTGTGCGCCCCCGTCGCGCTACCGGCGGTTCGCACTCGGGACTCGCGCCCGCTTCTCGCCGTCGCGATCGCCAAAGGCCGACCGCTTCCTCGCCGTTTTGGCGGGTGGCAGGGCCACGCTACTCGGTCGTGAAGCCGGCGGCGACCAGGGCGTGCTTGATCTCCGCCAGGTCGTACCCCTTGGCGTCGCACTTCAAAAAACAGGTGGTCTCGCCCGGGTAGAGGATCACCTCGCGCACCCCGCGCACCGCGGCGAGCGCCACCTCGGCGGTCGCTACCGCCGCCAGGTCGGTCACCCCCCCCACCTCCACCATTACCGAGGTGAGGTAGCGGATGGGCGCCATGGTAAGGGCGATGAGGAGCCACCCCACCGCCACCGCCAGCAGGGCGACGAAGAGGGTGGAGGTGCCGTGGGCGTAGAGCGCCCCGCCCATCGCGCCGCCGAGGCCGGCGCCGGCGAACTCCGCCATGTTGTAGATCCCGATGCCGGTGCCGCGCAGCCCCGCCGGCGCCGCCTTCGAGACCAGCGACGGCAAGGAGGCCTCCAAGATATTGAAGCCGACAAAGAAGAGGAGCAGGCCGCTGGCGATCCCCGCGAGCGAGCCGCGGCCGAGATAGATCACCACCCCCGCCACCCCCACCAAGCCGATGGCGGCGAGGAAGAACTCGCGCAGCTTGTGCCGCACCTCGCCGACGATGATCGCCGGCACCATGAGGAGCAGGGCGCCGAGGATCACCGGCCCGTACACCTTCCACTGGCCGGCCTGGGGAACAAACGGCTCGAGCAGGAGCGGCACGGCGAAGAAGAGGGCGGTGAGGGTCAGGTGGAGGGCGAAGATCCCGAAGTCGAGGCGCAGCAGCTCGGGGGTGGCGAGGACCCGGCGCACATCGGCGGGGGTGAGCTCGGCGTCGCGGTGGTGGACCACCCGCCGCGGGGTGGGAACGACCAGGTAGAGGAAGGCGACGGAGGCCAGCGACAGGCCACCGATCAGCCAGAAGATCCCGTCCACCCCGAGCCAGCCGGCAAGCGCCGGGGAGGCCATCACCGAGAAGGCGAAGGTCATCCCGATGGTGCCGCCGATCATCCCCATGGCGCGGGTGCGGTGCTCGTCGCGGGTCAGATCCGCCACCATCGCAATCACCACGCTGGCCACCGCCCCCGCCCCCTGCAACAAGCGGCCGACGATCATCCAGCCGATCGAGTGGGCCGAGGCGGCGACCACCGAGCCCGCCGCGAAGATCACCATCCCCGCGGCGATCACCGGCTTCCGGCCGAAGCGATCCGACAGCATCCCGAAGGGGACCTGCAACAGTGTCTGGCTGATCCCGTAGGCGCCTAGGGCCAGCCCGGCGGAGGCGTGGGTCGCCCCCTGCAAGGTCAGGGCGTAGACCGTGAACACCGGCAGGATGAGAAACAGCCCCAGCATCCGCAGGCCAAAGATCGCCGCCAACGAGATCGCCGCGCGCCGCTCCTCCCGATCAAAACCCGTCGCCCGTGTACCCATCGGTTCCCCTTAGTTCGTGCCCATGTAGGCCCGCGGCTCGTGCCCGCGTGGCCGTGCGCAAAGCGCGGCAGTATCCGGACGGTGGAGCCTCTGCGGTAGGGGGAACCCTTCGTCCTTCGCCTTGCCACGGTGGCGGTTCAACCCGCGGTGCGGTCCCGTGGGCGGCCGGGAGCCATGCGCAATAGGCGCGGCCGGCGAGCAAGGTGGTGGCCACAAGGCCGGGAGGCGCTCCGCCCCACCCGCGGCGACCCAGCGTCCCGTTTTCTTCCGCGAGCCCCGCTCGGGCGCCGCACGGTTGGGGGTCTGATCCCAAAGCCGCAGCGACCGCCGCCCGCGGGTGCGGGTCGGGTGCGGTGCCCCCTCCTACCTGCCGCGCGGGTGAAACCGTTCGACGAGGGTGCGGAGGGAGTCGCGGGAGAGGTGGGTGTAGATCTGGGTGGTGCTGATGTCGGCGTGGCCGAGCATCTCTTGAATGAAGCGGAGGTCGGCGCCGCCGTCGAGGAGGTGGGTGGCGAAGGTGTGGCGGAGGGTGTGGGGGGTGACGCGCTGGCGAATCCCCGCGGCGCGGGCGTAGCGGTCAACGAGCTTGCCGATCCACTGGCGGCTCAGGCCGTGGCCACGGGCGGTGACGAAGAACGGCCGGGTGGCGCGGCCGTGGAGCAGCAGCGGCCGCGCCTCGCGCAGGTACCGGTCGAGCCACGCCAGCGCCGGCTCGGAGCACGGGACGATGCGGCCCTTCGACCCCTTGCCCACCACCTGGAGGAAGCCGCCTTCCCAGCTCACCCCCGCCTCGTCGAGTCCCACCAACTCGCTCACCCGCAGCCCCGAGCCGTACAGGGTTTCGAGCATGGCCCGGTCGCGGATGCCGGACGGGCGATCGGTCCGCGGCTGGGTAAGGAGGTGCTCGACCTCGTCGAGGGTGAGGACGGACGGCAGCGGGCGGCCGAGGCGCGGCGGCTCGATCCGCTCGGTGGGATCCACGGTCGCGATCTCCTCGCGCAGGAGGTAGCGGTAGAGGCCGCGCAGGGCGGAGAGGTGGCGGCGCAGGGAGCGGGCGGTGAGGCCGCGTGCGGCGAGCCGGTCGAGGTGGGCGCGAAGGGGCTCCACCCCCGCCTCCTCCACCCGGCCGCCGTGGCCTCCGATGTAGGCGGTCCAGGCGGTGAGGTCGCGCCGGTAGGCGGCGACGGTGTGCGCCGCCAGCCCCCGCTCCACGGTCAGGTGGTGGAGGTACTCCACCAGAAAGGGGGGCAAGAGATCGTCGATCGCGCGCGCTTCAGCCACCCCCCTGAGTGGCACGGCACGCCCCCGCGGCGCAAGCCCAGGGGGCGGTTCGCTGGGCCATGGAATCCCTGCCTGCGCCACGCCCCGCCGGGCTCCGCGCCGGCGGGGTGCTCGCCACCGCGTGCCAAGAGGCGAAGGGCGGTTCGGCGCGGGTGGTGCAAGAACGCGGCCCCACCGGCGGTGCGCCGTGGGTGGCTTGGAGCGGGCCCCTCTTGCGCCGCCGTGCAGGGCGATCCCTACCGCCCCCGCGGCCGGTCAAGCCGCTCGCCCTGGGCGTAGCGCGCCATGCAGGCGGTGTCGCAGAAGTAGCGGCGCTGGCCGTCGAAGAGGGCGGAGGCGGCGCGCTCTTGGTCGATGTAGGTGGAGCAGGTGGCGCACGCCACCATGGTGGCCGCACGCGGTGGCAGCGGGGCGGGGCGGGTGAGGAGGCGCCAGAGCTGGCGGGCGAGCCAGAGGAGCAAAAGCAGGATGAGGAGGCGGATGGCCATCGCCCCTCACCCCTCGGTGTGGCCCTGGTGGTAGGGCGCCACCGTGATCTGGGTGAAGCCGACGGCGCGCACCCTCGCCTCCAAGGCGGCGGGGAGGTGGCCGCCGGGGAGGGTGGCGAGGTCGGCGGGACCAAGCTCGACGCGGGCGTGGTGACCGTGGTGGCGGACCCGTACCTGGCGCAGGCCGGCAGCGTGCAGGGCGGCCTCGGCGCGCGCCACCTCCGCCAGCCGCTCGAGGGTGACCGGCGTGCCGGTGGGCAGGCGCGAGGCGAGGCAGGCGTTGGCGGGGACATCGGCGGTGATCAGACCGCGCGCCGCGGCCTCGGCGCGGATCCGCTCCTTGCCCCAGCCCGCAGCCCACAACGGCGCGATCACCCCCGCCTCCTCGCGGGCGACGAAGCCGGGCCGTTCGCTGGGTGCATCGTCCGCCTGGGTGCCGTCGGCGATCCACGGGATGGCGTTGGCGACGGCGATGTCGCGCAGGTTGCGGTACATGTGACGCCGGCAGTGGTAGCAGCGGTCCGCCTGGTTGGCCACGTAGTCGGGGTCGTCCAACAGCGGCTCCACCGCGACGTACAGGCGCACCCCGATCTGGCCTGCGACCCGCCGGGCGCGCACCTGCTCGTCGCCGGTCACCCCCTCGGAGACGATGAGCGCCGCCGCCACCGCGTCCGTGCCGAGGAGCTCCGCCGCGACCGCCAGTAAGACGCTGGAGTCGACACCGCCCGACAGGGCGACGAGGAGCGGCTGGTGGGCCGTGAGGATGGGGGCGAGGCGATCCATGGATCTTTAGCGGCAGGGCAACGTACCGCTACCACCGCGGCGGTTGGCGTGGTCCCGTTACAAGACGGTGAGGGGATTGGGGCAGGCGGCGAGCAGCGCCCGCGCCGCGGCCACGTCGAGCTCGATCTGCGCCACCAGGGCGGCGGCGGAGGGAAAGCGCATCTCGTCGCGCAGCCGCTTGATGAAGTAGACCTCGATCGTCTGGCCGTACAGGTCTTCGTGGAAGTCGAAGAGGTGCGGCTCGATGGTCACCTCGCGCTGGTCAAAGGTGGGGTTGACGCCGAGGTTGAGGACGCCGTCGAAGAAGCGGCCGTGCCACGCGACGCGAATCGCGTAGACGCCGCGCGCCGGCAAGAGCTCGTCGGTGGAGCGGATGTTGGCGGTGGGGAAGCCAAGGGTGCGGCCGCGGTGCTCGCCGTGGATCACCTCGCCGGCGATGGAGTAGGGGCGGCCGAGGCAGCGGTTCGCGGTGCGCAGGTCGCCGGCGGTGATGAGCTGGCGTACCCGGGTGGAGGAGACGATCTCGCCCTCCACCTCCACCGGCGGGACTACCTCCAGCTCGAAGCCGAGCTCCAGGCCGAGCTCGCGCAGGGAGTCGATGGTTCCCTCCCGGCCGCGGCCGAAGCTGTAGTCGTACCCCACCACCACCCACCGTGCCCCGAGCCCCCGGGCGAGGTAGTCGCGCGCGAAGCGCGGCGGCGGCTGGGCGGCGAACTCTCGGGTGAAGGGTTGGCAGACCACCAGGTCGATGCCGTGCGCCTCGATGAGGCGCATCTTTTGCTCGCAGGTGACCATGATCTGCGGGCACCGTTCCGGGGCGACGAGCTTCAGGGGGTGGGGGTCGAAGGTGACCACCACCGCGGTGCCACCTTCGGCATCCGCGCGGGCGCGGACGCGGCGGAAGATCTCCTGGTGGCCGAGGTGGACGCCATCGTAGTTGCCGATGGTCACCACCGGGAAGGGCAGGGGAGCGACCAGCTCGCGGAGGTTGCGGATCACGTCCATGGGTTGTCCCGTTGAGGAGCCTGGCGGGTGGCGAAAGGCTTACGCCTTGAGTTGTGGTGACGCTCCGCCCGGGGGGTGATCCGGGCCGAGATCCGCTTGGCTTAGTCGATCGACAAAGTCCGGCCGGCGCCTAGTTCCACGAGGCGCCGGCCGCCCGCGCCGGTTCTTCGGCCTGCGCCGCCAGGGCGCGGAAGGTATCCACCAGCGACCCCTGGTCACGAATCCCCTCGATCGCCTTGAGCAGCTTGCCGTGGTGGAAGACGAGGAGGGTGGGGACATTGACCACGCCGTAGCGCATCGGGATGAGGCAGTTCTTGTCGATGTCCATGCGCATCAGCCGGATCCCGCGGCCGAAGGCGGCGTGGGCGGCGGTGATGACCGGCTCGTAGCGGAGGCACGGCCAGCACCAGGTGGCGGTGAACTCGACCACCACCGGCTCCTCGGCCCCGAGGACCGCGTCGCGGAAGGTGTCATCGTGGAGGGTGGCCTCGATCTTCATCGTGGGCCTATCTTGCCCCAACCACCGTCGACCGCGCACCTCTGATTCCCGGTGGTGTCTCGTCATGGTTCACATCCCGTCCATTGTTCTCCTCCTCGTCTGCCTCGCCCTTCCTGCGTGCGCGGGCCACGACCGCTCTGCCGTGGCGCTACCAGAGTTCACCACCCTTCTGTCTCATCACCCGCCGGCGTGGGAGGTCTCCTTCGATCAGGGGCTCGCTGCCTTCCGCGAGGCGCGCTGGCTGGCGGCGGCGGAGGCGTTCCGCGCGGCCCGGGGTGCCGGTGGCGACTCCTTCGTCCTGCACCACTACGCCGGCCTCGCGGCCCTGCACCTTGGCCACTACCGCGAGGCGAGCGACGAGCTGGAGCTTGCCGCCGCTCTGCGCCCCGACGACGTGGCGACCCAGAACGGTCTCTGGCAGGCGTACCGCGGCGCCGGCCAGGCGGCGAAGGCCCTGACCGCTTTTCGCCGCGTGGTGCAGAAGGACCCCGCCCAGCTCGCCCGCCTGCAGCCCGACACCGCCACGGTGGCGCGCAAGGAGCGGGCGGTGGCGGCGATGGCGCCACCGACCCGCGAGATCGTCTTCCCCGAGGAGGGGGATGGCGACCTCCTCGCCCACCTCCATCCCGCCTCGGAGCCGCCGCGATCGGGGGTCGAGCCGCCACCCGCCAGGGAGCGTCCGGCGCCGGCCGGTAGCCATTCGCTGATCGCCTCAACCTACGACGACCGGCAAGGCGAACCCGCGGGTGGCGAGGCGGTCGCCGGCGCGCCGTCGCCCCCGTCTGCCCCGCCGGACCGGTTCGCCGCGCACGTGCCATCCACCGCAAGACCGCCCGCGGCGGCGGAGGCCGCCCCGGTTGCCGCCCCCTCTCCGGTTGCCGCGGTCGCCCCGGCTACCTCGCCATCCCCGGCCGCCCCGGCCGCGGACGACGCCCCCACCTGGAGGGCGCGCGGCACGGCCCTGGCGCGTGCCGGCCACTACGAGGAGGCGATTGGGGCGTACGAACGCGCCGCCCAGATCGACCCCAAGGACCCCGAGGTCTACAACGACCTCGGCAACGCCTACTTCGCCACCATGGAGATCGACCGGGCGCGGGAGTTCTACCGCAAGACCCTGAAGCTCGCCCCGGACCACGCCTGGGCGCTGAACAACCTCGGCTATACCTTTTTTGCCACCAAGGAGTACGAGACCGCGGTCCAGTGGTTCCAGCGCGCCCTGGCGCGCGAGCCGGGCCACCTCTTCGCGCGCATGAACCTGGCGGTTACCTACCACGAAATGGGCGCCTACGACCCGGCGATCCGCGAGCTCAAGCGGCTCTTGGAGGACCACCCGGAGACCACCAAGGCGTACTACAACCTCGGCCTGAGCTACACGCTCAAGGGCGACTACCCGCACGCCATGGATGCCTTCCACACCTATCTGGAGCGGACCCCCGACGCGGTGGAACGACCCTACGTGGAGCGCATCCTGGCGCGTATCGCGACCCCGGCCGAGTAAGCGGCAGGAAGGGCTGGGCCCGGTCGCGCCCGTGGTGCACCCCGCCTGGTGTTGGCTGAATCGAAGTAGGAAGTAGGGAGGGGTGGGAGGCTTCACCTCCCCGCTTCGCGTTCATTTGCGGCCCCTCTACAAACCATCTTCCGCAGGCTCGGATTACTTCACCCCCCGATGCGGAGCCGCCGCGCGAGCTCGCCTTTCCGGCACGCACGGAGTGGGGCCAGGCACGGAGTGGGGTCAGGCACGGAGTGGGGTCAGGCACGGAGTGGGGCCAGGCACGGAGTGGGGCCAGGCACGGAGTGGGGTCAGGCACGGAG
>MNYW01000028.1 GCA_001873295.1 Nitrospirae bacterium CG2_30_70_394 | reverse complement strand
TTCGTCATCAAGGACCATCCCTTCGGCGACGGCAACAAGCGCATCGGCACGCTCTTGTTCCTCGACTACTTGCGGCGGAATGGGCTGCTCGATCACGCCGACGGCTCGCCGCGGCTGGCGGACAACGCCATGGTGGCGCTCGCGCTGCTCATCGCCGAGAGCGATCCGGCACAGAAGGAGCTGATGATTCGGCTGGTGCTGAGTCTCGTCGGAGACGAAGCGTGAGCGAGCACGGCGTCGCCGAATCCGTCGTCGAACAGGCCGCCCTGGCCTGGCTCGAAAGCGCTGCCTGGTCGGTCAGGAACGGCGCGGCATCGGTCTTGATCAGCCGACACCGAAGGTTGCAATCAGCCGCTCCGCGGGGGTCCGGGCGCCGCTTTCGTGAATCAGCCATCTGATGGGTGATTTTCAGCCGAGCGTGGGCTACACTGCCTGCATGCTCACCCGCCACGCCACCACGCGCCTGCGCGCGGCGCTCGCCGATCGTCCGGTCGTGCTGCTGCACGGCGCGCGGCAGACGGGCAAGACCACGCTGGTGCGCACCGTGGCGGAGGAGGTCGGCGCACGGTATGTGACGCTCGATGACCTGACAATGCTGGCCGCGGCGCGCGGCGATCCGGCCGGCTTCCTCGCGGGCTTCGGGCAGCCGCTGGTGCTGGACGAAGTTCAGCGCGCGCCCGACCTGCTGCTGGCCATCAAGGCGGCTGTGGACCGCAAACGCACCCCGGGGCGCTTCCTGCTCACGGGTTCGGCTAATGTGTTGCTGGTGCCGCGGGTGGCGGAGTCGCTCGCCGGGCGCATGGAGATCGTGCCCCTGTGGCCGTTCTCGCAGGGCGAGATTGAGGGTGCCACGGAAGGGTTCATCGACGCGGCGTTCGGGGACGCGCCGCCGCCGCTCGGCCGTTCCTCCTCATCGGCGCGCCTCACGGACCGCGTGCTGCGCGGCGGCTACCCAGAAGCAGTGCCGCTCGCATCGGCCGAGCGGCGCCGCGCCTGGTTCGATGCGTACGTGACGACGATCCTGCAGCGCGACGTGCGCGACCTCGCCCGCATCGAGGGGCTGACCGAACTGCCGCGCCTGCTCGCCCTGCTGGCGTCGCGGCCTATGGCGCAGCTCAATTATGCGGACCTGTCGCGCGGCACCGGGTTGCCGCAGTCGACGCTGAAGCGCTACTTCGCACTGCTCGAGACCGTGTTCCTGGTTCGGTTGCTGCCGCCCTGGTACGCCAACATCGGCAAGCGGCTGGTCAAGACGCCGAAGGTGCTGCTCGCGGACACGGGTCTTGCCGCGCACCTGATGGGCATCAATGCGGCGCGGCTTTCGCAGGATCGCAGCCTCCTCGGTGGGCTCTTCGAGAACTTCGTCGCGATGGAGCTTGTCAAACAGGCGGGCTGGAGCGTGGATCCGCCCGCGCTGTACCACTTCCGCACGCACGAAGGCGACGAGGTGGACCTGGTGATGGAGCGGCGTGACGGAGCGCTGGTGGGAATCGAGGTCAAGAGCGCGGCGACGGTCACGGCGGCGGACTTCAAGGGCCTGCGCACGCTGGCCGAGGCCGCCGGGCGGTGCTTCCGCCGCGGCATCGTGCTGTACACCGGCGCCGAGGTCGTGCCGTTCGGCTCAAAGCTTTACGCGTTGCCCATGGAGGCTTTGTGGCGCGGGAGCGCGCAGCAGCCGGAGGCGAAGAAGGCCAAACGATGACCGCCTTCACCGAATCCGTCGTCGAACAGGCCGCGCTCGCCTGGCTGGAAGCCGCGGGCTGGCAGGTCGCGCACGGACCGGACATCGCCCCGGACATGCCCATGGCCGAGCGGCGAGACTACGGCGAGGTGGTCCTCGCGCAGCGGCTGCGCGATGCGCTCGCCCGGCTCAATCCCACGCTGCCCGTCGAGGCGCTGGCCGACGCCTTCCGCAAACTGACGCGGCCGGAAGGCGCGGAGCTGGTGGCGCGCAACCGCGCGCTGCATCGGCTACTGGTGGATGGCGTGACCGTGGAGTACCGCACGGCCGAGGGCGAGATCCGAGGCGCGCAGGCGCGGGTGATCGACTTCGACCAGCCCTCGGCCAACGACTGGCTGGCCGTGAACCAGTTCAGCGTCACCGAGAACAAGCACACGCGCCGGCCGGATCTGGTGCTGTTCGTGAACGGCTTGGCCGTCGCGGTCGTCGAGCTGAAGAACGCCGCGGACGAGAGCGCGACCATTTGGGGCGCCTGGCAGCAGTTGCAGACCTACAAGGCGGAAGTTCCGGCGCTGTTTGCCACCAACGCCCTGCTCGTCATCTCCGACGGGGTGGAGGCGCGGGTGGGCACGCTCACCGCCGGGCGCGAGTGGTTCAAGCCTTGGCGCACCATAACGGGGGCGGACTTCTACGCGCCCCCGTTACCCTCACCCCAACCCTCTCCCAGCGGGAGAGGGAGTCACAATTCCCCCCCCTCTACCCTTGGGAGAGGGGGAGGGGGTGACGGGCAGTACGACCTCAAGCCGGAGCTTGAGGTCGTACTGCTAGGCGTGTTCGACCCGCAGCGTCTGCTGGACTTGATCCGCGACTTCATCGTCTACGAGGACGACGGGGGCGGTCGTGTGGCGAAGAAGATGGCGGGCTACCACCAGTTCCACGCGGTGCAGGTGGCGGTGGGCGAGACGCTGCGCGCGGCCGAGCTGCACCGTGCCAGCAATCGGGCGGGCGATCGGGTCGCGGAGGCCGAAGGCCGCTACGAGGCCGGCAAACAACCCGGTGGCAAGGCCGGCGACCGGCGCGTGGGCGTGGTCTGGCACACGCAGGGTTCGGGCAAGAGCCTGACGATGGCCTTCTACGCCGGGCGAATCATCCGCGAGAGGGCGATGGAGAACCCGACCCTCGTCGTGCTCACCGACCGCAACGACCTCGACGACCAGCTCTTCGCCACCTTCTCCCGCTGCAAGGACCTGCTGCGCCAGCCGCCGGTGCAGGCGGAGAGTCGCGCGCACCTGCGCGAGTTGCTCACCGTTGCGTCCGGCGGCGTTGTCTTCACGACGATCCAGAAGTTCATGTCGCCTGCGGCCCCACCCTCACCCCAGCCCTCTCCCAGAGGGAGAGGGGGAGATCCGCCTGCGGCCCCACCCTCACCCCAGCCCTCTCCCAGAGGGAGAGGGGGTCAGTACCGTGGGGGCTACGAGTTTGCGGGTTTGGTGGAGAGAGCCCGCCAGCTTCGGAGACAGCCGACGACCGCGGAAGAGCTCATGTGGAGCATGCTCTGCGAGCGACAGTTCTTGAGTTTGAAGTTTCGCCGACAACACCAGATCGGTGACTACATCGTCGACTTCTGCTGTCACGACGCAATGCTTGTCGTCGAGCTGGACGGTGGCGTCCACGACTCCCAGGAGCGCTCCAGGGCCGACTCCCGACGAGACGCGTATCTCATGAGTCTGGGATTCACCGTCCATCGAGTCCCCAACGAGCGCCTGCTTGGTGACCCGGCGTCGGTGCTATCCGACCTCGCCAGGCATCTCCCCTCTCCCGCTGGGAGAGGGGTTGGGGGTGAGGGTCCGCTATCACTACGACCGAACGTCGTAGTGATAGCGGATGAGGCGCACCGCAGCCAGTACGACTTCATCGACGGCTACGCGCGCCACCTGCGCGACGCGCTGCCCAACGCCTCGTTCATCGGCTTCACCGGCACGCCGATCGAACTTCAGGACGCCAACACGCGCGCCGTGTTTGGCGACTACATCAGCGTGTACGACATCCAGCGTGCCGTCGCCGACGGCGCGACGGTGCCCATCTACTATGAGAGCCGGCTCGCCAAGCTGGCACTCGACGAGGCGGAGCGGCCGAAGATCGACCCGGAGTTCGAGGAGGCGACCGAGGGCGAGGAGGTCGAGCGCAAGGAGAAGCTCAAGACCCGGTGGGCGCAGCTCGAGGCCGTGGTCGGCGCCGAGAAGCGGCTCGCGATCGTGGCGCGCGACATCGTCGACCACTTCGAGACACGTTGCGAGGCGCTGGAAGGCAAGGCGATGGTCGTGTGCATGAGCCGGCGCATCTGCGTGGAGCTCTATCGCGAGATCGTGAAGCTCCGGCCGCAGTGGGCGAGCGACGACGACGCCTTGGGCGCGATCAAGGTGGTGATGACCGGGCAGGCTGCAGACCCCGCCGACTGGCAGCCTCACATCCGCAACAAGCCGCGGCGCGAGGCGCTGGCGAACCGCTTCCGCGACGCCGCCGACTCGCTGCGCATGGTGCTGGTGCGCGACATGTGGCTCACCGGCTTCGATGCGCCGAGCCTCTCCACGATGTACCTCGACAAGCCGATGCGCGGCCACGGCCTCATGCAGGCGATTGCGCGGGTGAACCGGGTGTTCAAGGACAAGCCCGGTGGGCTGGTGGTGGACTACCTCGGCCTCGCGCAGGAGTTGAAGGCGGCGCTGGCGACCTACACCGAGAGCGGTGGCATGGGGAGCACCGCGCTCGATCAGGACGAGGCGGTGGCCGTGATGCTGGAGAAGTACGAGGTCTGCTGCGATCTCTTCGGTTCCTTCACGACGCCCAAGGGCGTCGTGGGCGGCTTCGATTGGGCGAAGTGGACGACCGGAACGCCGCAGGAGCGGCTCGGCCTGCTGCCGCCCGCGCAGGAGCACATCCTGCGCCAGGACAACGGCAAGGAGCGCTGCGTGCGCGCCGTGCGGGAGTTGTCCCAGGCGTTCGCGCTGGCCGTGCCGCACGCCGAGGCGCTGCGAATCCGCGACGACGTGGCCTTCTTCCAGGCGGTGCAGGCCGTGCTGGCCAAGCGCGCCCCCGGCGACGCCCGGCCCGAGGAGGAGCTCGACCACGCGGTGCGAAGAATCATCTCGCGCGCGGTGGCCCCCGAGGGCGTGATGGACATCTTCGCCGCTGCCGGGCTCCAGAAGCCCGACCTCTCGATCCTCTCCGACGAGTTCCTCGCCGAAGTGCGCGGCATGCCCCAGCGCAACCTGGCCGTCGAGTTGCTCCAAAAACTGCTCAAGGGTGAGATCGCGACCCGCCGCCGCAAGAACGTCGTCCAGGCCCGCTCCTTCGCAAAGATGCTGGGGGAGACGATCCGCCGCTACCAGAACCGCGCGATCGAGGCGGCGCAGGTGATCGAGGAGCTGATCCAGCTCGCGAGGGAGATGCGCGAGGCCAGCGCTCGCGGCGAGCGGTTCAGGCTCTCGGAGGACGAGCTGGCCTTCTACGACGCGCTGGAGACCAACGACAGCGCGGTGAAGGTGCTGGGTGACGAGACGCTGCGCGCGATCGCCCGGGAGCTGGTGGAGACCGTGCGCAAGAACGTGACCATCGACTGGACCCTGCGCGAGAACGTGCGGGCGCAACTGCGGGTGCTCGTCAAGCGCATCCTGCGCAACCACGGCTACCCTCCGGACAAGCAGGAGAAGGCGACGCAGACGGTGCTGGAGCAGGCGGCGTTGCTGTCCGGTGAATGGGCGGGCGCTTGAGAGGGGTGCCCAACCACAGCATGCGCGGAGGGCACCGCGCGCCGCCGCTGAACCGAAGCGTGATGGCTCTGAGACAGCAGAAGCGGGGTGAGAAGGGCGGGGTCAGCTCTTGAACCGTCGGGCGGGGTTGACCGAGGGTGGCTTGCTGGCGCGCTGGTTGGGGATCGAGTTGTCGAATGCTCTCTACCGCGGCACGTGCCGGGGGTACGCGCTGCCCGATCGACGCGGGCGAGATGGATCGGCGGGGGGGTCCGGCGTTGCCACCGCCCCTCCCCCAACCTGAAAGGGGAGGGGCTCTGAATGTTTCCAGACCTGACCCCGAGGTGTGACCCCGAGGTGGATCCCGAGGGGTTCATGTCCGGTGGGGGAGCGGGGTGGGTTGCCCGCCGGCCGCCCGCCTTGGGCCCGTTGGGGTGTGGCCTCCCCGACCGGGCGCGCGGGGTCGGCGACCGGTCCCCGCTTTGGTATCGTTGCCACCCCCTTTGCCTTCCTAGCGCTTTGCGCTAAACCCCCGCGGATTGTCCCGCCACCGCTGTTTCCTCCCTCTCCCCCTGCCGCGTATGTCCACCTCTCTCTTTCAGACCGCCCACCACGTCCACTTCATGGGGATCGGCGGGGTCGGGATGAGCGGGATCGCCGAGATCCTGGTCACCCTGGGCCACCGCGTCTCCGGCTGCGACCTGAAGGAGAATGACGCGGTGGCCCGCCTGCGCGCCCATGGCGCGAGCGTGGCGATCGGCCACCACCCGGACCACGTGGCCGGCTGCGACGTGGTGGTCACCTCCTCGGCGGTGCGCCCGGACCATCCGGAGATCGTTGCCGCGCGCGCCGCGCGCATCCCGGTGATCCCGCGCGCCGAGATGCTCGCCGAGCTGATGCGCCTGAAGTACGGCGTGGCGGTGGCCGGTGCGCACGGCAAGACCACCACCACCTCGATGCTCGCCACCCTCCTCGAGGGGGCGGGGCTCGACCCGACGGTGGTGGTGGGGGGCAAGGTGAAGGGGGGCAGCGGCGCGCGCCTGGGCGCCGGCGAGGTGTTGGTGGCGGAGGCGGACGAGTCGGACGGCTCGTTTCTTACCCTGTCGCCGGTGGTGGCGGTGGTCACCAACCTCGACGATGAGCACCTCGACCACTACGGCACGCCGGCGGCGGTGGACGACGCCTTCGTCGCCTTCTGCAACCGGGTCCCCTTCTTTGGGGCGTGCGTGATCAACCTCGACGACCCGCGCCTGGCGCGCCTCCTCCCGCGCCTGAACAAGCGGACGATCACCTACGGCACCACGCCGGCGGCGGATCTGCGCCTCCTCCCCGCCGCGACCCCGAGCGGCGACGGGCCGCAGACCTTCCAGCTCGTCGAGCAGGGGCGGGATCTCGGCCCCTTCCACCTGTGGGTGGCCGGCCGCCACAACGCGAGCAACGCGGCGGCGGCAATCGCGGCGGCCCGCTTTCTGGGCGCGGAGGTGGAGGCCCTGCGCGTGGCCCTGGCCGACTTTGTCGGGGTCAGCAGGCGGTTCGAGTTGCTCTACGAGGGGGACGGCGTACGGGTCATCGACGACTACGGCCACCACCCCACGGAGATCAGCGCCACCCTCGCGGCGGCGCGCGCCTCCTGGCCGGGCCGCCTGGTGGCCTTGGTCCAGCCGCACCGCTACACCCGCCTTGCCGCCCTGGCGGAGCGTTTCGCCACCGCCTTGCTCGCCACCGACGTTTGTCTGATCACCCAGGTCTACGCCGCGGGCGAGGCGCGCGGCAGCGGCCCGGACGGTCGCGACCTCACCGAGCTTCTGCGCCAGCGCGGCCATGGCCACGCCTCCTTCCACCCCGACCTCGACGCCATGGCGCAAGCGGCCCTGGCGGTGGTGCGGCCCGGTGATCTGCTCCTGACCCTCGGCGCCGGCGACATCACCCGCCTCGCCCACCGCCTCGCCGCGGAGTTGGGGGCGCGCCTTGGGACCACGCTCCTCCCCCGCTGACCGCCGTGGCTTGCCGCCTTCCTTTGTCTGTGGTCGCCCCTGCCGAACCGTGATGGTCGCTGCCACCGCCTCGCCGCCTGCCGCCCTCCTCGGCCTCCTCGACGCGGAGGTGCGGATGAACGAGCCGATGGCCGCCCACACCACCTTCGGGATCGGCGGCCCGGCGCAGGTGTGGGTGCGGCCGCGGACGGTGGCCGCCTTCTGTGGCCTGCTCGTCGGCTGGGAGGGGGAGCTGACGGTGGTGGGGCGCGGCTCGAACCTGTTGGTGCGCGACGGCGGGATTCGCGGCGTGGTGGTGGACCTCCACCACCTCGACTCCTACCGGCGCGACGGGGACACGGTGGTCGCCGGTGGCGGTCTCGCCCTCGGCCGGCTGGTGCGGCGGCTTGGCGAGGAGGGGCGCGGCGGCATGGAGGAGCTCGCCGGGATCCCGGGGAGCGTGGGGGCGGCGGTGCGGATGAACGCCGGGGCCCACGGCCGCGAGATCCGGGAGCTGTTGGTGGAAGCGCGGGTTGCCAACCGCGCCGGCGCGCTCGCCTGGCGGCCGGCGGCGGAGCTCGGTCTGGCCTACCGGAGTAGCCGCTTGGCGGCGGACGAGTGGGTGGTGGAGGCGCGCTTCGTGGCCCGTCCTGCCGCGCCCGGCGCTTGCGCGCGCCAGGGCGCGTTGTTGCAAGAGCGGCGGGCGGCGCAGCCGGTCTCGCTACCCTCCGCGGGCTCGATCTTCAAGAACCCGGTGGGTCGTTCGGCGTGGCGGTTGATCCGCGACGCGGGCCTTGCCGGCGAGCGGTGCGGCGGGGCGCAGATCTCGCCCCAGCACGCGAACTTCATCGTCAACACCGGCGGCGCCACCGCCGCCGAGGTGGAGACGCTCATTGCCCGCGCCCGGGAGCAGGTCCAGGCGCGGAGCGGGGTGGCGCTGGAGACCGAGGTGGTGATCCTTGGAGTCGGTCGGGCCTTGTCGAGCGGGGCGTGTCGAAGCAGGCTCGAGTCCGGGTCGGGCCCCGTGCGCGGAGGCTAGTGGGGCGATGAAACGGAGAAGGGGACGCGACTCCTGGCCCACGATCCGGCCATGGCCTGCCTCTTCGCGGTCGGTCGGGACAAAATCCGACGACTCCTCAGGGAGGCGTAGTCATGCGGGGTAGCTGGAAGGGCAGGCGTATTGGGGTGCTCATGGGGGGAAGCTCCCACGAGCGGGAGGTGTCGCTGGTCACCGGCGCGGCGGTCCTCGCGGCGCTTTTGCGGCAGGGGTATGACGCGCTGGCGGTGGACCCGGCGGAGGCGGCCGGCGGTGGGTTGCACCAGGGGCTGCGCGACGCGGGGATCGAGGTCGCCTTCCTCTGCCTGCACGGCCGCTTCGGCGAGGACGGCCGGGTGCAGGGTTGTCTGGAGATCATGGGGATTCCGTACACCGGCTCGGGGGTGCAGGCGTCTGCGGTGGCGATGGACAAGGTGCTCACCAAGCGCATCTGGCAGAGCCACCAAATCCCCACCCCCGACCACTGGCTGGCCTCCGGTCCGCGCGAGCTTGGCGCGTTGCTCTCCCGCCTCGGTGAGCCACTGGTGGTGAAGCCGGTCTACGAGGGATCGAGCCTGGGGGTGGTGATCGTGCGCGCGCCCGAGGAGGCGGAGGGGGCGCTGGAGCGTGCCCTCGCCTTCGGCTCGCGCTGCTTTGTCGAGCGGTTCATACGCGGTCGCGAGTTCACCTGCGGCGTGCTCAATGGCGACCCGTTGCCGCTGGTGGAGATCCGCGCCCCGGGCGGGGTCTACGACTACCAGGCGAAGTATCAGGGCGAGGAGACCCAGTACCTCTGCCCGGCGCCGCTGGATTCCGCCCTTAGCCGCGAGATCCAGCAGACCTGCACCCGTGCGGCTGCGGTCCTCGGTTGTCGCGGCGGGGTGCGGGTCGATGTCCTCCTCGACGCGGCGGAGAACTTCTACCTCTTGGAGGTGAACACCATCCCTGGGATGACTAGCCACTCCCTCCTGCCGAAGGCGGCGGCGGCGATGGGCATCAACTTTGACGATCTGGTGGAGATGCTCCTCGATGGCATTCCGACAACGCGCTAAGCCACCCCGCACGGGGCGCCGCTTCTTCGGCCTCTGGCCGGGCCGCGGCCCGCGGCGCGCCAAGGTCGCCGCCAAGCCACGGCTGGCGCGGGGGCCCGCGGCTTTGTCCGCAGCGCGGTCGCCCCGTCCCGCCGCGCCGCGCCCCCGGCGGGGCGGCTGGGGGCGTCGCCTCGGACGGCTCCTCGCCCTGGCGGTTGGCGGGGTGCTGGTGGTGGCGGCGGGCTGGGGGGTGCAGCGGCTCGCCACCTTGCCGTACTTCACCGTCCACACGGTGGAGGTGGAGGCCACCGGCCTCGGCGGGCCGGGGATGGACCGGGCCGAGGTAGAGCGGCGCTACGTCGCGCCCCACCTCGGCGAGTCGATCTTCGCCATCCACCTGGCCACCCTGCGCCAGGAGGTGGAGGCAGACCCGTGGGTGGAGGAGGCGACCGTCGCGCGCCGCCTGCCCAACACCTTGGTGGTGGCGGTGCTCCTGCGCGAGGCGGCGGCGATCGCCCTCTCCGGCAGCCGCGCCTGGCTGTTGGATTCCGACGGGCGGGTGATCGTGGAGACGCAGGGCGTGGCGAGCCCGGCCTTGCCGCAGATCCGCCTGCGTCCGTCGCAGACACAGTGGAGCGCGCGACCGGCGGCGATGGGTCGCTGCCTGCGCCTGGCCGAGACGATCCGCGCCCGCCGCTTCCCCGCCCCGGACGAGGTCCGCTGCCTGCAACTCGACGAGAGTGGCGATCCGGTGATCGTCGACGCGGCCAAGGGGATCGAGGTCCTCATGGGGCGCGGCGGCTACGGGGAGAAGCTCGACCACCTGGCGGCGATTCTCCCCGACCTCATCGACACCCGCCGTCAGGTGGCCCGCATCGACCTGCGCTTCAAAGACCAGGCGGTGGTTCAGGGGCCGGCTGAGGAGGGCCGCCGCGCGCAAGGACGCCCCGGCGCCTAGTGGGTGAGGCGCAGGGAGGCGAGTACCGAACCACCGTGTTGTCCGGGTTGAGGGGCAGCCGGTGCACCCCCTCCGCCGCCGCCCCCTTGCCATCCAGCGCGGCCCAACCCTGCACCGGCGCAGGGTGGCCGCCGTGGCGTGGTCCGTGGTCCCCGAGTCCGGGCCGCTCCCACGCCGACTACCGCCGCACCGACCACATCCAGCTTGCGCGTGGTCCGTGGTCCCCGAGTTCGGGCCGTTCACACGGTGGCGAAGGTCGGTTTAGACTCCCCGCCCTTCTCTCGTGAGGTCGATGCGCAAGATGGATATCCGCGGCTCCATGGTGGCCCTGATCACCCCCTTCACCCCCGACGGCGGGGTGGATGACGAGGCCCTGCGCCGGCTGGTGGAGTTTCATGTCGAGCACCACACCCACGCCCTGGTGCCGTGTGGGACCACCGGCGAATCGGCGACCCTCACCCACGCCGAGCACCGGCAGGTGATCGAGGTCGTGGTGGCGGCGGCGGCGGGGCGCATCCCGGTGATCGCCGGCACCGGCTCCAACTCCACCGCCGAGT
This sequence comes from Nitrospirae bacterium CG2_30_70_394, assembly GCA_001873295.1. GTDB lineage: Bacteria > CG2-30-53-67 > CG2-30-53-67 > CG2-30-70-394 > CG2-30-70-394 > CG2-30-70-394. Next base: position 2,632 of record MNYW01000028.1, on the reverse strand, counting down.
CGATCGCTCTCACCCGCTTTGCCAAGGAGGCGGGGTGCGACGCGGCGTTGCTCATCTCGCCTTACTACAACAAGCCGTCGCAGGAGGGGGTCTACCTCCACTACAAGCGGATCGAGGAGGAGACAGACTTCCCGCTCATCATCTACAACGTCCCCGGGCGCACCGCGCTGAACATCCTGCCGGCCACGGTCGCCCGGCTCGCCAAGCTGCCCGGGATCGTCGGGATCAAGGAGGCGACCGCGAACCTCCAGCAGATCTCCGAGGTAATCGATTCCACCCCTGCCGACTTCGTCCTCATCTCCGGCGACGACGCCACGGTCTTTCCCACCCTCGCCCTGGGCGGCGTCGGCACGATCTCGGTGGTGGCGAACGTGGCGCCGGCGGACATGGCGGCTTTGTGCGACGCCTGGTTCGCCGGCGACCTGGCCGAGGCGCGGCGGCTGCACTACAAGACCCTGCCGCTGGCGAAGATCCTGTTCGTCGAGACCAATCCGGTGCCGGTGAAAGAGGCGTGCGCGATGATGGGCTTCTGCCGCCCGGACCTGCGCCTGCCGCTCACCGGCCTAGCCCCGGCGAACCGCGAGAGGCTGCGCGCCGCCCTGGTCGACTACGGACTCCTGTGAGCCGTTACCTCCGCAACGGAGAAGGATGATGGCTGAGCTAATCCGTACCCTCGACGCCCGCGACGCCGCCCAGGTGGCGGAGCTTGCCAAGGTCCTCGCCCGCTCCACCGCCCGGGCACCGGAGGTGGAGCGGGTGGTGGCGGAGATCCTCGCCGCGGTGGAGCGCGACGGCGATGCCGCCCTGCTCGCCTACACCGAGCGGTTCGACCACTTCACGGTCGGTTCCGCCGCGGCCCTGGAGATCACCCGCGCCGAGATGGCGGCGGCCGCCGCGGGGTTGGAGCCCGCCCTGCGCGCCGCCTTGGAGCTCGCCGCCGAGCGGATCCGTACCTTCCACGAGCACCAGCGAGAAGAGAGCTGGGAGATGGTGGATGGGTACGGCTCGCGCCTCGGCCAGCTCGTCCGGCCGCTCGCTCGGGTGGCGATCTACTGCCCGGGCGGCAAGGCGGCCTATCCGTCGTCGGTGCTGATGAACGCGGTGCCGGCGAAGGTGGCGGGGGTGGGTGAGGTGGTGATGCTGGTACCCACCCCGGGTGGGACGCGCAATCCGGTGGTCCTCGCCGCGGGCCACATCGCCGGCGTCGATCGCGCCTTTGCGATCGGCGGCGCCCAGGCGGTGGCCGCCGCTGCCTTCTCCACCGCGACCGTCCCGGCGGTGGACAAGGTGACCGGCCCCGGCAACATCTACGTGGCGACCGCCAAGAAGCAGCTCTTTGGCCGCATCGACATCGACATGGTGGCCGGCCCGTCGGAGGTCCTGATCGTCGCCGACGAGAGCGCCGACCCGGAGCAGGTGGCCATCGATCTCCTCTCCCAGGCGGAGCACGACGAGCTGGCCGCGTCGGTCTTGGTGACCCCGTCGGTGGCGTTGATCGATGCCACGCGCGCCGCCCTCTCCCGCTGGCTGGGGCGGCTGTCGCGGCGGGCGATCGCCGCAAGCTCGTTGCGCGACTACGGCGCTTTGGTGCGGGTGGCGGACATGGAACAGGCGTGTCGGTTGGCGAATCGCTTTGCCCCCGAACACCTGGAGGTCCTGGCGGAAGAGCCGCGCCGCTGGCTGCCGTGGCTCACCGATGCCGGCGCGATCTTCCTCGGGTCGCGCTCGCCCGAGCCTCTCGGTGACTACCTGGCCGGCCCGAACCACGTCCTGCCGACCGGCGGCTCGGCGCGCTTTTTCTCGCCGCTGGGGGTGGCGGACTTCATGAAGCGCACCTCGCTGTTGGAGATCTCCACCGCGGGGTTGGCGGCGCTGGGCCCGCCCACCATCCTGCTGGCCGAGGAGGAGGGGCTCACCGCCCACGCGCAGGCGGTGCGCCTGCGGCTGGAGAAGCGGCCGTGAGTACCCCGTTTGCCGAGCGCGGCTCGGTCCTCGCGGCGGTGCGCTTGGCGGTGCGCGAGCTGGCCGGCTACAAGGCGGACACCACCCCGGCGGAGGTGGTCCTCGACGCCAACGAGTGCGCCTTTCCCCTGCCGGACGACCTGCGCCAGGCGATTGACCGCAAGATGGCGGCGATCGACCTGCGTCGCTACCCGGATGCGGAGCAGCGGCTGCTCAAGCGGGCGCTGGGTGAGCGCCTGGGGCTCGATCCGGCGGGGTTGGTGGTGGGCAATGGCTCGGATGAGCTGATCGCCCTGCTGATCACCGCCTTTGGCGAGCGGCCGGCGAAGGTCCTCTTCCCGACCCCGACCTTCGCCATGTACGAGATCATCGCCACCTGCCACGGGGTGTTGCCGATCGGCGTCCCGCTCACCCCCGCCTTCGACCTCGACATGGAGCGGATGGTGGAGGTGGCGGCGGCCGAGGAGCCGAAGCTCATCTTCCTCGCCACTCCCAACAACCCCACTGGCAGGCGCTATCCGGAGGCGGCCCTTCTCCGGCTGCTCACCGAGACCAGCGCGGTGGTGGTGGCCGACGAGGCGTACGCCGACTTCTGCGGCGCCACCCACACCGGGCTGCTGGGTCACCACGACAACCTGGTGGTAATGCGCACCCTGTCCAAGGTGGGGCT
>MNYW01000074.1 GCA_001873295.1 Nitrospirae bacterium CG2_30_70_394 | reverse complement strand
CGAGGGGCCAGGGGGGGCGCTGGGGGGTGAGGGGGAGGAGCAGGGTGTTGAGGCGGCGGTGCGGGTCGCGATCGTCATCGACGACCTTGGTCGCGATCTCGCCGCCGCCGACCGTCTGTTGGCCACCGGCGAGGCGATCACCTTCTCCGTCATCCCCTTCCTCGCCCACTCCACCGAGACCGCGGAGCGGGTCCACGCGGCGGGCGAGGTGGTCCTGCTCCATCTCCCCATGGAGCCGCAGGCGTATCCGCGCATCCAGCCGGGCAAGGGTGGGTTGCTCGTGGCCATGGACGAGGCGACCCTCTGCCGCCAACTCGACGATGACCTCGCCGCGGTTCCCTTTGCCGAGGGGGTGAACAACCATATGGGGTCGCGCCTCACCGAGGAGGCGGCACCGATGGCGGTGGTGATGGCGGAGCTGGCGGCGCGGGGCCTTTTTTTTCTCGATAGCCGCACCACCCCCCACTCGGTGGCGCCCGTGGCCGCGGCGCGGGCCGGGGTCCCGTGGCTCGCCCGCGACATCTTCCTCGACAACGACCAGACCCCCGAGGCGATCGCTACCCAGTTCGATCGCCTCATCGACCTTGCCTTGCAACACGGCCACGCGATCGCCATTGGCCACCCCCACCCGGCTACCCTGGAGGCCCTCGAGGCCGCTCTGCCCAGGCTGCGCGCGGAGGGAATCGTCGTCGTCCCGGTGGGCGACCTTTTGCCGCCGCCGGAGGTTGACCTCCTACCGCCGGCGGGGGCGATGTGGTCTCCTCCCAGCCCATGAACCGCTACCCCATGTGCCGCTACCTCTTCCCCCTCCTTCTCGCCCTTGCCGTGGTTCGTCCGGCCGTTGCCGCCGACGACCTGGCGCGGGTGCGCCGCTTCCTCACCACCCTCGAGTCCCTGCAGGGCGAGTTCGTCCAACACGCCACCAACCGCGCCACTCACACCACTCAAGAGGCGATGGGGTCGGTTTGGATCGAGCGGCCGGCGCGGGTGCGCTGGCACTACACCCAGCCCGCCCCCCAGGACGTGCTGATCGACGGCGAGCGCATGTGGGTCTACTCCGCGGAGTTGGAACAGGTGGTCGTGCGCCGCCTCGCGGCGGGCGAGTTGGCGCGCACGCCCCTCGCCTTCCTCGCCGGCCTCGCCTCCCTCGACGACCTCTATGCGATGGAGGCGCTGCCCGCGGCTCCCCACCCGGAGGAGCTGCGCCTGCTCCTCACCCCGAAGGGAAAGGATTCGAGCTTCCAGTCCGTCTCCCTCCGGCTCAAGCGCGACGACCTCGCCCTCCTCGGCATGGAGGTGGTGGACACGGTGGGCAACCTGACCGCCATCGCCTTCCACGGCCTGAAGCTCAACCAACCGGTCGACCCGGCGCACTTCGCCTTGGATCTACCGTCCGGCACCCAGCGCATCGACCAGTGACTCGGTGACCGGCGTACCCGGCAGGCCATCTGCGGGCCGCCTCCTCGGCCGCAGGTTGTTGGCGGCGCACGGCTCAAGCCTCTTCGCCCGGTCTGGTGGGCCGACCCCTCGGCTTTTTTGGCACGGCCGGCAGAGGAGGCAGACGCGGCGCAGCGTGTGCCTGCCCGGCCGGTCCACCCCCATCCCCGATCCCTCACCCCGCGCCGCCGGCGCGCCTTCCGCTTCGGGCGCGGCTTGGCCTCTGTCGCGCGATGGCGGATCCTGCACCCATGGCGCCTCCTCTCAAGCTCGGTCTCGTCTCCCTCGGCTGTCCGAAAAACCTGGCGGACTCGGAGGTCGCCCTCGGCCTCGCCAAGGCGGCGGGGTTTGAGCTCACCTCGCACCCGGAGGAGGCGGACTGTCTGGTGGTGAACACCTGCGGCTTTTTGGAGTCGGCGCGCGCCGAGTCGATCAACACGATCCTGGAGATGGCGGCCTACAAGCAGGAGGGGCGGTGCCGCGGCTTGGTGGTCACCGGCTGCATGGGGGAGCGGTACGCGCTCGAGCTCGCCAACTCCCTGCCGGAGGTGGACGCGATCCTCGGGACCACCGACTACCAGCGGCTACCGGCGCTGCTCCAACGCCTCGCCGCGGGGGGGGCGGCGGAGGTGGTGTCGCCGGCGGTGGGCAGCCGCCTCTATCCGGCGGAGCTGCCGCGCGAGCCCCTCACCGCCGCCCCTTATCGCTACGTGAAGATCGGCGACGGCTGCGCGAACGGCTGCACCTTCTGCTCGATCCCCCTGATGCGCGGCCGCTTCGCCAGCCCGCCGGTGGACGACCTCCTGCGCCAGATGGAGGGGTTGGCGGGGAGCGGGGTGCGGGAGGCGATCCTCATCGCCCAGGACACCACCGCCTACGGCGTGGATCGGCCGGAGGCGGGAGAGGAGCTCGCCACCTTGCTGCGCGCCCTCGAACGCCAGGGGGCGGTGGAGTGGATTCGCCTCTTGTACGCCTACCCCGGCCGTCTCACCGCGGAGGTGATCGAGCTGCTCGCCACGGGCCGCCACCTCCTGCCCTACGTCGATCTGCCCCTCCAGCACATCGACGACCACCTCCTCCGGCGGATGGGGCGGCGCGGTTCGGAGCCGGAGAGCCGCGCCCTGGTGGCGCGCCTGCGGGAGGCGGGGATCGCCCTGCGCACGACCTTCATCACCGGCTTTCCTGGCGAGACCGAGGCGGCCTTCGAGCGGCTCGCCGCGTTCGTCACCGAGGGCCACTTCGACTGGCTCGGCTGCTTCACCTACTCGCCGGAGGAGGGGACCGCGGCGGTGGGCCTCGCCGGCGCGGTGGACCCGGAGGTGGCGGCCGCACGCGCCGAGCGGCTGATGGAGCTTCAGGGGGAGGTGTCGCGAGCGCGGCTGGCGGCGCGGGTCGGGACGGTGGAGGCGGTATTGGTGGAGGGGGAGAGCGCAGAGAGCGACCTGCTCCTCGCCGGCCGCACCCGCTGGATGGCGCCGGAGATCGACGGGGTCGTCTATCTCACCGACAGTGACGGCGAGCCCCCCGTTGCCGGCGAGATCGTCGCGGTGGAGATCACCCGTTCTCACGACCACGACCTGGAGGGAAGGGTGGTGAGGGCGCGCGTGGTGCGCCCCGGGGGTGGGGAGTGAGGGGTCGAGGAGAAGGGGGGGGCCGCCCTCTCCGGCCGTGGCCCTTGCTTGGCGCGGGCGTGTTCTGAACCTTATGGTTGGGGCAAGGGCAATCGGGATCGCGATCGGGGTCGGGGTCGTCCCAGCCGCCGGGTCTCTCGATCCCGATCGCGATCTTGGCGCGGGCGTGTTCTGAATATCGGGTTCACACCGGCCGCCCCCCCCACCCTCTCCTCAAACCCTGTCCCTCATCCCCCACCCCGGCGCAGCCGCGCCCCTCTTTCATTCCTGCGCGCGCAGCGAGCGTCATGTCTTGCCCCCCTCCCACGCCGTGTCCGGTCTGCAAACGTCCCGCGGCGTGGGTGGGAAACATGGACCGCCCCTTCTGCAGCGAGCGGTGTCGGCTGATTGATCTGGGCCGGTGGGTGGACGGCAGCTACGCGATTCCCGGCCCGGCCGCCGACCCCCTCGCGGGGGCGCACGAGGGCGAGGCGCAACCGGCAAACGAGAAGCAGGGATGAAAGTCGTGGTGGTGGTCCCCACCTACAACCGGCCGCACTTTTTGCGCCGTTGCCTGGAGGGCTACCTCCACCAGGTGGTTCCCCCCGACGAGGTGGTGGTGGCGGACGACGGCTCCGGGCCGGCGACCGCCGCGTTGGTGGCGGAGGTGGCCGCCCTCGCCCCCTTCCCGATGCGCCACGTCTGGCACGAGGACCGCGGCTTCCGCGCCGCAGCGATCCGCAACCGCGGGGTGGCGGCGAGCGATGCCGACTACCTGGTGTTCACCGACGACGACTGCATCCCCGCGCGCCACTTCGTCGCCGACCACCGGGCGGCGGCGGAGCGCGGCTGCTTCGTCCAGGGCCACCGGGTCCTGGTGGGGCCGGAGGCGGCGCCGCGCTTCGACCACCGCGACCTCGCCCTCGTCCGCCTCCTCGCGCACGCCGTGCGCGGTGGGCTGGGCAACGCCAAGTATTGCCTGCGCTTGCTGCGGCCGGTGGTGCGGCACTCGCAACTCCTCGCCGGGGTGCGGTCGTGCAACATGGCCGTGTGGCGCGACGACTTCCTCGCGGTGAATGGCTTCAACGAGGCGTTCGAGGGGTGGGGTAAGGAGGACAGTGAGCTGGCGGTCCGCCTCTTCCACCACGGCGTCGTGCGCAAGGACCTGCGCTTCCGGGCGACGGTCTTTCACCTCCACCACCCGGAGTTCGACCGTGGCCGACTGGAGCGCAACATCCGCATGTTGGAGGAGGCGCAGGCGTCGGGGGTGACGCGCTGCAAGCGCGGGATCGACCAGTATCTGCAGGGCGGTACGGAGTGAGTTTGGTCTGAGGATCACCGCAGAGGCGCAGAGGAGTAGGGCAATCCTCCGCGTTCTCTGCGCCTCTGCGGTGCAACGATTCGCCTTTCGGTTGCACCCCTGCAACGGGTGGCTCCACAGTCGGACTTATGGGTTGTTCGCCTCCCCTCCACCAACGCCTGCGCCTCGGGGTGGCGGTGCGCCGCTTCCACCCGTACGGCGGCGGCGAGCGCTTTCTCGGCCGCCTCCTCGCTGCCTTGCCGCCGGCGCGCTTCGAGCTTCACCTCTTCACCACCGGTGACCCGCCGCCGGGGGGGTGGACGCACCACCGGGTCCCCACCCTCGGCTGGCTGCCGGGGGGCCGTTTTTGGGGCTTTGCGTGGGCGGCGGCGCAAGCGGTAGCGCGCCAGCCGCTGGACCTCCTCTACGCCCACGACGCGATCCTTGGGCCGGTGGATCTGTTTCGCGCCGGCGGCGGCTGCCACCGGGCCTATCAAGCGGCGATGGCCGTTGTGGACGCGCCGGGGCGGCGAATCTGGGAGCAGCTCCGGCCGCGCCACCGGCTGATGGTGGCAGTGGAGCGGCACTGCTTTCGCACTGCCCGCCAGGTGGTGGTGAACAGCGAGCGGGTGCGTGCCGAGGTAAGTCGCTACTACGGGGTCGGGGGCGAGCGGCTGGTGGTGGTCTACAACGGCATCGACCTCGCGCGCTTCGACCCCGCGCGCCGGCCCGCGGCGCGGGCGGCGGTGGCGGCGCGCTTCCCGAAGGTGGTGGATCGGGTGCGGTTGCTGTACGTGGGCTCGGGTTTTCGCCGCAAGGGGGTCGATACCCTCCTGCGCGCCCTCGCCCAGGTCGCGCCGCCGGCGCGCGCGACCCTCCATCTGTTGGTGGTGGGCAAGGAGCCGCGGCTCGGCCAGTACCGGCGCCTCGCCGCCCGCCTCGGCGTGGCTGAGCGGGTCACCTTCACCGGCCCCTTGGGGGAGGTGGACGAGCTGCTTCTGGGCTGCGACGGCTTTTGCTTCCCGACCCGCTACGAGCCGTTCTCTAACGCCTGCCTCGAGGCCCTCGCCGCCGGCCTGCCAGTGATCACCAGTGCGGCGAACGGGGTGGCGGAGCGGCTGACCGACGGCGGCGGCGCGGTGGTGGACGACGCAGAGGACGTGGCGGGTTTTGCCGCGGCGATCACCCGGATGGCGGACCCGGGATGGCGCGCCCTGCACGGCGCGCGGGCGCGCGAGGTCGCCGCCGGCCACGGCCTGGAGGGGTACGTGGCGCGCTTCGTCGCCCTCCTCGACGGGCTGGCGGAGGGGCGGGGGTGAGGCCGCTGCGGATCTGTCTCTACACCTCCACCTACACCCCGACCGTGGGCGGGCAGGAGGAGGTGGTGGACCGCCAGGCGCAGTTTCTGTGCGCGCGCGGCCACCAGGTGGTGGTGGTGGCGCCGCGGGTGCGCCACCGCGACAACCGGCTGGATCGCCCTTTCCGCGTGGTTCGCTTCGCCAAGCCCACCTCCCAGCGGTACGGGGTCAGCCAGGTGGCCCTCTACCTCGCGCTCGTGCGCCTGCGCTGGGGGATGGACCTCCTCCACGCCCACGGCCTCTACCCGGCCGGCTTCGTGGCGAGCCAGTTCGCCCGCCTGTGGCCGGTGCCTTTGGTCCTCACCGCCCACGGCGGCGACATTGATCCGGCGGAGGAGGTGCGCACCCGGCCGCTGTTCGCCCGCCGCCTCGCGCGCACCCTGGCACGCGCGGATGCGGTCACCGCCATCTCCACCGCCATCCACCGCGAGTACCGTACCCTCGGGGTGGCGGAGGAGCGGATCTTCGACGTCGCCAACGGCGTGGAGGTGGCCGCCTTCCGTGCTCCGCCGCCTGCCCCCTACCCGCGCCCCTACTGCCTCGCCCTCGGCCTCTTCTTTCGCAAGAAGGGGTTCGACGTGCTCATCGCGGCGTGGGCGCGCCTCGACCCCGCGCTGCGCGCGCGCGTCGATTTGGTGATCGCCGGCGCGGGTCAGGAGGAGGGGGCGCTCCGGCGCCAGGTGGCGGCGGCGGGGTTGGAGAAGAACATCTCCTTTCCAGGGTTGGTGCGCGGGCTCGAGAAGGTCGCGTGGCTCGCCCACGCCGAGGTGGTGGTGGTGCCATCGCGGCGCGAGCCCTTTGGCCTGGTGGTGGCGGAGGCGCTCGCCGCGGGCCGGCCGGTGGTGGCGAGTCGGGTGGGGGGGATTTGCGACATGGTGCGTGACGGTGTGGAGGGGCTGTTGGTAGAGCCGGAGCAGCCGGACGCCTTGGCCGCGGGGCTGGCGCGGTTGCTGGCCGATGCACCCCTGCGCGGTCGTCTCGCTACGGCGGCGGCGCAACGGGCCGTGGCGTACGATTGGGCCCGGCTCCTGCCGGGGTACGAGGCGGTCTATCAGCGGCTGGTGGAGGAGAGGTGAGATGGCGCGTCTGTCGATCTGCATGATCACCTACAACAACGCGCGGAGCGTGGAACGGGCCCTCGAGTCTGCTCGCTTCGCCGGCGAGCTCTGCGTCCTCGACTCCCACTCCACCGACGCGACGGTGGAGATCGCCAAACGGTACGCGGACCACTTCGCCCAGCAGCCCTTTGCCGGCTTCCAGCAGCAGTACAACGACTGCGTGGCCATGGCGAGCGGCGATTGGGTGATGTTCCTCGACGCGGATGAGGTGATCGACGACACCCTGCGGGCGGCGGTTGAGGCGGTGGTGGCGCGCGCCGGTGATCCGGGCGTGGCCGCCTACCGGGTGCGGAGGCGGGTGCGCTACATGGGGCGGTGGATCCGCCACGGGGTGTGGGCGCGGGACTCGGAGCTGCGCCTCGCCCGGCGGGGCGACGCCCACTTCACCCCGGGGCTCCATTCCACCCTCGGTGCGGCGGGTGCGGAGCGGACGCTGCCCGGCCTGATCCTCCACTACAGCTTCCCCGACGGCGACTCCCTCACCCACCAGCAGGAGAAGGCGAACCTCTACTCAACCATCGCCGCCCAAGATGCCTTTGCGGCCGGCAAGCGGCCGTCGCTCCGGCGGCTGGCGGGCAACAGCCTTTTTCGCTTCCTCCGCGGCTACCTGTTGCAGCTCGGCTTCCTCGACGGCATCCCCGGCCTGATGATCGCCCTCTCCACCGCCTGGTACGTGGCCCTGCGCGAGGCGAAGCTGTGGGAGAGGTGGCGGGAGCGGTAGCGGGCAGCGGTCCGCGTTTTACGGTGGAGATCGTGGGCGCGGCGGGAAGGTAGGGGCTCACCCCCGCCGGCGATCCCGCCCCACGGGGCAGGCGTGGCGCGCGGATCACGCGCGGGAGTTTGCTCCGCCCCCCACACCCGCTTTTCCGGCGCCAGGGTTTGCGGAGGGTGGCGCCGTCGTTCCGGTCTTTCGGGAGGGGCCGGCTCTTGCCGGCGATCCCGCCCCACGGGGCAGGCGTGGCGCGCGGAATACGGAACACGCGCCGGTCACGGCCAAAGGTGGAACGCGCTGGCGAAGAAGGCGAGCCACTGGCCGGCGATCGCCGGGTAGGTGTAGGCGCGGGCTACGGTCTGGCGCGCCGCGCGCCCGAGGCGCTGGCGCAGGGAGGGGTCGTCGAGGAGACGAATCAGCGTGCGCTCCCACGCGGCCTCGTCGGTTGCCAGCAGGCCGTTGACCCCGTCGTCGATCACCTCCGAGTTCATCCCCACCGGCGAGGCGACCGAGGCGACCCCCGCGGCCATGTACTGGAGGAGCTTGTAGCTACACTTGCCGGCGTTCCACGGGTTGTCGGCCGCAAGGGGCATGAGGCCAATGTCGAAGCGGGCGATCTCTTCCTCTTGGCTTGCCAGCCGCCACGGGAGGTTTACCACCTCGACCCCCGGGCAGGTGAAGGGTTGGTCGGAGAGGACGTGGAGGCGGAAGGGGTGGCGCGCGGCGAGCCGCCGCAACGGGACGGCGAGGGCGGCGAGGGAGTCGAGGTTGGGGCCGCCGCCCACCCAGCCGAGGATCGGTACTGGGTTGGGCGGCCGCGCGCTGCAGGTGGCCACCGGGTAGGGGACCGGCGATGGCGCGATCAGCACGGGCTTGGCCGCGGCGCCACACAGGGAGGCCAAGTAGCGGTTGCCGGCGATGATCCCGTCGGCCAGGCGCACGGTGCGCGCGAAGCGCCGCTGGCGGGTCGGGGAGAGGTAGGAGCCGGCACGCGGCTCCTGGCGAAAGGCGATGGCGTCGTCAAAATCGAACAGGAGCGGCCGGCCGAGGTGGCGCCAGAGGAGGGTGTCGGCGCGGACCGGGAGCCGCTTCTGCAGGAGGACGAGGTCGTGGCACGCCGCTTGGCGGCGGAGGGTGAACCGCGCGCCGAGGGTCCGCGGGTAGGGGAGGCAGGTCGCCTCCACCCCGAGGCGGCGTAGCCACGGCACCATCTGCAGGATGCGGATCCGCGACGACGGCATGCGCGCGTCCGCATAGACCATCAAGAGGCGCAGGCTCACGATCGGTTGGGTTCCCCGGGCGCCGGTGGTGGCGCGCGGGGAAAATAGAGCAGTGGCCGGCGGGGGTCGATCTCCCCTTGTCTTACGTCTTGCCCCCTGGTGGAGTAACCCCCGGTCTCTTTGCAGGAGCGGCCATGGCGCCCGTGCGCGACCCCGCGTGGTCGCAACCCCACATCCTCCAACTCCCGAAGTTTTCCGGCCGCGGTGCCAGCCTGAGCTTCATCGAGGGGGGGAACCACATCCCCTTTTCGATCGAGCGCATCTACTACCTCGCCGAGGTGAAGAAGCAAACGATCCGCGGCGAGCATGCCCACCGCGACTTGGAGCAGCTGGTCATCGCGATCACCGGCGCCTTCGACGTGGTGATCTTCAATGGCGAGCAGCAGTGGACCTTCAGCCTCAACGCCCCGGACGAGGCGCTGTACATCCCGGCGCTCCATTGGGGGACCTTGAACAACTTCAGCGGCGCCGCCGCCTGTCTGGTGCTCGCCTCCGCCGCCTACGATCCAAAGGACTACCTCACCACCTATGACGACTTCCTCACCGAGGTGCGCCAGCGGCAGGCGGGGAGGGGGGGTACCGGCGGGTGAGCGCGGGCGGCCGCCTTGCACCGGCGGCCGCGTGCTGGTGGAGTGTGGCAACGAGGAGGACGTTATGGCCGTTGATCGCGGACCCGAGTGGTCCCACCCGCACATCATCCACCTGCCCAAGTTTTCCGACGCGCGCGGCAGCCTCACCTTCATCGAGGGGAAGAATCACATCCCGTTTTCGATCGAGCGCGTCTACTACCTCTACGAGGTGGTGAAGGAGACGGTCCGCGGGGAGCACGCCCACCGCGATCTGGAGCAGGTGGTCATCGCGATCTCCGGCGCCTTCGACGTGGTGGTGGACAGCGGCTCCCGCCGCTGGACCTTCACCCTCAACGCCAGCGACGAGGGGCTGTACGTCCCGCCCCTGCACTGGCGCACCTTGAACAACTTCAGTGGCGGCGCGGTGTGCTTGGTTCTCGCCTCCCTGCGCTACAACCCCGACGAGTACCTCACCACCTACGAGGACTTCCTCGCGGCGGTGCGCGCGCGGGAGGCGGGGCGGTGACCGGCGCGGGCCGGTTGGCCGGGGGCGCGGAGGGTGGTGAATGAGCGCGCCGATCCCATTTTTGGATCTGAAGCGCGAGGTGGCGGCGATCCGGCCGGAGATCGACGCGGCGATCGCGCGCGTCCTCGATTCGGGCTGGTTCATCCTCGGCGACGAGCTTTCCCGCTTCGAGGGAGCCTTCGCCGACGCCCTCGGCGTTGGCCACGCGGTGGGGGTGGGCAACGGCACCGACGCGATCGCCCTCGCCCTGGAGGCGGTGGGGGTGGGGCGCGACGACGAGGTGATCACCGTGCCGAACACCGCCGAGCCCACCTGCGCGGCGATCGCCTCCCTCGGGGCGACGCCGCTCTTCGTCGACATCGACGCCGACACGATGATGCTCGATCCCGACCAGCTCTCCGCGGTGATCACAAAGCGCTGTGCGGCGATCGTTCCGGTTCACCTCTTTGGCCACCCGGCGCCGATGGCTCCAATCCTCGCCGAGGCGGGGGCGATCCCGGTGGTGGAGGACTGCGCCCAGGCGATGGGGGCACGCCTGGCGGGGCGCGCCGCCGGCACCTTCGGCCGCGCCGCCTGCTTCTCCTTCTACCCGAGCAAGAACCTCGGCGCCTACGGCGACGGCGGCGCGGTGGTCACCAGCGACGAGTCGGTCGCCGACCGCCTGCGGCTGCTGCGCAACTACGGCCAGCGGGTCCGCTACCGCCACGAGCTTGCCGGCCACAACTCGCGCCTCGACGAGCTGCAGGCGGCGATCCTCTCCGTGAAGCTCGCCCACCTCGACGGCTGGATCGAGCGGCGCCGGGCGCTCGCCGAGCGGTATCGCCACGGCATCGACCACCCGCTCGCGCGCCACCCGGGGGTGGCCCCAGGCGCCCACCACGTCTACCACCTCTACCCCCTGCGCGTCCCCGAGCGCGACCGGGTCCAGGCCAGGCTCGCCGAGCTTGGCGTTTCGACCCTGATCCACTACCCCCTGCCGTTGCACCTCCAGCCCGCCTTCGCCCACCTTGGCTACCGGCCGGGCGACTTTCCGAACGCAGAGGCGGCGGCCGCTTCGATGATCTCGTTGCCGCTCTTTCCGCAGCTCACCGACGACGAGGCGGCGCGGGTGGTGGCGGCGGTGAACCAGGTGCTCGCCGAGGTTGGGGGCGGATGAGCGGCGGCGGGCCTGGGGCGGGCGGGGCGACGGGGCCGGAGGAGTTCCGCCGCGTCCTGCGCTACCTGCGGCCGTACATCCCGCGGATGGTGGCCGCCGGCTTTTGCATGCTTGGGGTCGCCGCCTTCACCGGCGTCTTCGCCCTGCTGATCAAGAACGTCTTGGACGACGTCTTCATTCGCGGCGACCGCTTCATGCTCACCCTGATCCCCGGGGTGATCCTCGCCACCTTCTTCCTCAAGGGGCTCTTCTACTACGGCCAGCAGTACCTCATGGGGTTTATCGGTCAGGGGGTGATCCGCGACCTGCGCGGCGAGGTCTACGACCACCTGCAGGAGATGGACCTGCGCTTCTACCAGACCCACCCCACCGGCAACCTCGTCTCCCGCACCCTTAACGACGTCAACCTCCTGAAGGAGACGATCGACACCTCGTTCACCTCCCTCCTCTCCGACTCGATCACCCTGGTTACCCTCCTCGGGGTGGTGGTTTATCGCGACTGGAAGCTCGCCCTCATCGCCTTCGGGGTGGCGCCCCTGGCCCTCTGGCCGATCCGCCTCTTCGGCCAGCGGATGAAGCAGATCTCGCGCCGGTCGCAAGAGACGATCGCCGACCTCACCGACTTCCTCACCGAATCCCTCGCCGGCCATCGGGTGATCCAGGCCTTCACCGCCGAGGCGCGGGCGCGGGAGCGGTTCGCGGCCCACAACCAGCTCTACTTCCGCAAGCTGATGAAGAAGACCCAGGCGCGTGCCTTCACCTCGCCGACGGTGGAGATGATCGTCGCGGTGGGGGCGGTGGCGGCGGTCTACTACGGCGGCAGCCGGGTGATCGCCGGCGAGCTCACCCCGGGGACCTTCTTCTCCTTCCTCACCGCCCTGATCATGTCGTACCAGCCGATCCGCAAGCTGGGCAACCTGCACGTGGGGATCCAGGAGGGGCTGGCGGCGGCAGCGCGCATCTTCCAGTTGCTCGACGAGCCCCCGGGGATTTGTGACCGCGCCGGCGCCACCGAGCTCGCCCCCTTCGCGCGCGAAGTCCGTTTCGAGTCGGTCTCCTTCCGCTACGAGGAGGAGTGGATCCTGCGTGACGTGGCACTCACCGCCCGCGCCGGCGAGACGGTCGCCTTTGTTGGCCCCTCGGGTGGCGGCAAGACCACCCTGGTCCACCTGTTGCCGCGCTTCTACGAGGTGGAGGAGGGGGCGATCACCCTCGACGGGGTGGACATCCGCACCCTCACCCTCCACTCCCTGCGTGGCCAGATCGCCTTGGTGGGGCAGGACACCTTCCTGTTCAACACCACCGTGCGCGACAACATCGCCTACGGCCGGCCCGCGGCGACCGAGGCCGAGATCGTCGCCGCGGCCCAGGCGGCGAACGCCCACACCTTCGTGAGCGCGCTGCCCAACGGCTACGACACGGTGGTGGGCGAGCAGGGGGTGCGCCTCTCCGGCGGGCAGAAGCAGCGCCTCTCCATTGCCCGCGCGATCCTCAAGGACGCGCCGATCCTGATCCTCGACGAGGCCACCTCCGCCCTGGACACGGAGAGCGAGGCCCTGGTCCAGGAGGCCCTCACCCACCTGATGGTGGGGCGCACCACCTTCGTCATCGCCCACCGCCTCTCCACCATCCAGCAGGCCGACCGGATCTACGTGGTCGACGGCGGGCGGATCGTGGAGGCAGGGAGCCACGCGGAGCTTCTGGCGCGCGCGGGGTTGTACCGCCGTCTCTACGAGGGGTGACGGCGGCGCCGGCACCCCACCTTTGGGTCGCGTCCTCGGCCGCGGAAGAAGGTAGAGAGGGGGTGGCGTCTGCACCGTGGGTGCGAAGCCTCCCATCCCCTTCCTCCTTGCTCCCCGCCGTGGGTGGCGGAGGGAGGTCCCCGTCGCCGGGGGAGGGCGGGGCGTGGCTTAGTAGCGCGCGTTCACGCCCACCGCCCAGCCGGTGTTGTCGCCGAGGGTGGCTTCGAGGGAGAGGCTGAGGTAGTTGCCCCACGGGATGTCGACGCCGGCGAAGGCGCTGGTGGGGGAGTCCACCTCCAAGTCCACCGCATTGGGTCCGCTCAGCTTGGCGTCGACGATGTCGTAGACCACCCCGAGATAGGGGGTGGCGTAGGGGACGGTGGGGAAGCTGGCGCCGGCGAAGAGCTGGTAGCTCGCCCAGTCCACCGTGCGGCGGGTGTTCTCGGTCTCGTCGCTCACCGAGAACCGCAGCCCCTGGCCGCCGATCGCCGCCTCCACGTGCTGGCCCTGCCAGAAGGTCCAGCGGGCGCCACCACCGTAGGCGAAGTCGGAGGCGCTGATCTGGCCGTTCTCTCCACAGACCTCTTGGGCGTCGCCCGAGCAGAGGTCGAGGTTGGCCTGCCCGAGGAGGAGGTGCAAATCGAGGCGCGGGTGGACGCCGACGACCCCCTTGAAGAGGGTGGTGGTGAGCTCGG
>MNYW01000004.1 GCA_001873295.1 Nitrospirae bacterium CG2_30_70_394 | reverse complement strand
TGAGGCGGAGGTCGTCTTGGCCGTGCTGCACCTCGACGCCGTCGCCACCGGTGAGCGCCGCGACCCGGCGGCTGAAGCGGGCGGTGAGGTCGGCGAGATCGCCGGTGTCGGCGCCCCCGAGGGCGAGGGCGGTGGGCGCGTCGTCGTCGTCGTGCGGGGTGGTGGCGCCCTCGGGCAAGAGCGAGAACGCCTTGCCCAGGGAGCCGATGGCACGCATGCGTCGGCCGGTGTTGGGGATC
This sequence comes from Nitrospirae bacterium CG2_30_70_394, assembly GCA_001873295.1. Lineage (GTDB taxonomy): Bacteria > CG2-30-53-67 > CG2-30-53-67 > CG2-30-70-394 > CG2-30-70-394 > CG2-30-70-394. The sequence continues at coordinate 13,563 of MNYW01000004.1, read as the reverse complement.
GCCACGCTGTTCATCAGCAGGAAGAAGGTGAGGAGGATGACGCTCAGGGAGGTGTAGAGGACGACGAAGTTGCCGCGCGGGGCGTCCGGGGTGGAGCGTCGCCTTACCACGCCTTCGCCCCTTCAGCGCGCCCCTGGCCCGGGGTGGGGAAGGCGGAGATCCGGGCGCTGGGGGCGAGAAAGACGTGCAGCTTTTGCTCCAACACCCGCGGGTTTTCGCCGTCGGCGATCGACAAGACGCCGCGCAGGATGAGCTCCTTGAAGCGCACCTCCTCCTGGGTCCGCACCCGCAGCTTCCCCGCCGCCGGCTGGAACAGCATGTTGGCGAGGATGGCGCCGTAGAAGGTGGTGAGCAGCGCCACCGCCATCGCCGGGCCGATGGAGGAGGGGTCGGCCATGTTCTGCAGCATCCCCACCAGGCCAATCAGGGTCCCGATCAGCCCCATGGCGGGGGAGTAGGCGGCGAGGCTGGAGAGGACCTCGGCGGCGCCGTGGTGGCGCTCTTCGAGGAGCACCAACTCCTCGTCGAGGATCTTCTCGATGGCGCCGTGGTCGACGCCGTCCACCACCATCTCCAGCGCCTTGCGCAAGAACGGATCCTTCACCTTGTTCAGGCTGTCACCAATGGAGAAGAGGCCGTCGCGGCGCGACTGCTGGGAGAGCTCCACCAGCCGCTTGAGCATCCCCTGCTGGTCCGGGCGGCGGTCGCGGAGGAGCTTCACCACCGCCCGCGCCGCGGCGGACAGGCGCCGGAACGGGTAGTTCATCAGCGCCACCCCGAGGGAGCCGCCGACCACGATGAGTAGGGAGGGGAGGTCGAGAAAGGCGGAGAAGCCGACCCCGAGGAGGATGGAAACGGCCACCATGCCGAAGGCGGCAAGGGTGCCCAGAAGGGTTGCGAGGTCCATGGCGGTTCGAAAGAGGGGCGCACGCGCGCTTTCGTTGCCCGCCTCTGGAGCAAGCCGGATGCCAGCCCCGGCGCCGCCGCTGGCCACGGCTCGTTTTTGAGCAATGGCGCGCGGTTACTGGCCCCGCGCCGTACCCGGCTCGACCGCGGGCGTCAGCCGGAGCCACGGCGCGGGGGGGCGCTCGTCAAGCAGGTGACGGCCGCAACCCGGAAAACGGGCGAAGAGCCTCCCCCTCCCGGCGCGCGCCGCGCCTGATCTTCGCCCTGCCTCCGCCGGCGCCGCCTTAGACCACCACCATCGCGTCGCCGTAGCTGTAGAAGCGGTACCCCGCGCGGATCGCCTCGGCGTAGGCGGCGAGGATCTTCTCGCGGCCGGCGAAGGCGGCGACCAGCATGAGCAGGGTGGAGCGGGGGAGGTGAAAGTTGGTGATCAGCCCGTCCACCACTCCGAAGCGCGCCCCGGGGTAGAGGAAGAGGTCGCTCTCCCCGGCGCCTGCCACCACCGCCCCGTGGCGTTGCCAGCAGGTCTCTAACACCCGCGTGGCGGTGGTGCCGCAGGCGATGATCCGCCGGCGCGCAGCGCGTGCCGCCTCGATCGCGGCGGCCGCGTGCGCGCTCACCACGTACCGCTCGGTCTCCATCCGGTGGTCGGTGACCCGCTCGACCGCCACCGGCCGGAAGGTGCCCGGTCCGACGTGCAGGGTCACCGCCACCCGCTCGATCCCGCGCGCCGCGAGGTGGGCGAGGAGCTCGGCGGTGAAGTGGAGGCCGGCGGTGGGGGCGGCCACCGCCCCGGGGGTGGCGGCGAAGACCGTCTGGTACCGCTCGCGATCTTCCTCCGTGTCGCCCGCGGGTCGGTCGATGTAGGGCGGCAGGGGGATCTCGCCGTGGTCGCGGAGGATGGCGTCGAGCTCCGTGGCGGGCTCCAGGCGGAGGGTGCGCAGGGGGCCTTCGCTGACCGCCTCCACCGTCGCGGTGAGGGCGCCATCGGCGAACCAAAGGCGGCTTCCGACCCGCGTCGTGCCACGCACCATCGCCTCCCAGCGGCCATGGCCCAGGGGCCGCGAGAGGAGCAGCTCGACCTTGCCACCGCTCTCCTTGTGGCCGTGCAGGCGGGCCGGAACCACCCGAGTGTCGTTCACCACCAGCAGGTCGCCGGGGTGCAACAGCTCCGCCAGGTCGCGAAAGCGGAGGTGGCGGAGCTGGTTGCCGGCGCGCTCCACCACCATCAGCCGCGACTCGTCGCGCCGCGCGGCGGGGAGCTGGGCGATGCGGTCGGGTGGCAGGAGGTAGTCGAAGTCGGAGACGTTCACGGTTTGGCGCCGGTACGGCGGGTCGCGCCCGGGTGGGTCACCGGGGAGCGGTCGCGCCCCCTTCTCGGGGCCTTTGCAGGGGGTGTCCGCGCACGAAGGCTCTGGCCAGCGCTACCGGCCCACCGGCCCCCCCTGCAGCGCCAGGTCATTCTTAGCCGCGGGTCTGTGGGCTTCGGCAAGGTCTGCACCCGCGGGTGACCCTCGCCGCTGGGCGATGCGGCCTACTTGTCCATCACCATGGCGGTAAAGCGCGCCTCGGTGGTGATGGTGTCGTCGACGGTCGCCTTGGCCTCCATCACCCAGACGGAGCGGCGCTGGCGGATTAGGTCGACGCGGTAGCGGAGGGTGTCGCCGGGAACCACCGGATGGCGGAACTTCGCCTGCTCGATGGACATGAAGTAGATCACCTTGGTGGTGGGGTCCTCGACGGTGGTCAGGGCCAGTGCGCCGGCGAGCTGCGCCATCCCCTCGATGATCAGCACCCCGGGCATCACCGGGTGGCCGGGGAAGTGGCCCTGGAAGAAGGACTCGTTGATGGTGACGTTCTTCAGCCCCTCCGCCCACTGCGAGCTCTCGTCGAGGGCGGTGATCCGATCGAGGAGGAGGAAGGGATAGCGGTGCGGCAGCAGCCGCATGATCTCGCAGATGTTCATCGTCGGTTACGCCTCCGTGGGGCCCTCGTCGGTGGGCAGCCCCTCCAGCGCCGCGAGGCGGGTGTGCAGCGATTCGATCTCTTTGCGCATCTCCGGCAGGCGCGGGAGGGTGGCGATCATCCGCCGCCAGGCGCGGTGCTCTTGGACGGGGATGCCGGCGTAGACTTGGCCGCCGCGTAGGTTGCCGGGCACCCCGGACATTGCCGCGATGGAGACGCCGTCGCCGATCTCGAGGTGGCCGGCGATCGCCGAGTGGCCGCCGATGGCGCAGCCCCCGCCGATGGTGGTGGAGCCGGCAACCCCCACCATGGCGGTGATGATCGTGTGGTCGCCGATGCGGACGTTGTGGGCGATCTGCACGAGGTTGTCGATCTTCACCCCGGCGCCGATCACCGTGTCGCCCAAAGCGCCGCGGTCGATGCAGGCGTTGGCGCCGATCTCCACGTCGTCGCCCAGGCGGACCGCGCCCACCTGCGGGATCTTCAGCGCCCCCTCGTCGGTCTGGGCATAGCCGAAGCCGTCGGCTCCGATGATCGCCCCCGGCTGGAGGATGCAGCGTGCCCCGATCTGCACTCCCTCGCGGACCACCACGTTCGGGTAGAGGTAGCAGTCGTCGCCGAGCCGCGCCCCCTGGCCGATGTAGCAGCCGGGGTGGAGGACGACGCGCTCGCCGAGTTGCGCCCCGGCGGCGACGAAGCAGCCGGCCATGAGGGTGGAGCTGGCGCCGATCTGCGCCCCCGCCTCGACCCAGGCGCGCGGGTCGATCCCCGCGGGCGGCCGCTGCATCGGGTGAAAGAGGCGGAGGATGCGGGCGAAGGCGAGATACGGGTCATCGCAGCGGATCACCGGGAGGCGGTCGCACGCGACCCCGGGGCCGAGGATCACCGCCGCCGCGCGGGTGGTCGCGAGGAAGCGGCGATAGCGCGGGTTGGCGAGGAAGGTGAGGTCGGTGGGTCCGGCCTCTTCGATGGTGGCCAGGCGCGCCACCCGCACCGTCGCATCGCCCTCCACCTCGCCGTCGACGAGGGTGGCTAGCTCCTCCAGGCTCCGTTCCATCGCCACCTTTACTTGCCGCTGGGCTTGCTGGTGGCCTTGCTGCCGGCGCTTTGGTTGAACCGTTCGACGATCTGCGGCGTGAGGTCGACCCCCTTGCCGGCGAACAGGACCGGTCCCTGGGTGCCATCGAGGATGGCGGTGTAGCCCTGCTCCTCGCCGTACGCCTGGATCACCTTCATCACCGCCCCCATCACCTCGCGCAGGATCGCCATCTGCTGCTTGTTGAACTCATCCTGCTTGTCCTTCTTCAGACGGCCAAACTCGGTGATCCGGCGCTGCAGCTCGTCGTCTTTTTCCGCCCGCTTCTCGGGGGTGAGGACGAGCCCTTGCTTCTCCAGGTCCTCCTTGAACAGCTCGATCTCCTTGCCCTTCTTGTCGAGGTTGGCCTTCTCCTCGTCGAACCGTTTTTGCAGGAGCGCCCGTGCCTCCTTGCCGCGGTTGGATTCGTCGATCACCCGCTGCACATCGACCACCCCGAGCTTCACCTGCGCGTGCGCCGCCGGCGCGAGGCAGAGGCAGGCGGCGAGGGCAACCAGTAGGAACCGAGTTTTCATGGCTCTCTCCAAGAAGAAAAATAGCGGCGCGGATTATCCGTCACGCACGGGGTGGGTGAAAGGGGGAGGGCGGAGGCGAAGGGGGGCGCGGGCGTACGGAGGCTGCGCACCGGGGGATGAAACGCCCACCCCTTCCTACTTTCCTTTGCGCCTCCGCGTCTCCGCGCGAGGCCGATTCTCCTCGCGACGATCGCCAAGGTCCGACGGGCTCCTAGAAGAACGACCCGATGGAGAACTCGAAGCGGGAGTCGTTGGTGTCGGAGATGTCGTCGGCATCGGAGAGCTTGTAGCCCCACTCAAGGCGCAGGGGGCCCATCGGGGAGAGCCAGCGGACGCCGAAGCCGGTGGAGTACTTGAGGTCGCCCAGGTCCACCGTCTCCTGCCGTCCCCAGGCGTCGCCGGCGTCGAGGAAGACCACCCCCTTCAACCCCGCCTCTTCCACCAGCGGGAAGGTGAGTTCGAGGTTGGAGAGGAGCATGAAGTTGCCGCCAAGGGCGATCCCCTCGTGCGGTTGGCCGGTGAGGTCACCCGACTTCGGCCCCACCGACCGCGGCTCGTAGCCGCGCAGCGAGTTGATCCCGCCCAGGTAGTACCCCTCGAGGCGGTAGATGTCCTCTTTGTCCTGCGCGTCGTCCTCGCGGTCGGCGAGGTAGCCGCTGCGCAGGTGGAGGCCGACGACCGTCTTCCACAGGAGCTTGTGGAACCAGTTGTAGTTGGCGCTCACCTTCTCGTAGTCGTTGTCGAAGCCGAGCGGGCCGCCTGCCCATTCGCCGGAGAGCTCCAGGCGGTAGCCGCGGGTGGGGTCGAAGCGCGAGTCGACGGTGTTGCGTATCCAGCCGAGGCGGAGGGAGCTGGAGATCGTGTCCGTGGGGTCGACGCCGTTGTCGCTGCTCGACGGCTCGATCTTCAGCGAGTCGAGGCGGTAGCCGAGCTCAGCCGAGTCGTACTCGCTGATCTCCTTCGACACGGTCAGGCCGAACCCCTTCGACTTGCGATCGAAGTCGTTGAACTGCTCCAGGGTGTTGAAGATGTCGACCTGGCCGGTCAGGTCGGAGCCGAGCAGATAGGGCTCTAAGTAGCGGAGGTTCACCCGGGTCCGTTGCTCGCCCAGCTCCAGGGCCAGGTTGACCTTGCGGCCGGTGCCGAGGATGTTCGCCTCGCTCACCGAGAAGGTGGCGAGGAAGCCGTCCGCGGAGCCCCAGCCGGCGCCCATGGTGAGCGAGCCGGTGGGGCGCTCCTTGACGCGGATCTCGGCGTCGAGGATGTCGGTCCCCACCTCCCGTTTGGGGATGATCTCGACGTTGTCGAAGTAGCCAAGGTTGTTCAGCCGCTCGAACGAGCGGCGCACCGCCTGGCTGTTGTAGAGGTCGCCCTCTTGGAAGCGCAGCTCCCGGCGAATCACCTTGTCGCGGGTGCGGTCGTTGCCGGTGAGGTCGATGCGCCCGATGTAGGCCTGCTTGCCCTCGTCGATGTCGAAGATCACGTCGACCTCGGTCTTCTCCTCCACCGGCACCGTGCGCGGCACGATGTCGACGAAGAAGTAGCCGAGGTTGCCGTACTGCTCGGTGAGCTTGGCGATGTCTTTGCGCACCGCCTCGCGGCTGTAGATCGCCGCGGATTGGGTGTTGAGGTCGGTGACCAAGGCGTCGGTGGCGAGGTGGTCATTGCCGCGCACCGCCACCGAGTGGACGGTGAACTGGCGCCCTTCGACGATCGGGAAGGTGACCGTCACCTCCTTGCGGTCCTTGGAGAGCTGCACCTCCGGGCTCCCAACCTTCGCCTCGATGTAGCCGTTGTTGTGGTACAGCTCGCGGATTCGGTCGCTGTCCACCTTCGCCAGCTCGCGGTTGTAGATCCCGGAGCTGGTGAGCCAGGAGAGCATGTTGTGGGTCTTGGTGGCGATCACCTTGCGGATCTCGCGCTCCTTGAAGTGGCTGTTGCCGGAAAAGACGATCTTCCGCACCTCCACCTTCGACCCCTCGTCGATCTGGTAGGTGAGGCTCACCCCGCCCTTGTCCGTGGTCTCCACCTTCGGGGTCACCTCGGCGAAGACGTAGCCGTCCTTTTGGTACAGCTCCAAAAGCCGCTTGCGGTCCTCCTCCGCCCGGCGGGCATCGTAGACGTCGCCCACCTTGACGTGGATCTCCGGGTCGATCTTGTCGTCGCGGATCTTGTCGTTGCCCTTGTGCGCGAGGGTGACGATCGCCGGCTTCTCCTGCACCCGGAAGGTGAGGGCGACCCCGCCCTCCACCTCCTGCGCGTCCACTTGAATGTCGTTGAACTGGCCGAGCTGGAAGAGGGTGGCAATGTCGTTGCGCACCAGGTAGCTGGAGTACCCCTTGCCCTCGCGGGTGAGGCACTTGGAGATGATGGTCTGGCTATCGACCCGGTGGTTGCCCGCCACGTGGATCGAGACCACCCGTTTGCCCTCGGGGGCGTCGGAGTAGGAGTTGCGGATCGACGCGGTGAGGACCAGGCCGCAGACGAAGAGGGCAAGGAGATACTTCATGCCGGCGACAACCACCGGGAGGCGGGGGCGCCGCAAAGGGCGACCCCGAGGGGCGCGAGAGATGGGCGAGGAGGCGGACAAAATGCGCGCGGGTTATAGCCCACCCCCCGGCCGGTGCCAAGGCGGCGGGGGCGCGGGCGGCAGAGGCTGCGCTGCTTAGGTCGCACCCTACGGCTTCTTGGGGCGGCGGGCGGCGGGAGGGGGGCGGCGGATGGCAGGGGGGGCAGGTTGGATCTCCGCGGCGGCCAACTGGCGGAGCTGGGCCACCTCCGGGCGGGTGAGGGGGCGGTAGTCGCCAGGCGCCATGCCGGCGATGGTCAGGGGTCCCTCCGCCACCCGCACGAGCCGCTCCACGTCCAGACCGACGCGCCGGAAGTAGCGGCGGACCAGACGGTTGCGCCCCTCCACGAAGGCGATCTCCACCCAGGCGGACTGCGGGTTCTGTTTGATCACCCGCACCCGCAGCGGTTTGGCCGGACCGTCTTCCAGGCGCAGGCCACGGCGCAGGCGGGCGAGCTCCTTGTCGGTCGGGTGGTGAGAGACGCGCGCGTGGTAGACCTTCTCCACCCCGCGGCCCGGGTGGGTGAGGGCGGCGGCGAGGTCACCGTCGTCGGTGAGGACGAGCAGCCCCTCGGTGTCGTAGTCGAGCCGGCCCGCCGGATAGACCCGCGGCGTCGACGGCGGCAGGCAGGCGCGGATCGTCTTGCGCTCGCGGTCGTCCTGGAGGGTGCAAACCACGCCGCGTGGCTTGTAGAGGAGGAGGTAGTGGCGGCGGAGCAGCGGCCGAATGCGGCGGCCGTCGACGCGCACCGCATCCGTGGCCGGGTCGACGGTGATCCCGAGGCGCAGGGCGGGCCGGCCGTTCACCTCCACCCGGCCATCGACGATCCACTCCTCCGCCGTCCGCCGCGCACACAGGCCGCAGTCGGCGATGAACTTTTGCAGGCGAACGGATTTGTCCATGGGGAGCGGCGCGCGGCGTGCGCGCACGAGGGTGGGGGATGAAGGGTGAAGGAGGGTGCGGACCGGGGGGCGGGGATTATTCACGAGATGGCGTTCGGCCGCACCTCGGGGGAAGGGGTCGCCTCCGTCCCGCCGACCGTGGCCGCCTGGGGGTGGCCGACAAGGCGCCGGCTGGGTGGGTTGCCTGGTCCCGCCTTCCGCCCTCCGCGCCCGCCGATTCCTCCCGCCGCGCCGCGTGGTCGCCCTACCCCCGGCCGCCGCCGAAGGCGACGTTACGCCGCTTGAACAGCCCGACCAGGGCCATGCCAAGGAGGAATCCGCCGAAGTGGGCGGCAAAGGCAACGCCGCCGCCGGCGCGGCCACCGAGGCTGCCGAGGGTGGAGAAGGTCTGGAGGAGGAACCAGATGCCGAGGAGGACCCACGCCGGCACCATCACGATGTCCCAGAAAAAGCCGAGGATCACCGCCGTCTTCACCCGCGCGTGGGGGTAGAGGAGCAGATAGGCGCCGAGGACCCCGGAGATCGCGCCGCTCGCCCCCACCATGGGCATCTTGGCGCCGGCGGGCGACAGAAGAATGTGGGTCAGCGCCGCCCCGGCGCCGCAGGTGAGGTAGAAGGCGAGGAAGCGCAGATGGCCCATGGCATCCTCCACGTTGTCGGCGAAGATCCACAGATAGAGCATGTTGCCGAGCAGGTGCATCCAGCCGCCGTGGAGGAACATTGAGGTGAGGAGGGTCGCCTCCACCGGCAGGGGGATGGCGGGGGGGATGTCGACGTGGTGCAGCACCTCCACCGGGATCGCCCCGAAGGCGAAGATCAGCGGTGAGCGCCCGCTGCCGGTCGCGACCTCCAGGAGCCACACCGCCACACAGGCGGTGAGGAGGGCGTAGGTCACCCACGGGATGCGGGACGACGGGATGGAGTCGGAGAGGGGAAACATCGGCTCAACGCCCCGCGGTCGACCGGTTGTGGTGGCTGCGCGGCTCGCCCCGTTCAACGACCCGCAGCCCGAGGTGGGCCAGCGGGGCGATCAGAACCGTTTGCGCACCTGCATCGGCGAGCCGGCGACATGGCCGGGGAGAAGTCGCTCGCGGATCGAGTAGGCGCGGCGCCGGTCACCGAGGCTATGGAGGTAGAGCTCCGCCAACAGCCCCATTCCCACCAAGATCATCCCGCCCACCAGGAAGACGGCGCCGGCACTGGCCGCTCCGCCCCAGCCGGCCAGGGAGCCGGTGTGCATCAGGTGGGTGAGGGTGGCGGTCTCAAACCCCAACCCTGCCACCATCAGGGGTAGGCCGACGGCAGAGAAGAGGTGGCTTGGTGAGTGGAAGCAGCGCAGGAAGAAGGTGACCGTGAGCCCGTCGAAGAGGCCGCGGAAGAGACGCCCCCAGCCGTACTTCGAGCGGCCGTGGCTGCGCGCGCGGTGGTGCACCACCACCTCGCCGACGCGGAAGTGCTTCCAGCGGGCGAGCGCCGGGATCCAGCGGTGGAGGTGGCCGTAGAGGTCGAGCTCCTCCACCACCTCGCGGCGGTACGCCTTGAAGCCGCAGTTGGCGTCGTGCAGCTCCACCCGGGTCATCTTGCGGGCGAGGAAGTTGTAGATGCGCGAGAAGAAGATCTTGTCGCGCGGGTCCTGGCGGTCCTGCTTCCAGCCGGAGACCAGGTCGTAGCCGTTCTCCAAATGGGCGAGGAGGCGCGGGATCTCGTGCGGGTCGTCTTGCAGGTCGGAGTCGAGGGTGACGATCACCTGGCCGCGGGCGTGCTGGAAGCCGGCGGCCAGGGCCGCCGCTTTGCCGAACGGGCCGCGCAGGGAGATAAGGCCGACCGCCGGGTCACGCCGGGCCCACCGTTCGAGCAGGGCGCCCGAGCCGTCGCGGCTGCCATCGTCGATGAACAGGATCTCGCTGCGCTGCGCCAAGGCGGCGAGGACGGCGGTGAGCTCTTCGTAGAGCTGCGGCAAAGAATCCGCCTCATCGCGTACCGGAATGACGACCGACAGGTCCACCCCCCAGTCCTCCAGGGTGCGGCTTTCACGGTCGTCGGCGGTGCGTTGGGCGGCTGGCTTCATGGCAGGGACCACTATACGGGAAGGCGCGGAGTGTAGGGAAAGACGCGATCTACGGAAACGGCCGCCTTTCTTGACACGACGAAAGCACGCTTTCTACCGTCGGGTCGGCCGGTCGCCGCCGTAGGGTGGACCGCTCCACGGAACCTCCGGCGCCCCTTCCTGATTCGGCCTCCATGTCTGAGCCCTCCCTTCGCCTCGGGGTCCTTGCCTCCGGCCGCGGCTCCAACTTCGCTGCCATCCTCGACGCCATCGACGCGGGTGACTGTGATGCGGAAGTGGCGATCCTCGTCTCCGACCGACCCACGGCCCAGGCCCTGGTCCGCGCCGCGGCCCACGCCATCCCCACCGCGGTGGTCCGGCCGGCCGACTATCCGGACCGGGTCCAATACGACCTTCAGGTGGTAGAGCGGCTGCGCGCGGCCGGGGTTCAGCTCGTGGTCCTGGCCGGCTACATGCGGATTGTCACCCCCACCTTCCTTGCCTGCTTCCCCGGGCGGGTGATCAACATCCACCCGGCGCTCCTGCCCGCCTTCCCGGGCCTCCACGCCCAGCGCCAGGCCCTGGCGTACGGGGTGAAGGTCACCGGTTGCACGGTCCACGTCGTGGACGAGGGGGTGGACAGCGGCCCGATCCTCCTCCAGCGGGCGGTGGCGGTAGAAGAGGATGATACGGAGGAGTCCTTGTCGGCGCGCATCCTCGTGGAGGAGCACAAGCTCTACCCCGAGGCGATCCGCCGCATCGCCCGCGGCGAGATTCTCCTGGACGGCCGGCCACGCCGCGCGCAGGAGGTCGGGTGAGGAGCCCGTGTGCGCACGCGGCCAACGGCCCGGTGTTGGTGAGCGCCTGCCTCGCCGGGGTGCCGTGCCGGTTTGATGCCACCGCCCGCCCCGAGCCGGGGCTCCTTACGTACGTGATCGCCGGCCACCTGATCCCCATCTGCCCGGAGATGCTCGGCGGCCTGCCGTGTCCGCGCCCGCCGGCAGAGATCGTGGGGGGCGACGGCCACGCAGTCCTCGAGGGCCGCGCCCGGGTGGTGGACGCCGAGGGGCGGGACGTGACCGAGCCGTTCATCAGCGGCGCCCACTGCTGCCTGGTGATCGCTCGGCGCTACGGTGCGCACGCGGCGATCCTCAAGGAGGGGTCGCCGTCGTGCGGCTACCACCGCCTCCACTGTGGTGGTCAGCTCCTTTCCGGCTGCGGGGTGACCACCGCCCTCCTGCGCCGCCATCAGATCCAAGTGGTGCCGGAGATCGTCGGCCTCGCCGGGGTGAAGGCGGCGTAAGGGGTAGCGCGCGCCGGCGGTGGGTCGCGCCGCCGCTTTGCGAGGATCCCCGGCGCCGCGGGCCGTCCATCGCCCCATCCCCTTCCCCCTCGATGGAGGGGCCTTGGAGCCTGTCGGACTTTGTCCCGATCTACTGCAACGAGCGGATCTCGGCCCGGATCGTGGGCCGTTCTTCGTTGCCTAGCCCCATGTAGCTCTACGAACGGGTCCCAATCCGGGTTCGAACCCGCTTGCTTACGCGACGATCGACAAAGTCCAACAGACTTCTTGGAGCGGGCGGTGGGGGAGCACGGCCAGCGTCGCCGCGCGCCGCCGGTGGGGGGCGCCCGCCGTGGCTTCCCAATGATCCCCCCCGCGCTGACCACCCTCTTACCCCCGCGCGCCGGGCCGGCGGTTTGTCGCGCCGCCGCCGTTCCGCAATGATCCCGGCCCAGCGGGCCATCCCTTCCCCCCTCCCCCACCCCCTCGCTCCGCGCCGCCGGTTTGTCGCGCCCCTGGTGCTTTGCAAGGATCCCCGGCGCAGCGGGTCGTCCACCCCCCATCCCCCCCTCCGCCCATGTCCCGTCCCGGTCTCCTGCGCGCGGTAGGGGTGATCAGTAGCGCGACCCTGGTGTCGCGCGTGGTCGGCTATCTGCGCGACATGCTGCTGGCCTACTACCTCGGCGCCGGCGGGGTGGCGGACTGCTTCTTCGTCGCCCACCGGATCCCCAACTTCCTCCGCCGCCTGTTCGGGGAGGGGACCCTCACCGCCGCCTTCATCCCGGTGCTGACCGAGCGCCTGGTCGCCGGTGAAATGGAGGCGGCGCGGACCCTGATCCGCCGCCTCGCCGGCCTGCTTCTCGCCGCCTCCACCGTCCTGACCATCGGGGGGGTGGCGGCGGCGCCGTGGCTGGTGCGGATCATGGCGCCGGGCTTCATCCGCCAGCCGGACAAGCTGCACCTGGCCGTCGAGCTCACCCGGCTGATGTTTCCCTACGCCCTCTTCTTGGCGATGGCGGCGCTCGCCATGGGGGTGTTGCAGGCGCACCGCCGCTTCCTCTGGCCGGCGCTGGCGCCCGCCGCCTACAACGTCTGCATCATCGCCGGCGCGGTGGTCCTCGCCGATCGGTGGCTTTCGCCGGCGCGGGCGATCGCGGTCGGGGTGGTGGCCGGTGGCCTCGCCCAGCTCCTCATCCAGCTCCCGGCGGTGCGTCGCGCCGGCTACCGCCTGCGCCCGGCGTGGCATCCGCGCGACCCGGCGGTCTGGCGGGTGGTGCGCCTTATGGGGCCGGGGATCCTGGGGCTGGCGATCCTGCAGGTGAACATCCTCATCTCGACCCTGCTGGCCTCCTTCCTCCCCGACGGCGCCGTCTCCTACCTCTATTACGGCGACCGGGTAATGGAGTTCCCCCTTGGCCTCTTTGGCATCGCCATCGCCACCGCCGTCTTGCCCGACCTTGCCGGCCACGCGGCGCGCGGCGACACGGCGGCACTCCTAGAGGCGCTGCGGCGCGCCTTGCAGCTCTGCCTCCTGGCGATGATCCCCGCCGGGGTCGGCATGGCGGTCCTGGCGCGGCCGATCATCGCCCTGCTCTTTGGGGGCGGCGCCTTCTCGGCGGCGGACGTGGCGGGCACCCGCTCCGCCCTCATCGCCTTTGCCGCCGGGGGGTGGGCGTACGCCACGGTGAAGGTGGCGATCCAGGCGATGTACGCCCAGCAAGACACGGTCACGCCGGTGCGCACCGGCGCGGTGACGGTGGCGGTGGACGTGGCCCTCTCCCTGGCCCTGATGGGGCCCCTTGCTCACGCCGGTCTGGCCCTCGCCACCAGCCTCGCCGCCACTTTCCAGTTTGGCCTCCTCATGGTCCTCTTGCGCCGTCGCCTCGGGCCCCTCGGCGGCCAGGCGCTGGCACTCACCGCCGGCCGGGCCCTGGCGGCGAGCGGCGGCATGGCGCTCTTTTGCGGGCTGGCCGATCGCCACTGGCCCACCCCCCCGGGCCGGCTTGAGGCGCTGACCGAGGTGGCGGTCCTGATCCCGGCGGCGGCGGGGCTCTACGTCGCCCTCCTCTTGCTGTTCGGCGGCGAGGAGCGGCGCTGGCTGCTTCGCCTGTGGGGGTCGGTCGGCGGGGGGCGATCCGCATAAAAAGAGGCGGCGCGATCGGCGGTCTCCCCATTCGGAGGGCGACCAGGGGCGAGCCGGTTGGCCTTCGGCGATCGACCACGGCGTGGCAGGGGTGGCGCCGGCGCACCGATCGAGAAACGGTGCGGGCCGGGAAGGCG
>MNYW01000057.1 GCA_001873295.1 Nitrospirae bacterium CG2_30_70_394 | reverse complement strand
GGCCGCTCCCAGCTTGCCGAGGGCGACCACCGTGAAGCCGCCCCCCGCACCGGCCCCCCCCAGCGCCCCGAAGCGGCGGCCAAGGGTGGTGCGGACGAACACGACCGCCGCCTCCAGCACCACCTCCGCCAGACGCGACAGCTCGCCGGCACTCTCCTCGAGGGTCGCCTCGCCGAGGAGGTCGCGGGCGGTCAGGCGCACCATCTCGCGGTTGCGAAAGGAGCGCACCGCCGCCATCCACGCCGCCTCATCCGGATCGGCGGTGAGCCAGGTGGCGAGGTGGTCCGCCATCGCCGCCCGCGGCCGGCCGCCCGCCCACGCATCCGGCGCCACCGCCCAGGCGAGTGCCTCCGGGTCGCGGCCGAGGTGGCGGCAGAGGAAGGGGGCGTGGGCGGCGATCGCCCCGAGGGCGCGCGCTACCCACCCGGGCGCCGCGGGCGGCGGGCTGAGGAGACCCTCCAGGGTGGCCAGCCGTGCCACCGCCGCCTCCCCGCCGCCGGTCGCCGCCTGCCGCGCCCGTGGCCAGAACCCAGTCGCCTCCACCATCGGGCCAGTCTACGCAGGCCGGGAAGGGAGAGAGTAGAGCGCGTGAAGCGGGACGCTCCATGCGCTCTACCCCGCATGGTGCACCGGCGATCCGCGCGGCCCGCGCGCGGCCGGCCCGTTGCGCCAGTCGCCGAAAGGAATCGTCCGACCGGGGGCGTTCAGGCGCGCTGGCAAGCGGCGCCTAAAAGCCATCGGGGTCGGAATCGTTCCCGTCCCATGGTCTTTCGATCCCGATCGCGCTCCCGCTCCCGATTTCGCTGGCCCCCCCTAGCCGCAGGGTCGGAGCCGGTTGCAACGGCGATCCGCGCGCCTCCACCGCCCCGGCCGGAGGGGTGCCGATGGTTGTGATGTCCCCCCCCCTGGGTTACCTTCCTCGCCCTTCTCGACCCGGTGCATCTGCGTTACCGGGGGGGCTTCCTGTTATGGATCTGGCAGAGGTCAAACGGATTGGCGCCCTCGCCCGCCTCGCTCTGGGCGCGGAAGAGACCGTGGCGATGGGCGATCAGCTCACCCGCATCCTCGACTATGTCGCCCAGCTTGCGGCCGTCGACACCACCGGCGTCGAGCCCACCACCCACCCGGTGACCCTCGGCGACGCCTTCCGCGACGACGTGGTCCGCCCCTCCCTCGACCCCGCCGCGGCCCTCGCCAACGCCCCCGCCACCGACGGCGCCTCGTTCATCGTCCCGCGTATCCTTTAGCCCGCATGTCCCCCCATGACTCTGCTACCCCCGCGCCAAGGGCCGCACCTTTTGGCCGTGTCCTCGTCCGCGTCCTCGCCAGGCTACAAGCCGGCCTGCGGGCTCGAACTTGCGGGCCAGCCAGGAGCTACGACCATGGGCACGGGCGCGCAACGACCCCGGGTGAGAAATGCGGGCTAGGGTAGGCCGATCCCCCGCAGGAGTTGCGTGATGCTGCTGTGCATGCTGAAGGCGAAGATCCATCGCGCCACGGTCACCGACTGCAACATCGACTACGAGGGGTCGATCACGGTGGATGCGGCCCTCCTGGAGGCGGCGCGGATTCGCCCGTACGAGAAGGTCTCCATTGCCGACATCCACAACGGCGAGCGGTTCGAGACCTACGTGCTGCCCGGGGAGGCGAACTCGGGGGTGATCTGCGTCAACGGCGCCGCCGCCCGCAAGGTGCAGGTGGGCGATCTGATCATCCTCTTTGGCTACGGCTACCTCCGGGCGACGGAGGTGGCAGCCGATTACACCCCCACCGTGGTGTTGGTGGACTCCGCCAACCGCATCGCCCGCCACCCCGCCAACGAGGCGGAGGCAGCGTGACCATGGCGGCCGACTCCGACCTCGCTCGCCTCACCCTGCACGAGGCGGGCGCCCTCCTCGCCGCCAACACGGTGACCAGCACCGCGCTCACCGAGGCGTGTCTGGCGCGAATCGCGGCGGTGGAGGGGTCGGTCCATGCCTTCGCCCACCTCACCGTCGAGGTTGCCCGGGCGCAAGCGCGGGCGCGCGACCAGACCCGCCCCGACCCCTTGCCGCCCCTCTGGGGGCTGCCGATCGCGCTGAAGGACAACATCTGCACCCGCGGGCTACCGACCACCTGCGGCTCCAGGCTGCTTGCCAACTTCCGGCCGGTCTACGACAGCTTCGTGGCGCGGCGCCTGGAGGAAGCGGGGGCGGTGATCCTCGGCAAGACCAACATGGACGAGTTCGCCATGGGCTCGTCGTGCGAGAACTCGGCCCTCGGCCCGACCCACAACCCGCACGATCTTACGCGCGTCCCGGGCGGCTCGTCGGGCGGCTCGGCGGCAGCGACTGCGGCGGACGAGTGCCTCGCCGCCTTGGGCTCCGACACCGGCGGCTCGATCCGCCAGCCCGCCTGCTTCTGCGGCGTCGTCGGCCTCAAGCCGACCTACGGCCGGGTGTCGCGCAATGGCCTGGTCGCCTTCGCCTCGTCGCTCGATCAGATCGGCCCGATCACCAAGGACGCACGCGACGCCGCGTTGCTGTTGGCGGTGATCGCCGGCCACGACGCAGACGATTCCACCAGCGCGCGCGAGCCGGTCCCGGACTACGTGGCCGGCCTCGATGTGGGGGTCGCCGGCCTACGCATCGGCCTCCCCAAGGAGTACCTCAGCGGCGGCCTCGACCCCGAGGTGGAGCAGGCGGTGGGCTTCGCCATCGCCACCTATGAGAGGCTCGGCGCCACCACCGTGGAGGTCTCTTTGCCGCACACCGAGCACGCGGTGGCGACCTACTACCTGGTGGCGACCGCCGAGGCCTCCTCCAACCTCGGTCGCTTCGACGGCATCCGCTACGGCGTCCGCCACGAGGGCCATGACCTGCTCGACCTCTACCAGCGGACCCGCGAAGCCGGCTTCGGGGCGGAGGTGAAGCGGCGGATCATGCTCGGCACCTTTGCCCTCTCCGCCGGCTACTACGCCGCCTACTACGGCAAGGCGATGGCGGTGCGCACCCTGATCCGCAACGACTTCACCGCCGCCTTCGAACGGTGCGACGTGCTGCTCACCCCCACCGCTCCGACCCCGCCCTTTTGCCTCGGCGAGAAGCTCGACGACCCGCTGACCATGTACCTGTCGGACATCTTCACCATCGCCGTCTCCCTCGCCGGGCTCCCGGCAGTCGCCTTCCCGTGCGGCGCAACAAAGCAGCGCCTGCCCCTCGGCGCCCAACTCATCGGCCGCCCCTTCGACGAGGGGCGACTCCTGGCGATGGTCCACGCCTTCGAAGCCGCGAGCGGCCAGGGCCGCATGGCCCCGGCGCTGTAGGGGTGGCGGCCCCGCGGGCAAGCGCCGGCGCCACGGCGCGGCCGCGAGCCGCGATTTTGACTTCATCCCACCCCCTCCCTAGGCTTCGTGGCCATGGAGTTTGAAACGGTAATCGGGCTGGAGGTGCACACCCAGCTCATGACGCAGAGCAAGATCTTCTGTGGCTGCTCCACCACCTTTGGGGCCCCACCGAACAGCCACACCTGCCCGGTCTGCCTAGGGATGCCGGGGGTCCTGCCGGTCCTCAACCGCGAGGTGGTGAGCTGCGCGATCAAGCTCGGCCTAGCGACCCACTGCACGATCAACCGCAGCTCACGCTGGGCGCGGAAGAACTACTTCTATCCCGACCTGCCGAAGGCGTACCAGATCTCCCAGTACGAGGCGCCCATCTGCGAGCACGGCTACGTGGAGGCGGAGCTGGAGTCGGGCGAGGTCAAGCGCATCCGCCTCACCCGCATCCACATGGAGGAGGATGCAGGCAAGAACATCCATGGCGAGGGCGACGACGACCACAGCTATGTCGACCTCAACCGCGCCGGCGTGCCCCTGTTGGAGATCGTCAGCGAGCCGGACCTCCGCTCGGCGGAGGAGGCTACGGCGTATTTGAAGCGGCTGCGCTCGATCGTCCGCTACCTGGGAATCTCCGACGGCAACATGGAGGAGGGGTCGTTCCGCTGCGACGCGAATGTCTCCATCCGCCCGCGGGGGAGCGCGACCTTCGGGACCCGCGCCGAGGTGAAGAACCTCAACTCCTTCCGCCACGTGGGCCACGCGATCGACTACGAGGTGCGCCGCCAGGCGCGCCTCCTCGCCCAGGGGCAGGCGGTGGTGCAGGAGACGCGGTTGTGGAACCCCACCGAGGCGAAGACCTTCTCCATGCGCTCGAAGGAGGAGGCCCACGACTACCGCTACTTCCCCGACCCCGACCTGCTGCCGCTGGTGGTGGACGAGGGGTGGATCGAGCGAATCCGCGCCACCCTGCCGGAGCTGCCGGCGGAGAAGGAGCAGCGGTTCGTGCGCGACTACGGCCTGCCGGCGCAGGACACCGGGGTGCTGGTGGCCAGCCAGGCGCTGGCCGACTACTTCGAGCAGGTGGCGGGCGGGGTGAAAGAGGCGAAGACGGCGGCGAACTGGGTCCTCGGCGACCTTCTCGGGGTGCTTAACAAGTTAGGCACATCGGTCGAAGAGTCACCGGTAGACGCCGCCGCCCTGGCGGCTTTGATTCGCCTCATCGAGGAGGGAACCATCTCCGGCAAGATCGCCAAGTCCGTCTTCGAGAAGATGGTCGCCACCCACCAACCCGCCGCGGAGATCGTCGCGGCGGAGGGGCTGGTGCAGGTGGCCGATCCGGAACAGCTGCGTCCCATCCTCCAACAGATCTTCGCCGACAACCCAACCCAGCTCGCCGACTATCGGGCGGGCAAGACCAAGCTCATGGGCTTCTTCGTGGGACAGGCGATGCGGGTCACCGGCGGCAAGGCGAACCCGGCCCTGGTCAACGACCTCCTGCGCGAGATGCTGGGGCCGGTAGAGGAATGATTGTCTTCGACCACGTCACCAAGGACTTCGGCCACGGCCAGCCGGTCCTCCGTGACCTCTCGTTTCACATCGAGCCGGGCGAGCTGTCGTTTCTGATCGGCCGCTCCGGGGCCGGCAAGACGACCCTGTTGCGCCTGATCTACGGCGCCGAGCGGCCCGACTCGGGGACGATCCGGGTGGCCAGCCGCGACGTCTCGCGCCTGCGTCCGGGGTCGGTGCCATACCTGCGGCGCAACATCGGGATCATCTTTCAAGACAGCAAGCTCCTCGCCAGCCGCACGGTGGCGGGCAACCTCCTCTTCGCCCTGCAGGTGGCGGGCATCGGCGGCCGCGCGGCGAAAAACCGGGTGGACGAACTGTTGGAGCGGGTCGGGATGGCGGGCCGCGCGGCGGACTGGCCGGCGGAGCTCTCCGGCGGCGAACAGCAGCGGGTGGCGATCGCCCGGGCGCTCGCCAACGACCCCGCCCTGATCCTCGCCGATGAGGCGACCGGCAACCTCGACCCAGACGTGCGCGAGGAGATCCTCACCCTGTTCGACGCGATCAACCAGGCCGGGACCACCATCCTCTTCGCGACCCACGACATGGACGTGGTGCGCGAGATGCGCAAGCGCGTCCTCACCCTGGTGGGCGGCGAGATGGTGAGCGACCGGCCGCCCGAGCTGGAGGCGGCCTACCGTTGATGGATTGACCCACCGCCGCCCACCCCATCCACCGCCTCTCCGCGAGCCCAGCGAGACCCCATGCCGCGCCCTCTCTACCACCTGGCCTTTCTTTTCGCCGACGGGGTGCGCGCCGTGCGCACCCACCTGGCGCTGGCGGTGATGACCGGCCTCACCATCGCCGTCACCCTGTTGCTCCTCGGCCTGTTCACCGCGGTCTACCACCATCTGGAGAGGGTGGCCGAACGGCTCCACGGGGAGTTGGGGATGGTGGTCTTTCTCGCCGACGACTGCGCGCCCGCCCAGCGCGACGCCCTGCTCGGCTGGCTCCGCCACCGGCCCGAGGTGGCCGCGGTGACCCAGACGAGCAAGGAGGAGGCCGCGGCCACCTTCACCAAGCGCCACCCGGAGAGCGCGGCCTTGCTCGCCCTGCTGGAGGAGAACCCCCTGCCGGCGAGCCTGGAGGTCCACCTCGACGGCGCTTTGACCGCGGCGGCGACCGCGAGCTTGGCCCACGAGGTGGAGGGGTTTGCCGGCGTCGATGCGGTGCGCTACGGCGAGCAGTGGCTCGCCTCGCTCCTTGGCCTCAGCCGCTGGCTGCGGGGCGGTGGCGCCAGCGCCGGCGCCCTCCTTGCCCTCGCCACCTTGTTCATCGTCTCCAACCAGGTGGCCCTGTCGATCTACGCGCGCCGGGAGGAGATCGACATCATGCGCCTGATCGGCGCCACCAACCGCTTCATCCGCACCCCGTTCTATCTCGAAGGCGCCCTCACCGGCCTGTTCGGCGGGGGGGTGGCAGCCCTCCTCCTCGCCGCGACCCATCGCCTGGTTGGACCCCTGCTCGCGACCCCCGGCGGGGGCCTCCTCGCCGGCTCCCTCGACCTCGTCTCCTTCGGGATACGCCAGGTGGCGGTGTTGGCGGGTGGCGGGGCGCTTTTGGGGATGGTGGGCTGCTGGGCCTCGATTGGCCATTTCATGAAGCGATGATCGCCCTCGCGCCGCTTTTTGTTTGGTGGGTCACCGCCGCCGCCGCTGCACCCATCGAGGTCCGCGACCTCGATCGCGCCGTGCAGTCCCCCCCGGGGGGGGTGGAGTCGATTGACAGCGAGATCGACCAAACGCGGGCGGCGCGCGACGAGAACCAGGCCCAGGTCCGCACCGTGGCCAGCCGCCTCCACGCGGTGGAGGGAGAGCTGAACGAGCGACGCGCCCAGGTCGCCGACCTCGACCAAGCGACCGGCGCGCTCGCCACGGAGGTGACGCTTTTGCACGAGCGGCTCGCCACCACCACCGGCGCCCTAGGTCAGGAGCGGCAGTTGCTGGCCGCCCGCCTGCGCCAGCTTCACGAGCAGGGTGACCCGCCGCCAGCGGTGGCCCTGCTCACCACCCGCGTCGACCCGTGGGCCCTCTTGCTGGACCGCCGCTACCAAGAGGCAGTGGCGGCGGCCAGCGGCGAGCGGCTCGACCGGCTGACCACGCAAGCCGGTCAGCTCGAGGCGATGCGCCAGGAGTTCGCCGCCCGCCAGCTCCGCCTCGACGAGGAGCGCCACGCCCTCACCCGCGCGCGCGCCGAGCTCGCCGAGAAGGTGGCGGAACAGACCGCCCTCCTCGCCGAGAGCCAGCGCCAGGACCAGACCCTCGCCGCGCGGATCGCCGCCCTGGAGGGCGACCGGCAGCGGCTGACCGCCATGGTCGACCAACTCGCCACCCGCCCGACCCCGGCGGCCCGCCACGGCGAGATCGCCACCGCCCAAGGTCACCTGCCGTGGCCGGTGCGCGGCGACGTAACCGCCTTCTTCGGCACAGTGGCCAAGGGGGGCGGACCGCCGGCGACCGGAATCCGCATCCAACCCGCCGCCCGGGGCGAGGTGCGGGCGGTGTGGGACGGCGAGGTGCTCTTCGCCGACTGGTTCGAGGGGTACGGGTTGCTCCTGATTGTGGACCACGGATCGGGTTACTATTCCCTCTACGGTCACACCTCGGGGCTACGTGTCGCCGCCGGCGACCCCATCCACCAGGGCGACGCAATCGCCGATACCGCGGATCCCGACGCTGAACCCCTCTACTTTGAGATCCGCCAAGATGGCCAGCCGCTCGATCCCCTCCGCTGGCTCGAAGGGCTGGCGGCGGTGGCGACCACCACGGACTAAACCCATCGCGCCCCATGAATCTGCTCCGTACGCGCCAACCCCCGCTGCTCCTGGCCGTGGCCTCGCGGGTCACCTCGACCCACCCACCGTGCGCCGGCGGCGTCTTGCTTGTGGACCGGCCAGGATCGCCGGGCGCTGGCACGCCCGCGCGCCGCGATCCATGCTGACCGATGTGCTCTAACCCCTTTCCCATCGGCGCATGAAGCGCCTGGAGACCCTCATGCGTAGATTCTGGGTTTGGCGCTTCGCGCCTGCCTTTCTGGTCGTCACCCTCCTCCTGTTGAGCGGTGCGGTCTCCCGCGTCCCCGAGGTCCAGGGCGACGAGGCGACACCGTACGCGGCCCTGAAGCGCTTCTCCGAGGTCCTCGAGATCGTCGAGCGTAACTACGTGGAGCCGGAAAAGCCGGACGAGCTGATTGACGGCGCAATCAACGGGATGCTGCAGAACCTCGACCCCCACTCCTCGTTCATGACCCCCGACCTGTACCGTGAGATGCAGGTGGACACGAAGGGTGAGTTCGGCGGCCTCGGCATCCAGATCGGCATCAAGGATGGCGAGCTCACGGTGATCGCGCCCATCGAGGACACCCCGGCCTACAAGGCGGGGATCGAGGCGGGCGACTTCATCTTGAAGGTGGACGATCGCTTGACCAAGGGCATCTCGCTCATGGAAGCGGTGAAGCTGATGCGCGGCCCGAAGGGGACGAAGGTCACCCTCACCATCCTCCGTCGCGGCCTCAAGGAGCCGAAGGAGTACGTCGTCACCCGCGACATCATCGCCATCAAGTCGGTGCGCTCCGAGGTGATCGACAACTCCATCGGCTACCTCCGCATCTCCCAGTTCCAAGAGAAGACGGACAAGGAGCTCGCCGAGGCGATCACCAAGCTCCAGAAGGCGCATGTGGAGGGGTACCTCCTCGACCTGCGGAACAACCCGGGCGGCCTGCTGGATCAGGCGGTGAAGGTCTCCGACGCCTTCCTGCCGGACAAGAAGCTGGTGGTCTACATCCAAAACCGCAAGGGAGAGAAGCGCGAGTACTTCACCGAAGCGACGGACCTCTCCGGCGCGATCCCCCTGGTGGTGCTGGTCAACGGCGGCTCGGCATCGGCGAGCGAGATCGTCGCCGGCTGCCTCCAGGACCACCACCGGGCGGTAGTCCTCGGCACCCAGACCTTCGGCAAGGGATCGGTGCAGACGGTGATCCCCCTCTCCGGCGGCTACGGCCTGCGCCTCACCACCGCCAAGTACTACACGCCGCGCGGCACCTCGATTCAGAACACCGGCATCACCCCGGACATCGAGGTGGCGCAGGAGTTCATCGTCGCCCAGCAGGAGAACGGCTCCACCTTCCACATCAAGGAACGCGACCTGCACAATCGCCTCGAGAACCAAGATCTCCCCGAGGAGGAGCAGGCAGCGCCCCCCACCGCGCCGGGGGCGGAAGAGGGCGACGGCAACGCGCCGAAGACCAAAGAGCGGCGCGACTACCAGCTCCAGCGGGCGATCGACTTGATCAAGTCGATCGCCGTCTACGAGAAGCGCGGCCAGCCGACCGCGGCCGAGGCGACCACCGCGGCCCAGGGGTGAGCCGCCGGCACCACGCGGACAAAGCGCGGGCCGCTTGGGCGAGGAGAGTCTCCCCACCCAAGCGGCCCATCGTGCCCTCACCCGTCGCCGCCCACACCCCGGCGGCCGCCGCTACCCCAAGAGCTCGCCGAGGATGTTCACGTAACTCGACTTGGGCTGGACACCCACGGTCTGCTTGGCGATCTTGCCACCCTTGAAGAAGATCACCGTGGGAATCGACATGATCCCGAACTTGGCAGCGATGGCGCGGTTGTGGTCGGTGTTCAGCTTGCCCACCTTGACCCGCCCCGCAAACTCCTTGGCAACCTCCTCGATGGTCGGCCCCAACATCCGACAGGGGGCACACCACTCCGCCCAGAAATCCACCATGACGGGAATCGCGGACTTGAGAACCTCCTGCTCGAAGTTGTCATCCGTCAACGTCAACTCACTCATGTGCAAGCTCCAATAGAGTTTCGAGAGAAGCGCGATGTTGGCTCACCACACCCTACAATGCCAAGGCTAGGAACCAGGAACGAGCCCAGCGATTCACCCGCCGCGCCGGTCGCCGATAAGCCCTCATGGACGCGCGGCCGCGCCCGCTTCGACCGTAGATTGGCCTCCACCCGACCGGCCCTAACCCAGAGGTTGCCCATGTCTCGCATCGCTCACCCGCTCACCCCCGCCATCGCCGTCGTGGTGGCCTCCCTCGCCGTGGCCGCCACCGCCACCCCCATCGAGGAGCGCCTCAACCGGGGCGACCACCTCCACGGCCTCTACCCGAGTAAGGAGCACGTGGTGGCCCGGCACGACACCCTGTGGGACCTGTCGCGGAGCTATCTGAAGGACCCCTTCATCTGGCCGGAGATCTGGCAGGTCAACCCGCAGATCGACGACCCGGACCGGATCTACCCCGGCAATCAGGTCCAGCTCCCCGGCTACGCGCCGGCCACCCCGGCCGCGCCGCACCTGCCCCGCCTCACCACGATGGCCACCCCGGAGGCGGCGGCCGCGGCCGCCGCCTCCGGAGTGCCGCCCACCGCCCCCCCACCGGTGGCCGCCACCACCGACCAGGTCAGCCGCAGCGGCTGGCTCGCCTCCCTCCGCGAAGAGGTGGGGGTGGGCCGCATCCTGGGGAGCTGGTACGGGCAGCGCAAAATGCTCGCCACCGATGGCTCCGTCTACCTCAGCCTGGGGAGTCGCGATGGGGTGGTGGCCGGGGACCACTTCCAGGTGGTGGAGGCGGACGAGATCATTCGCCACCCCGTCACCGATGAGCCCGTCGGCCGCCTGGTGCGGGTGGTGGGCGAGGTCGAGGTCACCGAGATCCACGACGCCACCTCCTCGGGCCGCATCGTCCGCACCCTCTCCCCGTTGACCGCCGGCGACCGGGTGATGCCCGTGCCCACCCCGCCGCCGGTGGCGGCGAAAGGGCGGACCGATGGCCCCGAGGGGCTCCGAGCGACGGTGGTCGCCACCCCCGACAAGCGGGTCTCGATCGCCACCGACGACGTGATCTTCCTCGATGTCGGCACCGACCAGCAGGTCCGCCCCGGCGACCACTTCTTCCTCGTGCACGACAACGACCTCGCCGTCGAGGGGGGCTCGGTGCGCTTCACCAACGAGGCGGTGGTGATCGACGCTCGCGCCCGCACCTGCACCGCGATGATCACCAAGAGCCTGACCGAGGCGTACGTGGGCAATCAGGCCACCTACGCCAGCACCCCGCTGCCCGACATCTACCACCAGTAGGCGGGGCCGTCGCCGCCAACCTCCGCGACGAAAAAGGGGGGCGCCACCGATCGGTGGCGCCCCCCTTTACGTATGGCGGAGCGGACGGGACTTGAACCCGCGGCCTCCGGCGTGACAGGCCGGCGTTATAACCAACTTAACTACCGCTCCGTAGTTAGCCTTGCTGGGACGCGGATCTTATCGCGTTCCGCGGCGAGATCACCAGACCCCGCCGGCGCTCCGGCGTCCGGCCGCCGCCACCCAGGACGACCGGCGCGACGGAGGCTAAACGGCGCGGTCGGCGCCACGCGCTCGGTGGTGGGCGAAACAGGGCTCGAACCTGTGACCCCCGGCTTGTAAGGCCGGTGCTCTCCCAGCTGAGCTATTCGCCCGGTGCGCGGTAAGCGAGATGGCGTCCCCAAGGGGATTTGAACCCCTGTCGCCGCCGTGAAAGGGCGGTGTCCTAGGCCTGACTAGACGATGGGGACAGCGCTCCTCTGCGGTGTGGTGCTCCCTTCGGACCATCTCCCGACCCCCACCCTCGGCCCCCGCCCCCGGCGCGGTGGTGAGCCGTGAAGGGATTGAACCTTCGACCCGCTGCTTAAAAGGCAGCTGCTCTACCAACTGAGCTAACGGCTCCCTCCAGGCGATGAGATGCCGACAAACGGCCGGGTTATAGGCAACGGGTCCTAGAAAGGCAAGTCGTTGACGATGGTCGAGTCGCGCTCCGGACCGGTGGCCACGAGGCCAATGGGCACCCGCACCAGCCGCTCGATCTCCTTCAAGTAGCCACGCGCCTGCTTCGGCAGCTTGGCCATCTCGGTGACCCCGTGGGTGGAACTCTCCCAGCCGGCCAGCTCCTCGTAGATCGGCTTGCAGGCGGCGAACAGCTTCCCCTGGGTGGGGAAGATAGCAAGCGCCTTGCCGTCGACTTGGTAGCCGGTGCAGATGCGGATCGTCTCCAGACCATCGAGGACGTCGAGCTTGGTGATCGCCAGGGAGGTAAGGCCGTTCACCTGTGCCGAGCGGCGCACGAGCACCGCGTCGAACCAGCCACAGCGGCGGGTGCGGCCGGTGGTGGCACCGAACTCGCTGCCGGTGGTCTGCAGGCGGACGCCGATCTCGTCGTGGAGCTCGGTGGGGAAGGGGCCCTCGCCCACCCGGGTGGTGTACGCCTTGACGATCCCCACCACCGCGTCGATCTGGGTAGGGCCGAGGCCGAGGCCGGTACACGCCCCGCCGGCGGTGCAGTTCGACGAGGTGACGAAGGGGTAGGTGCCGTGGTCGATATCCAGGTGGGTCCCCTGCGCCCCCTCGACGAGGAGGTTGCGACCGGCGGCCACCGCCTCTTGGACCACCGCCACCGTGTCGGTGACGTACTCGGCGAGGCGCTCGCCGTACGCGCGGTAGACCTTGCACACCTCCTCCACCACCAGCGGTGGGGTGGCGTAGCGGCTTACCATCGTCACGTTCACCTCGTCGAGGACCCCCTTCACCTTCGCCTCCAAGAGGCTGGCGTCGTACAGGTCGCCCATGCGGATCCCGGTGCGGTCCATCTTGGCGGTGTAGGCGGGGCCGATGCCGCGGCCGGTGGTACCGATCTTGGTGGTCCCGCCATGCGCCTCTCGCCCCTGGTCGATAATCACGTGCCACGGCATGATCACGTGCGCCGCATTGCTGATCGCCAGCCGGCCGGTGAGGCGGATGGAGCGCTTCTCCAGGGCGTCGATCTCCGCGATCAGGTCGCTCGGCGAGATCACCACGCCATTGCCGATCACCAGTTGCTTGTGGGCGGCGAAGGCGCCGGAGGGGACGAGGTGGAGGATGAACCGCCCCTTGTCGTTGATCACCGTGTGGCCGGCGTTGTGCCCCCCCTGGTAGCGCGCCACCACGTCGGCGTGCTCGGTAAGGAGATCGACGATCTTCCCCTTGCCCTCGTCTCCCCACTGACTCCCCACGACCACCACAGTCGACATGACACACTCCTCGTAGGCCGATGCACCTTCGCTTTCCTTCCCGCTCCCCCTTCCTACGAGGGTGGGCGCGGGCGGCCGTTGCAATCCCCACGCGCGTGGGGCACGGTACGCAAGTCCAAGAGAATGCACGGTCTCACACGCCCTTTGAGGGTGTCAAGAAAGTCGCCAACCCCCGCCCACGAACCCCCCATGAAGATCGGCGTCATCGGCGTAGGCAACATGGGGGAGGCGCTGGTGCGCGGTATCGCCACCGCCGGCGGCCACACCGTGGGCGTCTACGACCTGCGCGGCGACACCCTCCAGGCGGTGGCCCAGCGCTACCATGCCCGCCCCTGTTCGACCGTCGCGGAGGTGGTCGAGGGGGCAGAGGTGGTCCTCCTGGCGGTGAAGCCGCAGCAGATGGCGACGGCGATGGCGGCGGCCACCGCCGCTGGCCCGGGCGAAACTCTGTGGGTCTCGGTCGCCGCCGGGGTCACCCTTGCGACCCTGCGCGCCAACCTCGCCAGCGACCGGGTGGTGCGGGTGATGCCCAACACCCCCGCTTTGATCGGCGAGGGGATGATCTGCTTCGCCACCCCCGCCGACCTCCCCGCCGTGCAGCGCGACCGCGTCGCCCTCCTCCTCGCCCCCCTTGGGCGGGTGGCGCAGGTGGACGAGGGGCAGATGGACGCGGTCACCGGCCTCTCCGGCTCCGGCCCCGCCTATGGCCTGCTGATCATCGAGGCCCTCGCCGAGGCGGGGATCGCCGAGGGGCTCGCGGCGCCGCTCGCCCTCACCCTCGCCGCCCAGACCCTGCGCGGCGCCGCCACCCTGGCGCTCACCTCCGGCGACCATCCGGCGCTCCTGCGCCAGCGGGTCACCTCGCCGGGCGGCACCACCGCCCGCGGCCTGGCGGCCTTAGAAGCGGGCGGGGTGCGCGCGGCGGTGGCCGCGGCCGTGCGCGCGGCCACCGCCCGCTCCCGTGAGCTCGGCCGCGCCACGACCCCATAAGCCCGCCACGGAGCCCCTATGTTCATCCTCGGCAACCTGCTCTCCGCCGTCGCCACCCTGCTCCACCTGGTGATCTTCTTTCTCTACCTGGTCCTGATCTTCCAGGCGGTGATCTCCTGGGTGAACCCGGACCCGTACAACCCCATCGTCCGCGCCCTGCACGCGGTCACCGAACCGATCCTCGGGCGGATCCGCGCGAAGGTGCCGTGGCTGCTCTCCGGCGGGATCGACTTCACCCCCCTCCTCGCCCTCCTCGCCCTCCTGTTCGTCGACCAGTTCTTCGTGGCGACCCTGCGGGAGCTGGGCCAGCGCCTCCATTGAGCAGCAAGATTCCGTGCCGCGACGGCCGCGACGGCGCCCGCCTCACCCTCCACGTCCAGCCGCGCGCGAGCCGCTCGGC
>MNYW01000071.1 GCA_001873295.1 Nitrospirae bacterium CG2_30_70_394 | reverse complement strand
CTGACGTTCTACCCGCAAGCCACGCCTCTCCAACGCTCTCGCCAGCACCACTTCATACACTGACTCAAGCAACCCTGGGCCCAAGTCCTTGTGCAGGTGAAAGGCGACATCCACCACAGTGGCGGAGATCTCTTCCGCGTTCATCTCTTTCTTCGTGTCCTTCGTGCCTTCGTGTGCGCTCATAGACGTTCCACCGCGGCGGCGCGGGCGGCCTCCAGGCGCTTCAGTTCCAGGTTCAGCTCCACCTGCTTACGTATCTGCTTCTCCTTGGCGGCCGCGGCGCGCAGGCGGGCGATCTCGGCCTCCAGGCGCTCGCACGTGGCCAAGGCCTCGCGCCGGGCGACTTTGGCGTCGGCGGAGTCCGGGACGGCGAATATACGGGTGCGACTCGCCGCCTGAAGCGCGAGCAGCGTGTCGATCCAGCCCTGGTAGAGGCTGAGCAGCGTGCCGTGTGGCTGCCGCCCCAGCGCCAGCGCGGACAGGAAAGCGATCCGCGTCGGCTCGTCGCTCACCTCCGCAGGATTCGCGGTGACGATCTCACCGTCCAGCACCGTCTTGCCGGCCTCGCCCTGCGACCAGCGCTTGTGGGCCAGCGACAGGTGCGCGGTCTCGCCCTGCTCGGTGACGGCGACCACCGGATACGGCACCGCCCGATGCAGCAGCTCAATCAGGCGGCCGGGCTTGGCCGTCGCGCGCAGGACGACGTGCAGCACGGCGACCTCCAGGTACTCGCGCATCTCGTCTCGGTACACAGCCACGCCCACCGTGCCAGGTTTGAGTGCCGCCACCCACTGGACGCGCTCGATTCCGTCGTCGATGCGGCGCCTGTCCGCGGACGTGGGCGCGCCGTGCTCGGTGAGCAGCGCCTTGGGAACGCGGCGGTCCACCCTGGCCGCCGCGGGAAGCTCCAGCGCGGTGATGAGGTCGTCCGCAGTCATCGCGTGCGCTGGCGGCAGGTGATGGCCTCACGGCGCCCTGGGCGTGCCCCGTGCATTCTAAACGCACGCGTGCGTTTGATGGCCATGGCCGTGCTTTTCATCGTGCCTTTGCCACATAGCGCACACTCCGCCCGCGCTTGCCCGAGGGATCAAGAACACCTTGTTCTACAAGGCTTTTCAGCAGGCGATAGGCCTGCGGTGAGCTCATCTGGCAGAGCTCGGCGGCCTCGGCCCGGCTGATCGATCCGTGCTTTTGGACGTACTGGCGCACCATCTGCGCCTGCTGCAGCGGCTCGAAACCGCGCTGCCGGACATAGGCGCCGGGCTCGCCGAGACGCCGGTAGGCCGCTGCCGAGAGGAGCCAGGTCCGGCCCTTGCGCTCGCCGCGCGACTCGACCAGGCCGGCCTCGACCAGCCGCTGCAGGCGGGCGCGGGCCTCCGTTTCGGGCTTCTGGATCGCCGCCGCCGCTTCGCCGGTATTCGCGCGACGCTCCAGCCACAACTGGTTCAGCAACAGGAGATCATCCAGCGCCAACGGGCGCGCGGCCTGACTCTCCTCGGCCACGAACTGGGCGAAGGCCAGGTTGGCTTTGCCCCCCGGGAGCACCAGCACGACGCCGGCCTCGTTGCTGCGCGCGTAGCTCGGCGCCGGCCGGCCATTGCGGAGCTGCTCGTGGAAGATGGTGTCGATCCCGCGTGCGGTGCGCTCGACGATACCGGCACGCTTGAAGGCATCGGCCAGCAGCAGGTTGCGCGGCCGCGGCTGGGTGACCAGCAGGTTGTCGAGCCGTACGCCCTCGGGAAACCCGCCGGGGCTCGCGATCTCGAGTCGATCGGCATGCCACTGCACATGCACGGCGCCGAGCCGGGTGTAGTCGCGGTGGATCAGGGCATTCGCCAGCCCTTCCCGGAACGCCGCGGGCGGGTAATCCGGCACGCCGACCCGCAGCATGCCGACGAGGACTTCTTCCTCGCGGTTGCGCGCCCGGAAGCGCGCCAGGAGTTCCTCCACCAGGCGCAACAGGGGCCAGCGGAAGAAGTCATTGACCTCCACCTTTTCGCCGGCCAGCACCTGGAAGGCGACCTCGTGGGCCGGCAACAGCCGGCGCAGGGATTCTTCCCGCCCGAAGAGCAGCAGGCCGAGCACACGCACCGCGGAAACCTCATGGTTCGCCTGGACCGCGCCGAGCGCCTTGGCGAGTTCGAGATCGGCGAGTTCGACCAGGCTCGAATCGCCACGCCCCTGGCTCTCGCGCACGAAGCGCCGGAAGCGCTCGAACTCCAGCGGATCGAGGTCGGTCCAGCGCGCGTCGGTGACGGCCAAGGCGCTGTAGTCGAGCACGCCGCGGTCGGCCTGCTGCGCCTGCATCTCGTGGAAGTGCATGGGCACACAGGCCGGCCGACCATCCCCGCCGAGGGCTCGGCGCAGGTACTTGCCGTCGCTGGTACCGACCGGAGAGCGCGCGGGAGGCACTTCGATGACGAGCACGGGCGAGCCGCCGAGTGCCTGCACCTCCGCCGCCACGGCGAGCGCCGGGCACGTGCGTCCGGCCACCAACGACTGCACGCGCGAGACATCGATGTGGTCGCCGTGGCGAGGTCGGGCGCCGGTGACGCGACCGTCGTCCTCGACGCCGACAAGCAGCCAGCCGGGCGCGGTGCCGGGGCGATTGGCCAGGCAGACGACGGCTTCGACGAGTTCACTGTCGGAGAGCGCGTGCTTCGCCTCACCCTTGAACTCGACGTCGAGGGTTTCCTGGGCGGCGATGAGCGCTTCGAGGTCTTCCCGTATCACGGCGCCTCCTCCCTCGGGAGCCTCTTGTCACCGTCGGTGGCTTGGATCACGAGGAACGCCACGACCTCGAAGTCGTTGATCCCGGCGAACTCGCCCGGGAGGGCGTGGGTGCCGCCGGGGGTGAAGAGGCTCGCCACGGCGCGCTCCTCGCTCTTGCCCACCACGGAGGCCACCGCCGCGGCGAGCAGGCGCTGCGCGTGGCGCATATCCTCGCCGTCCTTTGTGGCGCGGTCGAAGCAGGCGCAGGCGCCGGCGTCGGGCAGGTCGCGGCCGAGGCAGACACGCTTGAGCCGGTCGAGGATCTGCTTGGCCTGCGTGTAGGGCAGGAGCACGGCCCCGTCGTCGCCGACGTGCACGAGGCAATGCGGGCTGAGCGGATAGCCGTCGTGGGGGATGCGCGCGGCGGCTTCACCCTCGGCGCGCAGGCAGAAGACGATGCCGGGCGGGATCTCGGCCTCGGGGCTGGTGGTCACCGCGAAGGTGCAAAGCGGCAGCGTCTCCAGTACGCCGGGATGCGCCTTGCGGAACTCCGCCAGGTCGATGCGAAAGTCGGTGAGCGTGAGGTCGGCGATCGAGACTCCGGTGGAGAGGTCCTCCAGATCGATCACGGCATCCTGGAGCTTCAGGAGTTGCTTGCGGCGGTACTCCAGGTCGTTCATCTGGTTGCCGGACGGCTGCTCGATCAGGTTCTCCTCGCCGGTCGCTGAGATATCGAGCAATACCATTTTGCCGCTCACGCGCTGCTCGAGGTTGATGTACTCCTCCAGCTCCATGTTGGGCCAGAAGTTCACGAGCTGGATGCGCGCGTTCAGCGAGCCGATCCGGTCGATGCGGCCGAAGCGCTGGATGATGCGCACCGGGTTCCAGTGGATGTCGTAGTTGATCAGCCAGTCGCAGTCCTGCAGGTTCTGGCCCTCGGAGATGCAGTCGGTGGCGATGAGCAGGTCGAGATCCCCGTCCCCGGCCAGGTCCTCAGGGCGCTCCTTGGAGCGGGGCGCGAAGGCTGTGAGGATGGAGGCGAGATCCCTGCGCAGCCCCGGCAGCGTCGTCTGGTTGCTACCGGTGCCGATGACCAGGGCCGTGTCGATGCCAAGGGTGGTCTTCGCCCACGGGGCGAGCTGCTCGTAGAGGTAGCGGGCGGTGTCCGCGAAGGCGGTGAACACAACCACCTTGCGATTGTCCGGGTTGATCGGGTTCCGGCACTTGTCCGCGATCTTCTGCCGCAGCTCTTCGAGCTTGGCGTCCCGCTTGGGGTCAACCTCGCGGGCAGCGGCGAGCAGGTTCGCCAGGCGGTTGCGGTCTTCGACGAGATCCTGCCGCCAGCGCACGAGGTCCACGTCCTGCACCAGCACCTTGACCTTGCGCCCGACCAGCAGGCTTTCGAAGTTCGGGTCGTCGAGATCGACGTCATCGATGTCGATCTCGTCCAGCTCCTCGGCCTGCTCCTCGATGCGGGCGAGCATGGCCTCCACGTCGCGGAGCTGACGCTCGACGGTCAGCGCGAAGGAGACCACCGAGCTCTCCATGCGTTTGAGCACGTTGACGCGCAGCAGGTGGATCAGGCTCTCCTCGCGGTCCACCTGCCGGAAGGAGCCGGTGCCGCCCTTGACCTCGGTGCTGTACTTCCGATCGTAGGCCTCCTGTTTGTGCGGCAGCACGTACCGCAGCGGCGCGTAGACGGCGAGGTTGAGGCGGCGGATCTCGCGGTTGATGTCCCGGATGGCCGGAAAGCCTCCGGTTCGATCCACGTCCGCCTTGATGTTGATCGGCTTGAGGCGGTCCGGGAAGCGGCCGGTTTCCGTGAGGCCGTAGTACTTCTCGATGTGCTTGCGGGAGCGGGCGATGGTGAGCAGGTCGAGCAGCGTGAAGTAATCGAAGCCCAGCATCTCGACGAGGCGCGACGGCGTGCGCTCCGATTCGTCGAGGTCGAGCCAGCGGTTGAACTGCTTCTGCGCAAGGCGCGTCGTGCTGTCGATGCTGCCGATGCCGTGGTCCAGGAGCGCGCTGTCGTCCCCCTCGGTGGCAAAGACGATCTGGTTGCGCAGGTCGGCCATGCGGTTGTTGACCGGCGTGGCCGAGAGCATGAGCACACGCGTCTTCACGCCCTCACGGATGATCTTGCGCATCAGCCGGTCGTAGCGGGTTTCGCCGCCCTTCTGCGGCGTGCGCTTATTGCGGAAGTTGTGCGACTCGTCGATGACGACCAGGTCGTAGTTGCCCCAGTTGACGTGGGCGAGGTCGATGTCGCCGGAGGTGCCGCCGTCGCGAGAGAGGTCGGTGTGGTTGAGGACGTCGTAGTTGAAGCGGTCGGGCGCCAGGAAGTTGCGGCGGTCGTTCGCCTTGTAGAGCGTCCAGTTGTCGCGCAGCCGCTTGGGGACCAGTACGAGTACGCGGTCGTTGCGCAGCTCGTGGTACTTGATGATCGCGAGCGCCTCGAACGTCTTACCAAGGCCAACGCTGTCGGCGATGATGCAGCCGCCGAAGCGGTTCAGCTTGTCGATCGCCCCGACGACGCCGTCGCGCTGGAACTTGAAGAGTTTCTGCCAGACCACTGTGTTGCGGATCCCGGTCGCCGACTTGACGACCTGCTCTTCGTCGAGGTCGTCCCCGCGGTCGAAGAAGAGATGGTGAAGGACGAGCGTGTATACGAGGTAAGGGTCACGATGGCTCCCAATCCGCTGCAGCACCTCGAGCAGGGAGCCTTTCACCGAAGGGCGTGAGGGCAGCGCGGACCATTGCGCGTCGAACCACTGACTGAGGAGTCGGGCTTCCTCGGACGTCTCAGACGCCTGGATCAGGCTGAGCGGATTGCCGGGTGTCAGGCCGAGCCCTTCCGTGCTGATAGCCAGCGACCCGAGGAGGGCCTGCATCGGCTGATCGGCCCCGTCGCGAACCACGAAAGCGCCCTGCGGTACCCCGGCGCCGGCGCGCCGCACCTCGGACTTGGTCTCCAGCCACCGGATCAACTCGCGCGCAAGCCACTGCGCCCGCAGCTGGTTGCGCGCCGGCCGGTCGGCGCTCGTGCCGAACAGCGCCAGATCGGTGCCTTCGGGCGGAATCACGAAGCGGCCGCGCTGCACCGCTACCAACTGTGGCATCAGCTCGGCGAACGCGAAAAGCGACAGGGAGGGGGTTACCACGTCCAGTTGCCGTCCGGCGCCAAGGGAGGGCCGGATGAGATCGACAACGCGGTCATTGCCGGTGTTGCGGACGAGTCTCATGCGAGCACGA
>MNYW01000165.1 GCA_001873295.1 Nitrospirae bacterium CG2_30_70_394 | reverse complement strand
CCTCCCTCGTCTAACCCTTTGGCGTATCACGCTCATCAAAGGAGATCGCCGGGCCACCTCGAAACCTGCCCTCCCCACCTGGGTCATGGGGTTACCCACTGCGGCTACCCCCCTTCATCGGCAGTGAGGCGGTGTCGCCTTGATCCCACGGAGTGACGCCGGCGCGCAGATCGGCCTTGGAGCCGCCTGCCCGCCGCACTCACCCGTGCGTCTCCCCAGGCCACCGGCCCCCCGCCCCTTGAAAGGCGGGGGGGCGCGGTGCGGCTCCACCCGGTTACCGGCTGACCGCCCCGACTACGTGCAAGGAGGCTCCCCTGGGTCTGGCCGTGACCGAGGTGGGTAACGACCTACCCCGGTTCGACTCGCCCATGACGTATCGGACCGCGGGCCGAGACCTGAGCCACGCGCCCGGGGGCGAGTGGCGGCGGCCGGGGGGCCGCACTACGCTACCGGCTCCATGGGCCCGCTCCACCCCAACCGTTGCTGCCTCTTGGTGATCGACGTCCAGGAGCGGTTTCTCCCCGCCATCCACCAGCTCGACCAGGTGGTGCACAACCTGCGCGGCCTGCTTCGTCTCGGCCGCCGCCTGGGCGTGGGGGTGGTGGTCACCGAGCAGTACCCGCGCGGGCTGGGCGCCACCCTCCCTGCCGTCGCCGCGGAGATCGACCCCTTCGTTCCCTTTCCCAAGACCCACTTCGACGCCTGTCGCGAGCCCGGCTTCCTCCCCCTGATTCACGCCACCGGTGCCACCGAGATCATCGTCGCCGGGGTGGAGAGCCACGTCTGCGTCCAACAGACCTGCCGGGCGCTCGCCCGGCGCGGCTACCACCTCCACGTGGTCGCCGACGCCTGCGCGTCGCGCACCCCAGAGAACCACGCCATCGGCCTGGGCCTCATGCGGGAGGCAGCCATTTCCATCACCTCCACCGAGGCGGTCCTTATGGAGCTTCTCGGCGACGCCCGTGGCGAGCTCTTCAAAGAGAGCCTCGCCTTCCTCAAGGGGTCATGATGGCCGCGGAGGCCGTGCGCAGGCTGTTGGAGCAGGTGGCCGCGGGCACCACCTCGGTGGAGCAGGCCGTCGCCACCCTGCGCCATCTCCCGTACGAGCCCCTGGCGGAAGGCGGGGTCACCTACGCCCGTCTCGATCACCACCGCCCCCTGCGCCAAGGGATGGGAGAGGTGGTCTACTGCCCGGGCAAGGGTCCGGCCCAGGTGGCGGCGATCGCCGCGCGGATCGTGGCGCAAAGCGGCCGGCTGCTCGCCACCCGCGCCACCCCGGAGGACTTCGCGGCGGTCGCCGAGCGGTTGGGCGCGGCCCACTACCACGAGGCGGCGCGGATCATCACCGTTGGCGACGGGGTGGATGGGGTGGGCGAGATCTGCCTGCTTGCCGCCGGCACCGCCGACTTGGCGGTGGCGGAGGAGGCGCGGGTGGTCGCCGAGTGGCTGGGCTCGCGCGTCACCCCGCTCTACGACGTGGGGGTCGCCGGCCTCCACCGGCTCCTCGCCCACCTGCCCAACCTGCATGCGGCGCGGGTGGTGGTGGCGGTGGCGGGGATGGACGGGGCACTGCCCACGGTCGCCGCCGGCCTCACCGATCGGCCGCTGATCGCCGTGCCCACCGCCACCGGCTACGGCGCCAGCTTCGCCGGCCTCGCGCCGCTATTGACCATGCTCAACGCCTGCGCCCCGGGGATCGGAGTGGTGAACATCGACAACGGCTTCGGCGCCGCCTGCCTCGCCCACCGGATCAACCTGTTGGGCGAAGGGGGATCGCCCGCGAGGGAACGCGCATGAGTACGAGTCACCCGACGCTAGCGGCCACCCACCCGGCGGTCCCACTCGATCTGCAAGGAAGGACGCGGGCCAAGAGGCGGAGACGCCCACGGGTGGGGCCTCGACCGGCCGGTGGCCTTGGCGTCGAAACCCGGTTGGAGAGCGACGCGAGCAACGCGCCACCGCGTCTGGTTGCGCTCATCGCGGCCACCCGACCCACCTCCCCGGGCGGCAGCCTGCAACGCCTCTTCCAGCGCGCCGCACCGCCCCTTGCGGCCGGCCCTTTTGCTTGGCGGCGCGGCGCCTCTGCGCGAGCCCGTTCGGTCAGCCTTCGCCCCGACCCGCGTTCCTGGCCACCCGCCGCTGTGCTTCGAAGGGGCAACGAGGCGACTTCCAACCCCCGCCAACGCCCTCTCTCCGCACCGCTGACCCCATGGCCGTAGACGCCTACCTCGACTGCGCCGCCGGGATCTGCGGCAACATGGTCCTCGGTGCCTGCCTCGACGGGGGGGCGGACGAGGGGGGGCTGCGCGCCGCCCTCGCCGCCCTTCGCCTCGACGGCTGGGGGCTAACCGTGACGCGGGCAACGCGCGGCGGCGTGAGCTGCACCCACGCGCGCGTCGAGTCTCTCCCCGCCCACTCCCACCGCCACCTCGCGGACTGCCTCGCGATCGTCGAGCGCGCGGGATTGGCGCCCACGGTGGCGGCGAACGCCCGCGCCGTCTTCACCCGGTTGGCGGAGGCGGAGGCGGCGGTCCACGGGGTCGCGGTGGAGCAGGTCCACTTTCACGAGGTGGGGGCGGTGGACGCCCTGATCGACATCGTCGGCTCCTGCTGGGCACTGCACGCCCTCGGTATCGCACGCCTCAGCCACTCGCCGGTGAATGTGGGCGACGGCTGGACCACCTGCGCCCACGGCCGCATGGCGGTGCCGCCGCCGGCGGTGGAGCGGCTGCTGGTAGGCCGGCCGATTCGCCGCGGTGTCCCGGGACTCTCCGAGGTGGGCGAGCTCACCACCCCCACCGGCGCGGCGCTGCTGGCCACCCTCGCCGCCCCGGCCGAGGCGGCCACCGTGCACACGGTGGCGACCACCGCTTGTGGCGCGGGTGACCGCGACCCAGCGGGGTTTGCCAACGTCCTGCGCCTTGCGCTCCTCGCTCCCCCAGCCGCCGGGCGCGAACCGATCGTGGAGCTGGTCTGCGACCTCGACGATCTCCACCCCGAGTGCTACCCGGAGGTGGCCGGAGCCCTGCGCGCTGCCGGCGCGGTCGAGGTGACCCTCACCCCACTCACCACCAAGGTGGGCCGGCCCGCCATTCGCATCACCGCCCTCGCCCTGCCCCCGGACGCCGAGGCGGTGGAGACGGCCCTGTTTCGCCACACCACCACCTTCGGCGTGCGCCGGCGCGACCTTACCCGGGCGGTGGTCACGCGCCGCTTCGTGGAGGTCACCACCGACTACGGCGTGGTGCGGATCAAGGAGGGGTGGCGCGCGGGCGAGCGCGTGCAGGCGACCCCCGAGTACCGCGACTGCGCGACCGCAGCCGCCGCCCGCGGGGTGGCTACCCGCGAGGTGTATCGCGCCGCCGTCGCGGCCACCCCGCCGCCCGGAGAGGCACCGTGACTTGTCAGATGGGTCCGCCGGTCACCGTCTTTCTCCTCGCGCCCACCCCACCTTGTTGGGAGGCGCCGTGAGCCCCTGGCTCCTTCCCGCCACCGGCGCCTTCATCGGCTGGATCACCAACAAGCTCGCCCTCACCCTCCTCTTTCGGCCGCGCGAGCCGGTGCGGATCGGGCCGTGGCGGTTGCAGGGGATCATCCCCGCCCGCCGCCAGCGCCTCGCCGCCGCCATTGCCCGGACCGTGCAGCGCGACCTCCTCTCGGAGGAGAAGGTGGCGCAGCTCATCGCCGAGGTCGACCTGCGCGGCGAGGTGGAGCGGGCGGTGGAGCGGGCGATCGACCAGCGCATCGACGGCGAGCGCCTGCACACCATCCCACTGGTCGGGCGGGTGAGCGCGCGCTTCTATCAGGAGCTCAAGCGGCGAGTGATGGCGGCGGTGGCGAACCGCGCCCACGACTACCAGCAACGGGTCGCCCACCAGATTGCCACCCGGGTCGACGTGGAGGAGCTGGTGCGCGCGCGGGTGGAGGAGATGGAGACCCACCAGGTGGAGGAGCTCCTGCTCGGGATCTTGCGCGACGAGTTTCGCTACCTCGAGTGGATGGGGGCAATCCTCGGCGGCCTCATCGGCGCCCTACAGCTCCTCTTGCCCCACTGAGGCGACGCGGTGGCGCAAGAGTCTGGCGGACTGGGTCGATCGTCGCGAGAAGCGGCGGGCTCGAGCCCGGATAGAGAACCGTGCGTAGCGCGACGTGCGGCGAGGCGACGACGAACGGCCCACGAGTCCTGCCATGGATCCGCTCGGCTCAGTCGATCGACAACGTCCGCGGCGCCTAAGCCACCCCGCCGCCTACCCGC
This sequence comes from Nitrospirae bacterium CG2_30_70_394, assembly GCA_001873295.1. Classification (GTDB taxonomy): domain Bacteria; phylum CG2-30-53-67; class CG2-30-53-67; order CG2-30-70-394; family CG2-30-70-394; genus CG2-30-70-394. Next base: position 10,402 of record MNYW01000165.1, on the reverse strand, counting down.
CCCCAGGCCGAAAACAAGGGCTCGGTCCGCGTGGGCCCCCGGCGCGTCCCCAGCCGCGGGAATGGAACCGACCGTTCCCGCCGACCGAGCCTCGCCGCTGCGCCTTAGCGTCTCTGCATGTTGGCGTCTCTGCGCCTTGGCGTTACCGGCGGGGCAAAGCAGACAACCCGCTGGACCCCGTCCCTCACCCCCCCTCCCCCGTCTTGGCTTGACGCCAAGGCACAGCGACGCGAAGAGGCGCGACCACCACGGAGCCCTCACCTTTCTCCTTGGCGCCTTGGCGTTGAGCGGGTTGCAGCCGGTACCGGCCGGCGCACCGGCGGGCTCCGGTGGCTGGAGGCTCGCCCGTCTCGCACCCCCCACACCCGTCGTCGCACGCCCGGGTGGTGCCGCCCAGGCCACGGGAAGGGAGCCTCCGTGAAGGCCGGCCGAACAAAACAAAGGCGCCCCGGCCGCGGGGCCGGGGCGCCTTCGCCCTACTCCTCTTTCGACTCCTCCGCCGGCGGGGCAACAGGGGGGGCGGGCGGCTTCGGGGGAACCCCGCCGAACATCGGACGCGCCGCAGGCGGCGGGGTACCGCCGATCTTCGAGCCCCCCGGCGCGGGCGGCGGGGTACCGCCGATCTTGCTCCCCCCCGCGGGCGGCGGTGGACTGCCACCGATCTTGCTTCCGCCGCCCAGAGGCGAGGTCGGCGGCGCACCGCCGATCTTGCTTCCCCCCCCCAGAGGCGAGGTCGGCGGCGCACCGCCGATCTTCGAACCGCCGCCGAAGGGCGAAGACGGGGGCGCACCGCCGCCGATCTTCGAGCCGCCGAACATGGAGGGGGGCGCACCGCCGCCAATCTTGCTGCCGCCGCCGAGGGGCGAGGTGGCGGGTGCCTTCGCCGCCGCCCCGGCCGGGGCCGCGACCTTCTCCTCTTCCACCTCTTCCACCTCTTCCACCACCACCGGCGGCGCCACCGGCGGGCCAGGCAAGGCCACCACCACCGCCTCGGGGGCGTACATCTTCTCGTGCACCATCGCCGCGCTGCGGTAGAAGAGGTGGGCGAACTTCGAGTACGGCATGTAGCCGAGGAGCATGAAGATCAGGCTGAGGTGGATGAAGTAGATGGGGTAGGCGATCCCCGCCGCACCCGACAAGCGGGTGAGCTCGGTCAGCGTCCCGGTCACTGCCACCGCGGTGAGGAGGCCGAGGAAGAGCCAGTCGAAGTAAGAGGACGGCAGGTTGTTGCGCTCCTCCGGCTCCTTCTCGAAGCGGCGCGCCACCAGCCGGCCGCAGCCGTAGAGGAGAAGGACCGCACTGACGTTGCCGAGGATCTTCGTCGGGTCGTACAGGGGCAGCGGCGTGAAGCGGCCGGAGTAGTAATAGATGGTCACCAAGGTGGTGGTGCCAAAGGCACCGAGAAAGCCGTAGAGCATCGGCAAATGGCCGTAGTACCGCTTGCCCTCCACCGAGCACTTCTTGAACTGGGTGTGGGAAAGGATCTCCTTGCCGGTGAGGATCGCCGCCTCCACCAGGCCACGGCGCGGGCGGGCCCCGGCGCGCTGGGCGGAGATCGCGGTCCAGTAGCGGCGCATCCCCATGAGCCCGGCGATGAAGCCGAAGAAGGCCACGGGGATGTAGATGTACTCAAGGGTGTGGATGGGGAAGAGCTTCGAGTAGATGATCTGCCCCTCGGGAATGTGCAGGTGGCCCTCCACCGCGAGGACCGCGAGGAGGAGGACCACCGGAATCGCGAACAGCAGCGGCAGGAAGCGCGCGCTGTTGAACAGGCGGGCGAAGGAGCTGGGCCAGGCGAAGTGGGTGATCGTGTAGTCGCGCACCGCCGCCAAAAGCTCGCCTGGCTTGGCACCGCGCGGGCAGTAGGAGGAGCAGTCGCGGCAGTTGTGGCAGACCCACACGAGGGGATCGGAGACTAGCTTTTCCTTCATCCCCCACTGGGCGTAGATCATCTCCGGCCGGGGGAAGGGGCGGTCGTCCGTGGAGATCGGGCAGACCACCGAGCAGGTGGCGCACTGGTAGCAGCTCTTCAGGTTTTCGCCGCCGAGCTGCTTGAGGCTGCGAATGAAGTCGAGATCCGGTGCGACGGTAGTCGGCATGGTGAACACCTACGAAACAGGGGTGGCAGGAACAGATCGCCGTGGTAGAGGCGGGACTAGAACCCCTTGAAGGGGTTGGGACCAATCTTGCGGATTGCCTTCACGAACCCCTTCACGATCTCGGGGAAGCGCTGGTAGTCGGAGATCGGGAACTCGATGTACTGGACCCGCTCCGCCTCCAGGCCGAGGCGGTTGAGGGTCTCCTGAATCTTGCCGAGGCGCTCCACCGCCAACTCCGAGCCACGGATCATGTGGCACTGGTAGTTGTCGCCGTACTTGCAGCCCAGAAGCATGACGCCGTCGAAGCCGCCCGACAGGGAGTCGGCGATCCACACCTGGTTGATCGCGCCGAGGCAGCGCACCGGCACGACGCGCACCTGGGCGTCGTACTGGAGGCGCCGCACCCCCGCCATGTCGATCGCCGGATAGGCGTCGTTCTCGCACATGAAGGCGAGGATCCTGAGCTTGCCGGAGCTCTCGCTCGGGATTTCGATGGCGCGAATCTGCGACGACATGCCGTCGATGGAGTAGTTCTGGAAGTTGATCACCCGCTCGGGGCAGGCACCCATGCAGATGCCACACCGCCGGCAGCGGTTGATGTTGAGCTGCGGGAACCCCTTGTCATCCTCGTTGAGGGTGCCAAAGGGGCACTCCTCGGTACACCGCTTGCACGCGGTGCAGCGATCGAGGCCAAAGACCGGATAGGTGGGGTCCATCGCCCGCGGCAGGGCCGCCTCACCGGTGCGCGCGTACGCGATCGCCTGGATCCCCTTCATCGCCGCGCCGCCGCCGTCGATGGTGGCGTCGGCGATCGTCATCGGGGCACGGACCGTGCCCGCGGCAAAGACGCCGGTACGCCGCGTCTCGTACGGGAAGCAGATAAAGTGCGAGTCCGGGAAGCCGTACTTGAGATCGGGGAGGGCCGGCCCCTGGCGGTACTGGAGGCCGAGGATGTCGTGGGCGAGGGTCGACGGCACCATGCCGGTTGCGAGGACCACCAGGTCCACCTCCACGGTGATCGGGCCGCCGAGAAGGGTCTCCTCCGCGGTCACCGCCACCTGGTTCTTGCCCGCCGCCTTGACCGCGGTGACCTTCCCCTTGGTGAGGAAGACCCCTTCGTCCTGCTGCATCGCCTTGTAGAAGTACTCGAGGTGGCCCGGGGTGCGCATGTCGCGGTAGAAGACATAGGCGCGCCCCTCCCGCGGATTCGCCTGGCGCACGTACGCCGCCTGCTTCAACGACGTGGCGCAGCAGGTCGACGAGCAGTACGGGAGGTGGTCCGGGTCACGCGAGCCGGCACACAAGACGAAGGCGACCGAGCGCGCCGGCTGGCCATCGGAGGGACGGACCAGCTTGCCGCTCTTCGCCATCGCCTCGAAGGTGTCAGAGCTCACCACGTTCGGCGAGGCGCCGAAGCCGAGGTGGCCGAGCTTAGTGGCGTCGTAGGGAGACGAGCCGGTGGCAAGGACCACTGCCCCCACCTGCAAGGTCGACTCGCGCCCGTCGGACTTCACCAGGGCGGTGAACAGGCCAGGCTGGCCGGAGATCTTCACCACCTCGGCGGAGGTCATCACCGTGATGTTCGGCTGCGCCTTGACCTCCACCTGCTTGCGCGCCAGGTCGGGCTCCATCAACGCGGTGTACGGCTGGCGCTGGGGAAGCTGGCGGTGGAGCGTGCGCATGTAGCCGCCGAGCTCCGCCTCCTTCTCCACCAGGACCACCTTGTGGCCCGCCTTCGCCGCCTCGATCGCCGCCTGCATCCCGGTGGCGCCGGCGCCGATCACCAGCAGGGTCTCGTACACCTCCTGGGTCACCGGCGAGGCGGGGATCGAGCTCTTGGAGTTCTTCACCAACCCCATGCGCAGGTAGTCCTGCGCCAAGGCGTCGGTGTCCGCGTCCTTCGCGGCGTGCGACCACGCCACCTGCTCGCGCAGGTTGACCCGGTCGAGGACCACCTCTTTGGGGAAGGCGAAGACCTCTTGGTTCACCCGCCCGGAACAGGCGGCGATGACCACGTGGTTGACACCGGCGCCCGCGAGGTCGTCGCGAATGACCTTCACCCCCTCGTCGCTACAGAAGAAGGCGTGGGTCTTGCAGGTCACCGACTTCGGCGCAGCCTGGGCGATCTTCTCCAGCGCGCCGATGTCGAGGGCCTCGCCGAGGCCGCATCCCGTGCAGATGTAGGTGCCGAGCTTCGGCTCGGCGGCGGTATCGTTGGCCACGTTCAACTCCTTGCAACGAGCTGGTGAATCGAGTGGAGGGCGGCAGCGGTGGCGTCGCGGGTGGCGGTCGTCACGTCCACCGGCGCGCGCGCGCAACCCACCGGAAAGATCCCCGCGTCGGACACCGGCGTCATCACGAAGCCGTCGTCGTCATGCTCCAAGGGGCCGGGGAGCATGGCGCCCGCGAGCGACGGCTGCATGCCGGTGGCTAGGACGACAATGTCGGCAACGCGATGGACCTTCTTGCCGTTTACCGCGTCCTCGGCGGTCACCACCAGGTAGTTGCCGTCGGTGCTCGCCTCGATCTTCGCCACCTTGCCCTTGATGAGCTCAATCCCCGCCGCCTTGGCGGTGGTGAAGAAGTCCTCGTAGCGGCCAGGGGTACGAATATCGATGTAAAAGTCCGTCACCTCCGCCTCCGGGTACTGCTCCTTGAGCAGCAGCCCCTCTTTCAGGGAGGACATGCAGCAGATGGAGGAGCAGAACGGGAGGTGGTTCTCGTCCCGCGAACCGGCGCAATGAACGAAGACCACCCGCTTCGGCAGCTTGCCGTCCGAGGGACGGAGAATCTTGCCGCCGGTGGGGCCGCTCTCCGCCGCCATCCGCTCGAACTGGACGTTGCTGACGATGTTCGGATGGGTGCCGAAGCCGAGGTTGTCCATCCGGCTCGCGTCATACGGCCGCCAGCCGGTGGCGACGATGATCGCCCCCACCTTCAGCTCCTTCTCCTGCGCCTGCTGGGCGAGGTCGATGGCGTCGTACTGGCACGCCGCCACGCACTTGGAGCAACTGCTTCCCTGACACGCCGCCATGTCGACGGCAAACTTCATCGGAAAGGCCATGTCGTGGGGGAGGTAGATCGCCTTCGTCTTGGTGAGGCCGTAGTTGAAGTCGTCGGCGCGCTCCTCCGGACAGACCGCGACGCACTCATTGCACACTGTGCACCGCTGGTTCACGTAGCGCGGCTCCTGGCGCAGGGAGACGGTGTACGCCCCGGGGCCGCCCGCGATGCGGGTGACCTCGGCGAGGGTGTGGACGGTGACGTCCGGGTTCTGCTTGATCCGCCGGAGGTTGATCTCGAAGCCGCAGTACGGCGGGCACAGCTTGGGGAAGTACTTCCCCAAGCGAATCGCCCGGCCGCCCAGATACGCCTCTTTCTCGACGATGATGACCCGGTGTCCGGCCTCGGCCGCCTCGTTCGCGGCGGTCAAGCCGGCGATGCCACCCCCGATCACCAGGATCGGGAGGGCGTCACTGGTCGCAGTTGCCATAGGTCTCTCCCAGTGCGCGTGGATTGCAGGGGTTCGGCGCCACCGTCACCCGCAGCCGATCGCCGTTGCGGGAGGTGCTGCCAAACGGGGTGCGGGATTATACGGAAGACGGTTGCGGCCATCAACGGGGCGGCCCTCTCCGCCCTCCCCTGCAGCGATCCCCGCCCCTCCCCAACACCGCCCTCACCCGACGAGCGCGGCGTCGTGGAGGAGCGACCCCCCATCAGGCGTTGCTTGGGAGGCGGCTTTCGCGGCGGGGCAGAGACGCAGTGGGGGGACCGTTCCGCGGCGCGGGTGGCGTGCGGCGCGGGCCTCCACCGCGGGAACATGGCAGGCGGACGCACACAAAAGTGCGAATCCACAAAGGGGGCGGGTCCGGCAGCGCAAAGGCGCAGTGGGGAGGCGGTTCGGAGCCATCGGTGGCGCGCGGTGGCACACGGCAACGCCCTACAGGCGCGAGGCTGCGCGGAGGCCCGGAGTAGGGGTGGGACCGGCTGGAGGCGGTAGAGCGGTTGCTGAGCGCAAGTCTGGCGGGGGCTGGACGGTGGAGACTTGTTCCCCCGCACGGTCACAACGAACCGGAGAATCTCGTCGCCGCGGAACCACGAACAGAGCTCTCCGCGCCCTGCCGCGCACCCCGTACCTTGTCCCGATCGGTTCGGGGGCGACCCTTGGGTCGCCCCTCCGGGTAACGCTCCGGGGCTTGCACGTACCGGGTCGATCGGTTCGGGGGTGACCCCCCTGCCGTGCCATGGCCGCTCGGGAGCAAGTCCGACAAGCTCCCCTCTCCACGCGCGCCTTGCACCTGCCCGGACAGGGCCGCGCGGCGGAAAAAAAAAGCCCCCGCGGCAACGCCGCGGGGGCCTTCCTACTGGCGACCTCTCGAAAGCTACTTGGCCTTCGAGACGAGGTCCTTGTGCGGGCGGTTGAAGCACTGCCAATCGCCGGTCTTCGGGTCGAAACGGGAGTTCACGAACACCTTCCAGTTCTGCTCGTCGAGCTGCGGGAAGTCCGACCGGTAGAAGAAGCCCGGGTAGCGGGTCTCCTGGCGGTGGTAGATGTGCCGCAGGTGGGCCTCGGCGGTCCAGATGCGGTGGTAGTTCTCCCAGCAGCGCAGCAGCTCATGGAGGTCCTTCGCCCCCATCTTCAAGGAATCCTCCTTGAGCATGGTGAGGAGCTCGAGGCCGCGCTCCATCATCTTGGCGCTGGTGATGTACCAGGTCGCCACGCCACCCACATACTCGTCCATGATCTTGTTCAGACGGAACATGAGCATCTTCGGACGGATGTAGTGGGGGTTGATGAAGGGATCGGTGGTGAAGTTCTTGTGATCCTCGTAGTTCTGGAACGGCAGGTAGATGTCCGCCGCCAACTGCTTCTTGTCGACGGTGATCGTCGACTTGAAGCCAGCGTGGTTCTTGCACCATTTCACCGCGCTCTTCGCCGCGATCCGCCCCTCGGCGTGGGCGCCGGAGGAGAACTTGTGGCCCGAGGCGCCGACGCCGTCACCAGCGGTGAACAGCCCCATCACCGTGGTCATGCGGTTGTAGGTGACCCCGGCATCCTTTATCTGCCACTCCTCCGGGGCCAGATCGGCGGGACCGGAGGTCCAGATGCCGCAGCAACCGGAGTGCGAGCCCAGGAGGTACGGCTCGGTGGGCATCAGCTCGGAGGGCTGCTCCTCGGGCTTGATGTTCATCCCCGCCCACAGGCCGGCCTGGCCGACGCACATGTCGAGGAAGTCCTCCCACGCCTCCGCCTCGAGGTGCTTCATCTGCTTCGCGTCCATCGTCTTCGACAGCTCGGCGAGGGCCGTCGGGGTGTCCATGTAGATGGGGCCAAAGCCGTTCTTCATCTCATGCATCATGAGGTGGTTACGCAGGCAGGTGGCGGGGACCGCCGCGAGGCCGTAGGGCGGATAGTCCTTCAGCATCTCGGCGTTCTTGATCATGTAGTTCTCGCCGTAGGCGTTGACCGCCTTCGCCTTGAAGAGCAAGAACCAGGCACCCACCGGGCCACAGCCGTCCTTGAAGCGGGCGGGCACAAAGCGGTTCTCCATCATGGTGAGCTCGGCACCCACCTGGGTCGCCATCGCGTAGGTGGAGCCGGCGTTCCACACCGGGTACCACGCACGGCCCATGCCCTCACCGGTGGAACGCGGCCGGAAGATGTTCACCGCACCGCCGCAGGCAATCAGGATCGCGTTCGCGCGGATGATGTAGATCTTGTTCTCGCGGGTGGAGAAGCCCACCGCGCCGGCGATCCGGTTCTCCACCTTCTCATCGAGGAGCAGCTTCACGATGAAGCAACGCTCGATGATGTTGTCCATCCCCAGCGCCTTCTTCGCCGCCTCGGCGACGATCGGCTTGTAGGACTCACCGTTGATCATGATCTGCCACTTGCCGGAGCGCACCGGCTTGCCGCCGTCACGCAGCGACTTGCCCTCGTCGCCCGGCTGCTTCCACACCGGCAGGCCCCACTCTTCGAAGAGCTTCACCGAGTCGTCCACGTGGCGGCCGACGTCGTAGATGAGGTCGTCGCGGACGATCCCCATGAGGTCGTTGGCGACCATCCGGACGTAGTCCGACGGGTTCTGCCCGCCAAGGTAGGTGTTGATCGCGGATAGCCCCTGGGCCACCGCGCCCGAGCGATCCAGCGCCGCCTTGTCGCAGAGGAGAACGCGGACGTCCTGGCCGGCCCAACGCTTCGCCTCGTAGGCGGCGCCGCAGGAGGCCATGCCACCCCCGACGATCAAAAAGTCGGTCTCGAGCTCCGCGATGACCGGGTTTTTACAAAAGTGAGATTCACACAAGTCGTGTACGGACACTGCCTCATCAGCCATGGGATCGTTCCTTCCCTTGAATACGGGTGTGGGTAGTTCGCGGTAACCGCGGTCAGACCGTTTGCCTCCGCGCGCCTAGTAGTTGGCGGGGAGAGTGCCGGCGGCCTCGGTGAAGAAACACTCGTCGTTGATGTTGCCGCCCTCCGGCTTGCCACCGTACGGGTTGATGGAACCCTCGGCGGTGGTCCGGATCGGGAACTTGAACCGCTTGGTGTCGCCGTTGCGGAACTTGATGGTCCACATGATGGAGTCGGAGGAGCGCATGGGGATGACCTGGCCGCCAAGGGGAACAATGTCGGCGTAGGCACGCGCCTCGATCGCCTGCTGCGGGCAGATCTTGACGCAGGAGTAGCACTCCCAGCAGTTGTCAGGCTCCTGGTTCAGGGCCTTGTTGATGCTCTTGTCGAGCTTCATCAAGTCGTGCGGGCAGATGTACATGCACGCCGTTTTGTCCTGGCCCTTACAGCCGTCACACTTCTCGGTCATTACGAAGGTAGGCATCTGGCTCTCCTTGCGTTGGGGTTGCGCGGTGGGTTGCGAAGAGGGTGGTCACACGACCGAACCATCTGTCGGCCGGCAGACTCACCAGTTGCCTCCCACCACCCTCCCCCATCTCCGGGAGACCTCGAGGAGGCATGGATCGGAGGCGCGCGACACGCTGGCGAGCGGGGCGGGACTTTAGAGGGAATGGGCCGCGCCGTCAACCGGCAGCGACGGCTCGCGGGCGCGCCTTCTTGCTGGAGCGGGCACGATGGTTCCGCAGGCGACGGAGGCAACCGGCGAACGGTCGCTCGCGGGCGTCGCTTCAGCCGTCTTGCCGGCCGGCCAGCCACGCCGCCGCTTGCGCCACCAGCCGCTCTGCCAGGGCCACGGCGGTGGCAATCTCCGCGCCGCTCGCCGCCTCGTAGTGGAGCCCCGCGCCCACCACCACCGTGGCGCGCGCGACCGCCGCCAGCCGCCGGGCGCCGCTGAGCGCCACCCCCTCTTCGCGGTGGCCGGGGGCGGCAAGGACCGAACCGCTCGCCCGGCCGCTTGCCGCGTCCCACACCCCCAGGGCACAGGCACCGAGGTGGGCCTCGCCACCGCTGACCACGACCAGCCAGTCGGGCCCCACCGGCCGTACCTCGATGGCGACCGCGATGCGGCCGTCGCGGGCGTCGGCTTGGAAGGTGGAGGAGGGCGCGGAGTGGAGAACCATGGCCGGACCCGTGGAGCGCAGGGAGTAGGGAGTAGGGAGTAGGGAGTAGGGAGTAGACAGTAGACCGGGGGGAGCTGCTAGAAGGGAGCGCCAGCTCAGCCCCTTTTCCTCTCTTATGGCCGCCTCCCCTACGCCCGGCGCGATCGCCTATGCGATCGACGCCGCTCTCTACCTCAACCTCACCAACGCCTGCACCCTGCGCTGTCACTTCTGCCCGAAGCACCACGGCCAGTGGCAGGTGAAGGGCCACCCCCTGGAGCTCGACCGCGCCCCGACCTTCGCGCAGGTGGTGGCGGCGATCGGCGACCCCCTCCCCTTTCGCGAGGTGGTCTTCTGCGGCCTCGGCGAGCCGACCCTGCGCCTGCCCCTGCTCCTCGACGTCGCCCGCTGGTTGAAGGAGGCCGGGGTGGCGCGGGTGCGCCTGAACACCGACGGCCTGGCCAACCTGATCTACCGCCGCGATACCACGGCGGAAATGGCGGGGTGGATCGACGCGCTCTCGGTGAGCCTCAACGCCCAAGACGAGGCGACCTACGTGCGCCACTGTGACCCGTCCCGCCCCGGCGCCTACGCCGCCTGCAAGGGGTTCATCCGCGCCGCCACGGACCACCTCCCCGAGGTGGTGGCCACGGCCCTGGACGGCCTACCCGGCGTCGACATCGAACAGTGCCGGCGGATCGCCGAAGACGAGCTCGGCGCCCGCTTCCAGGCCCGGATCTACGGCCAGGTGGGGTGAGGAGGGGATCGGGTGGGGGATGGGGGATGGGGGA
>MNYW01000137.1 GCA_001873295.1 Nitrospirae bacterium CG2_30_70_394 | reverse complement strand
TTCGACGCGGAGATCCACGGCGCCACGGCCACCCGCGCCACCCTCGCCGGCGACGCGGGGTGGGCGCCGGACGAGAGGGCGGTGGACGCCTTGGTGGCGGAGCACCGGCCGTGGATCGTCGCTTGCTGCCTCTCCCTGGCCCTCCTCGCCCTGTTCGTCGCGATCGCCGTCCAGCGCGCCTGCACCCTGAACTGATGGCGCCGGCCCAGATCACGCGCACCGGCGGTGAACGTAGCAACGTTGCCTGCCTGACCCCTCCCCCGGCGCGCCTCCCCACGCCACCGCTCCCTGCAGAGCCACCATTTGGCACCTTCCCGGCAGACGATCGGGAGGACCACAGCGACGGGGGCGGCCATCACGCACCGAGCAATCGCGCGAAGGCCGCCGGCCCCGCAGGCCACAACCCCGCGCCCCGCCTCGCCTTGGGGCGGGGCTTGCCTCTCGCCCCAAGGCGAGGCGGGGACCTCCCGGCGGGCGCCCACCGAGATCATTTTTCGAGAGTCGACCCTCGGATGACCCGCGGAGGCTGGGGGCGGGCGATCCGGTCGGGAGGTGTCGCGGTGGTTCGCCACCCAGGCCAGCCGCGCCCTTGGTCAGTCGCCTGCCTCGCCCTTCGCCCGCGCCGCCTGGATCGGCGGACAGCACACGCTGCCAAAGGAACAGAAGACGCAACAGTCGCCGGGCTTGGGCGTGAGTCGGGTCTTGCAGACCGGACATTCGTAGCACCACTGGCAAACGTCGGTGGGCATGGTCAGGGTTTCGGCGTGGCCGCAGACCGGGCAGGTCAACCGGGAGGTGAGACAAAGTTCCATTCAATCGCCGCGGGCGCGATCGCAACCCCTACCGCCGTGGGCGCGCGGGTGGGCGCGGTCGTACTGCTCGAGGAGGTGTTGGAGGTCGACGTGGGCGTACTGCTGGGTGGTAGACAGCGACGCGTGGCCGAGGAGCTCTTGGATCGAGCGCAGATCCGCCCCCCCCTCCAGGAGGTGGGTGGCGTAGGTGTGGCGCAGGGCGTGGGCGGCGGTGGCTCCGGGTAGGCCGGCCGCGCGCACCGCCGCCTTCACCAGACCGTGGAGCTGGCCGGCGGTGAGGCGATCGCCGGTGGCGGTGAGCCACAGGGGCACGCCGTCCGCATCGCGCCGCGGCGCCGGCCGCTCAGGGTCGGCCAGGTAGCGGCCCAGGGCCGCCCGCGCCTCCCCCACCACCGGCACCCGCCGGACCTTGCGCCCCTTGCCGTGGATGGTCAGCCAGTCACCGCCCGGGGCGAGGTCCGCCTCGGAGAGGCGGCTCACCTCGGAGATGCGCAGGCCGCAGCCGTAGAACAGCTCGAGGATCGCCCGGTCGCGCCGCCCGGCGGCGGTGGCCAGGTTGGGGACCGCGAGCAGGCGCAGGACTTCGTCGATGGTCAACACCCGCGGCAGGGGCCGCGGGGCGCGCGGCGCGCTCACCAACCGCGCCGGGTTCGCCGCCAGCCTTCCTTCGCGCACCAAAAAGCGAAAGAGGGAACGGATCGCCGCCAGCTTGCGCGCCCGGCTACGCGGCCCAACGGCGCCCGCGGCGAGATCGGCGAGGAAGGCGCGCAGGGTACGGTGGGTCACCGCCGCGGGATCGTGGATCCCGGTTGCGTCGAGGTAGGCGAGGAGCTGGCGCAGGTCGGTGGTGTAGGCGCGCACCGTGTGCGGCGAGGCCTGCCGGCCGCGCTCCAGGTAGGTAAGAAAGTCCGCCACCGTCCGCTCCATGGTTCCCCCGTGCGCCGCCGCGCCCGCGCCCGGCGACTTTACCATCGCCGCGACGGTGGCGATCCAAGCCCCCCGGGGAGAGCGGGGCGGTGGCGGGAAAAACCCCCGGCGGTCCCACCCCCCTGCACGCGGCGTTGCCGGAAAAAGAGCGGCCCACTAAGGAGCGGAACGGGAGGCGCGCACGACGAGCGCCGGTCGGGCGCACACGAAGACACGAAGGCACGGAGGGGGGAGTCGCCGGGGTGCACTCCGGGTGAAGCCTCCCACCGTCCTACTTCCCACTGCGCGTGGGTCGTCTCCTCCCCGTCCACGATTCGCGCCCATTCGCGGCCCTCTCTACAAAACATCTTCCCATCGTGACCTCGACGGCGCCGGGGGCGCGGGGGGCAACGCGCCAGCCTTGAAGGCGGGCTCGCGCCCAGATCGGATTAGGTCAGATCGGATTGGGGTCACAAACTACTTGCCGCACTTGCCGGGGGTGGGGGGCGCCAACATACTCATTTTTCCCTGTGGTTTGGGGCTCAACCCATGGATCCCGCCGACCCCTTCGCAGCGCACCTCGGCCAGTGGCAGGCCGACTTCTCCCCCTCTCTACACGGGGAGGTGCGGAATGGGCTGCTGTGGCTCCACGGGACGGTGGCGGACCACCGGCAGCGCCAGGCCCTCGCGGCCGCGGTGACCGAGACCCTGCCGGAGGAGGTGGTGGTGAACGCGGTCACCGTCGCCCTCGACGAGGCGGTGGCGGATGCGGTGATTTTGCGTTACCTCCACGCCGCCTTGAGCAACGCCCCGGGGGTGAGCGTGGAGACCCTTGCCGTGGAGGTGGGCGACGGGGTGGTGAGCCTGGTGGGCGAGGTGGGGAGCGCGGCGGAGCTCGCCCAGGCGGTGGACCTCGCCGCCTCGGTACGCGGTGTGCGCCGGGTGACCTGCCTCCTGGCGCTCGCCCCGGACGCCCAGCGTCGCGACCTGCGGATTGTCGAGCAGGTGATGGAGCGCCTCTGCTTCACCCCCGGCATCGACGATCGGCTGATCCGGGTGATGGCCACCGAGGGCGAGGTGGTCCTCTTCGGGCGGGTCGCCGACGCTTCCCAGGCGCGCCAGGTGGAGCGCCTCGCCGCGGAGATCGACGGGGTCACCGCGGTGCGCAACCTGCTTTCCGTCGACCGGCGCTGACCACGGCAGCGCGGCGCGGCCACCCGAATTCGGGGGTGGAGCCGGCCGGTGCCAAGGTCTTCTTCCCACGGCCGGGGGTTGCCCCCGGCGCGCTCGACCCGCCGCCGTGGCCACGACCTAAGAGCGGCGGACTGGGTCAAGCGACTGCCGCGAGCGGGGCCAGATGGATTCGGGGGCGAGACTCGGGGGCCGTTCTTCGTGACCGAGCCCCACGTCGCTTTAGGAACGGCTCGATCCCGACTCAGCGCCCGCGGGCCGCCACCACCCTCGACCCACTCCGACCGACTCTGAACGCCGGCCACCCCACCGCACCGCCACCACCTTGGTTCGGACCCCATGGAGCCGCCGGCGAACCCGACCCGCCCGGCGGCGCACTCCCCCTCCGACGGTAAGGGGTGGCGCCAACCCCTTACCCGCCGAGCCTGCCGCGACCCACACCGCCGCGGGCCCGCGGCCGCGCTGTGGGCCGCCTTCTGCCTACGGCTGGTTCCCGGCGGGGGGGATGGCCGGGGCTTCGGGCTCGCCGACTGGGGGTGCGGTGGGAGCGGGGGGAGTGGCCTCGGGCACGACCGGGGCGGTGGCCGCGGGGGGGGCCGGCGGGACAGGGGCGGTGGCTGCCGGCCCGGGGGTGGCGGGTGCGCCGCCTTCGGTGGCCGGCGGCGTCTGGGTGGCGAGGTCGTCCATCGCCTTTTGCAGGTCGCCGGGGCTGGGGGTGGCCGGGGCGGAGATCGGCGTCGCCGGGGCCTCCGGGACCACTGAGGTGGCGGTACCGCGGGAGGCAAACAGGGCCAGCGCCATGGAGGTGACCATGAAGCCGACGGCCACCGCCGCGGTGAGCTTGTTCATGAAGTTCGCCGGCCCTTCGCCGCCGAACATCGCCTGGCTGCCACCGAAGACCGCGCCCACGTCCGCCCCCTTGCCGGCGTTGAGCAAGACGATGATCACCAGGGCGAAACAGATGAGGACGTGGATGGTGATCAGAAAGGCAATCATGGTGCTCCTTCTCCGAGGGCCTCGGAGAGCCCCGCTTGTAGCTCATCGAGGCGGAACGGCTTGACCACCACCGCACGCCCCCGTTGTGGACGCGAAAGTCGATCGGCCGCCACCACATCGCCGGTGGCAATGACCACCGGCATCTGGGGGAAGCGCTCTTCCAAAAAGGCGAGGAGCTTGGAACCCGGGGTGCCGGGCATCATCAGGTCGGTGATCACCGCCCGGAAGCCGCCCCCCTCCTCACCGAGGCGCGCCGCCGCCGCACCGCCGTCGGTGGCGGTCTCGCAGGCGTAGCCAAGGGCCGCGAGCATCCGCGTCGCCAGGGTGCGCATCATCGGGTCGTCGTCGACCAGCAAGATTCGGTCGGCCATGGTTCCCTCCTCACCGCCTCCCCGCCGCGTACCGGCCGCGGCAGAGCGGGTTAGTCTGCCGTCTCGGCCACCCCATCGGCAAGGATCACCACCCGGTCGCCGCGCACCTCGGCAAAGCCGCCGGTGATCGGAAACCGCTGCTCGTCGCGGCCCTGGCGGACGACCACCGTCCCCGCCTGGAGGGTGGAGAGGAAGGGGGTGTGGCCGGGCAGGATGCCGAACTCCCCGCCGCTACCGGGGGCGACGACTCCCTCCGCCGGGCCGGCGAAGATCTCGCCGGTGGGGATGACGATGGTGACCTCCATTACGCCGCCGCCTTGCGCATGGTGTCCGCCTTGGCGATCGCCTCTTCGATGTTGCCTACCATGTAGAAGGCGTTCTCCGGCAGGTCGTCGAACTCGCCGCGGACGATCCGCTTGAACCCCTGGATGGTCTCTTTCAGAGGAACGAACTTGCCCGCCATGCCGGTGAAGGTCTCGGCGACAAAGAAGGGCTGGGAGAGGAACTTCTGCAGGCGGCGGGCACGCGCCACCACCAGCTTGTCGTCGTCGGAGAGCTCGTCGATTCCGAGGATGGCGATGATGTCTTGCAGTGCCTTGTACCGCTGGAGGGTCTCCTGGACCTCGCGCGCCACCTGGTAGTGCTCCTCCCCCACCACCTGCGGATCGAGGATCCGAGAGGTGGAGTCGAGGGGGTCCACCGCGGGGTAGATGCCGAGCTCGGCGATCTTCCGCGACAAGACGGTGGTGGCATCGAGGTGCGAGAAGGTGGTCGCCGGGGCCGGATCGGTGAGGTCGTCCGCGGGCACGTAGACCGCCTGGATGGAGGTGATGGAGCCCTGCTTGGTGGAGGTGATCCGCTCCTGCAGGTTGCCCATCTCGGTGGCGAGGGTCGGCTGGTAACCTACCGCCGACGGCATCCGGCCCAGCAGCGCGGAGACCTCGGAGCCCGCCTGGGTGAAGCGGAACATGTTGTCGATGAATAGCAGCACGTCCTGGTGGCGCTCGTCGCGGAAGTACTCGGCGACGGTGAGGGCGGAGAGCGCCACGCGCAGGCGGGCGCCGGGCGGCTCGTTCATCTGGCCGTAGATCAGCGCCGCCTTGTCGATGACCCCCGACTCCTTCATCTCATTCCACAGGTCGTTGCCCTCGCGGGTCCGCTCGCCCACCCCGGCGAAGACCGAGTAGCCGCCGTGGGAGGTGGCCACCGCGTGGATCAGCTCCATGATGAGGACCGTCTTGCCCACCCCCGCGCCGCCGAACAGGCCGACCTTGCCGCCCTTGGAGTAGGGGGCGAGGAGATCGACCACCTTGATGCCGGTCTCGAAGATCTCGGTGGAGGTCTCTTGGTCGGCGAACAACGGCGCCTGGCGGTGGATCGGCCAGCGGGTATCGCACTTCACCGGGCCGAGCTGGTCCACCGGCTCACCCACCACGTTGACGATCCGGCCCAGGGCCCCCTCGCCCACCGGCACGGTGATCGCGCTGCCCGTGTCCACCACGGCCATCCCGCGCACCAGGCCGTCGGTGGAGGACATGGCGACGCAGCGCACCGTGTCCTCGCCGAGGTGGGTCTCCACCTCCAAGACGACGTGGATGTGCTTGGCCTCGTCGTCGATGCGCAGGGCGTTCAAGAGCGGGGGCAGGGCGCCCTCGGGGAAGCGCACATCGACCACCGCGCCGATGATCTGGGTGATGGAGCCGGTCGTGTTGGGCGTCGTCATGGTTTTCCTCGGTCTACGGTGGGACGTGGCGTGGTCGCTGGGCGCGCCAAGAGGCGGCTGCCGTGGCGGGGGCCGCTACGCGGCGAGCGCCTCGGCGCCGCCGACGATCTCCAAGATCTCCTTGGTGATGATCGCCTGGCGGGCGCGGTTCATGCTGAGGGTGAGCGAGCGGATCAGGTCGTTGGCGTTGTTGGTGGCGGCGTCCATGGCGGCCATGCGCGCCGAGTGCTCGCTCGCCTCCGACTCGAACAGGGCGCGCAAGGTGCGGGTGGCCACGTAGCGCGGCAAAAGATCGGCGAGCAGCGCCGCCTCGCCCGGCTCGAAGAGGTAGGAGGCGTCACCCGCCACCCCACCCTCCTCCACCTTGGGCAGGGGCACCGGCAGGATCGGCTCCAGGGTGGGGAGCTGGGCGATTGCCGACTTGAAGGTGCTGAAGGCGAGAACGAGCTGGTCCGTCTGGCCCGCCGCAAAGGCGGTGATCGGCGCGGCCACCAGCTCGCGGGCGAACTCGGGGGTGAGGTGGCCACCCATCCCCTCGTGGCTAGCGACTACCGAGTAGCCGCGCTTCTTCAAAAAGTCGCGCCCCTTGCGGCCGACCGCGATCACCTCGTACGTCACCTGCGGGTGGCCCTTGAGCTCCACCTCCACCGCCCGCAGGAGCTGGCCGTTGAAACCGCCACACAGGCCGCGGTCGGAGGTCATCACCACCACCGTGGCGCGCTGCACCGGCCGTTGCTCGAGGAGCGGGTGGGTCGCCTCACCGCCACTGGCGGCGAGGTGGCGCACCAGGGTCTCGAGCTTGGCGGCGTAGGGGCGGGCCCCGACCACCGCATCGTGGGCCCGGCGCATCTTCGCCCCGGCGACCATCTTCATCGCCTTGGTGATCTGCTGCGTCGACTTGACGCTCACAATCCGGGTGCGGATGTCCTTGAGAGAGGGCATGGGAGCTATCGGCTTTCAGCGATCCGCGGCCGGCGAGGGGTTCGGGGAGGGAAGTGCGGCGGGGGGAGCCTAGGCGGTGAAGCTCCGCTTGAACGCGGTGATCGCCTCGCGCAGCGCCTTCTCGGTGTCGTCGTCGATCTTTTTCTGCTCGCGGATCGTGTCGCGGATCTTCGCGTGGCTCGCCTTCATGTGGGCGACGAGGGCGTCGGCGAAGGCGGAGATCTTGTCCACCCCCAGGTCGTCCACCAGCCCCTTGGTGACCGCGAACAGGGAGATCACCTGATCCTCCACCGGCAGCGGCTGGTACTGGCCCTGCTTGAGGATCTCCACCGTGCGCTCGCCGCGGGCGAGCTGCGCCTGGGTGGCGGCGTCGAGGTCGGAGCCGAACTGGGCAAAGGCGGCGAGCTCGCGGTACTGGGCGAGGTCGAGGCGCATGGAACCCGCCACCTGCTTCATCGCCTTCACCTGCGCTGCGCCACCGACGCGCGACACGGAGAGGCCGACGTTGATCGCCGGCCGCACCCCCGAGTAGAAGAGGTCGCTCTCCAAAAAGATCTGGCCGTCAGTGATCGAAATGACGTTGGTGGGGATGTAGGCGGAGACGTCGTTCGCCTGGGTCTCGATGATCGGCAACGCGGTGAGCGAGCCGCCGCCGAGCTCGTCGGAGAGCTTCGCGGCGCGCTCCAACAGGCGCGAGTGGAGGTAGAAGACGTCGCCCGGATAGGCCTCGCGCCCGGGCGGCCGGCGGAGCAGCAAGGAGAGCTCGCGATACGCCACCGCCTGCTTGGAAAGGTCGTCGTAGACGATCAGGGCGTGCTGGCCGTTGTCGCGGTAGTACTCGCCGATCGCGCACCCGACGTACGGAGCGATGTACTGGAGCGGCGCCATCTCCGAGGCGGTGGCGGAGACCACCGTGGTGTAGTCCATGGCGCCGGCACGCTCGAGGGTCTCCACCACCCGCGCCACCGTGGAACGCTTCTGGCCCACCGCCACGTAGACACAAAAAACCGGCTTGTCGGTCTGGTGGGTACCCTTCTGGTTGATGATCGCATCCACCGCCACCGCGGTCTTGCCGGTCTGCCGGTCACCGATGATCAGCTCACGCTGGCCGCGGCCGATGGGCACCAGGGCGTCGATCGCCTTCAAGCCGGTCTGCAGCGGTTCGTGCACCGACTTGCGCGCCACGATGCCCGGGGCGACCACGTCGATGTTGCGCGTCTCACTGGTGTCGATCGGCCCCTTGCCGTCGATCGGCTGGCCGAGGGCGTTGACCACCCGCCCCTGCAGTGCCGGCCCGACCGGGGTCTCGATGATCCGCCCGGTGCGCTGCACCCGGCACCCCTCCACCACCTGCCGGCTCTGGCCGAGGAGAACCGCGCCGACCGTCGACTCTTCGAGGTTGAGGGCGAGCCCCATCACCCCGTCGGGGAACTCCAGCAGCTCGCCGAACATGACGTGGTCGAGGCCGTAGATCTGGGCGATGCCGTCCCCCACCGAGATCACCGTACCGGTCTCGGTGACCTGGACCTCGCGGTCGAACTCCTCGATCTGCTTCTTGATCAGCTCACTGATCTCTGCGGCCTTCAGCTCCATGCGTCCTCCGTGGTCACCGCGCCGGCGAGCTGCGCTCGCGCGGCCGGTGCGCGGTCCATCGTTGGGGTGCCGTCCTTTAGCTCCGAAGCTACTCGGCGAGCAGGTGCGCCCGCAGCCCCTTGAGGCGGCCACGGATGGACCCGTCGATCTCTTCACTTCCCACCTGCACCACCAGCCCACCGATCAGATCGGGGGCCACCTCCACCTCCACCTCCACCTCTTTCTGCAGACGGCTGCGCAGACGGGTCGCCAGGGCGGTCACCGACCCCGCCTCCAGGGCGCGGGCACTGCGCACCGCGACCCGCTCCACCCCGCGCCGCACGTCGTAGGCGCGGTGGAAGGCGGTGGCGATCTCTGGGAAGAGCTGGAGACGGCGGTTGCGGCGCACCACGCCGAGGAAGCGGCGCAGCAGATCGGAGAGGGCGAGCCCCTCGACCATCTCCGCCACCACCCGCTCCTTCGCCGCGGCGGCCTGGATCGGGTTGGCAAAGAAGCGGCTCAGACCCGGGGTCGCCCCAAAGAGGGCGGCAAGACGCGCGGTCTCCGCGGCCACGGCCTCCACCTGGTCCGCCGCCACCGCGAGGTCGAGGAGGACGCCGGCATAGAGCTGGGCGGGTGGGGTCGCCATCAGGACAGGACCTCCTCCACCAGCCGCTCCTGGTCCGACTCGCCGATCGACTGGGCGATCAGCCCCTCGGCGGCGGTACACGCCCGCTCGACCACCGCCCGGCGGACCTCCTGGGCGAGTCGCCTCTCCGCCTGCGCTACCGCCACCGCCACCTGCTGGGCGACCCTCGCCGCCTGCTCACGGCTGGCGGTGAGGATCTGCCGCGCCTCCGCCTCGCCGTCGTGATCCCCCGTGGCCACCAGCGCCGCCACCTCCTCCTGCCGGTGGCGGATGCGCTCCTGGATTGCCGCCAGCCGCTCCTTCGCCCGCTGCAGCTCGCGACCGCTCGCCGCCAGATCGTCCTCGATCGCGTTGCAGCGGCGCGCGAAGAAGGCGCGCAGGGAGAAGACCCGGGTAAAGACCCACACCAAGACCCCGACCACCACCGCGAAGTTCACGAGGCGGACGACGATCTCGCTGCCGCCCCCCTCCGCAGCCCACGCGGGCGTGGCCGCAAACAAGACGGCGAAGCTCCACCCCATGCAAGCCGCGCGGCGCATCACACCGCCCTCCCCAACGCCTTGGCGGCGATCTCACGGGCGAGGACCGCCTCGCTCGCCGCCAACTCTGCCTCCAGTTCCTGGCGGCGGCGCGCCAGCTCCTCTGCGTGGCGCGCCCACTCCGCCTCCGCCTTCGCCTTCGCCTGGGCCACCGCCGCCTCCGCCGCGCTCACCGCCTGGTCGCGATGGGCCTGGTAGCGGCTACGCGCCTGGGCGCGGGCGACCGCGAGGTCCGCTTCATAGGCCGCCATCAGCTCGGCCCCCTGCTCCTCCACCGACTCCACCTGACCGCGGGCCCCGGCGGTCTTCCGGCGCCGCTCCTCCAAGGCCCGGAGGATGGGCCGGTAGAGGACCCAGTTCAGGACCCCGAGCAGGACGAGAAAGTTCACCGCCTGAATGAACAGAGATGCGTTGAGCTCGATCATCGATTCACCCACCCTGCCGGCGCCGTCCCCATGCGGACCGCCACCGTGCGAAAGAGCGGCGCACTATACGGATTGGCGCGCAAAAATGCGAGATCCCCTCCGCGCCACCCGCTTCGGGCCGGGAGCAGGAACGCCCCGCGGGTGGAAGTCAAGGCGCGGCCCGGCGTTCACTGCCCCGCCCCCGCGCCGCGCCCGCCCCCCGGGCGCATGAGTGGCAGTGGACGGTGCGACCGCGTACCATCGCGCTCCCCGAGGAGGAGTGGCCGAGCGGTCGAAGGCGGCGGTCTTGAAAACCGTTGTGGCGCGAGCCACCGGGGGTTCAAATCCCTCCTCCTCCGCCAACCCCCGCCGATCTATACTGCCCGCTCGCCCGCCCGCGGGTCCCGACACGGAGAGATGACCGAGAGGCCGAAGGTGCTCGCCTGCTAAGTGAGTGTGGTTTAGTTGCCACCGAGGGTTCGAATCCCTCTCTCTCCGCCATCCGCCCCGCCGCCCTGGTGGAACCTGCCGCCACCCCATACAATGGCCCGCAGGCGGCGCGCTCACGCCGCCTTTTCTCACCCCCACGCGCCCGTGGCTCAGCTGGATAGAGCATCGGACTACGAATCCGGCGGTCGCAGGTTCGAATCCTGCCGGGCGCACCAGGGGCGAGAGGGGAGACAGGGACGGTCGCCGTTGCCCATGCCGCCGTCCCCCCGCGCCACCCGCCGCGGCAAGACCCGGGGCGTGACCGTCTCCCGCGCCCGCGCCCGCCACCGCCCGCGGGCCGTGGTCGCCGCACCGTGCAGGCTCCGTCCCGTCTCACGAGCGCGGTTCGTGCAGCTCGTCCCGCATGGCTCGGATTGCCTGGATCGGGCCGGGCAACCGGTCCCGACAGACGCCATCAACCAGCTCGGCGTCGATGTGGAAGTCGTGGTGGCTGATGACGTCCCGCATCCCCTTGGCGCCGGCCCAGTCCACCTCGGGATGGCGACCCAGAAGCGCCCCACCGGTGATCTTGTCGAGCTTCTTCAGGGTCTCTCCGACCGCGATCAGCATCATGCAGGTCGCGTCCAGCCGGTCGATCCCGTCGTCATCCGCGAGAAAATCCTCCGCTCCATGAATCGGCGCAATACGTCGCTCGATGCGCGCCGTCGCCAGGAGGATTTGCTCCAGGAGCTCCCGTACCAACGCCCCATCAGACATCCACCGGCTCGTCGTCGATCCGGCGCTTGAGGAAGGCGTTCATCCGGTCCGTGTAGCGAATGACGTCCACTGGGCGGTGCAGCGCCTCCTCCCTTTTGCTCCTGCAAGACCCGGACGACCTCGTTGCGTTGCATGTGCTGGTCTCCTTCTTTCGGCGACGGTGCACCCGTGCAACCACGGATCCGGCCGGCGTCGTCCATACATAGTCGGACCCCGCGAACAGACTCCAAGGCGCGCCCGCGCCGGCCGCGCCGCCCACCATCCCGCAGGGGCACGCCACCGCCGGCCGCTGACCGGTCAGAACCAGCGGCGGAGGGGGTAGAGGAGGGCGCGGCGCGCCTTGAGGGAGAGGGGGAGGGCCGCGAGGCCGGTGGCGGTGACGCGCTCCACCGCCGGGTGGGCGCGGATCGCCGTGACGCGCGCGTCGAGCTCGGCCACCAGCGCCGGGTCGCGGGTGAAGAGCATCGACTCGGCGAGGCGGTCGTGGGCGGCCCACTCGAGGTTGTAGCTGCCCACCGCCGCCTCGCGCTGGTCGGCGACGAGGATCTTCGAGTGCTCGCCGCCGTGCCGCTCGTGGATCGCCACCCCGGCGTTGAGCAGGCGCGGGTAGGTGAAGGTGGCGGCGAGCCACGGTGCGGCCGAGGCGGGGAGGGCGTCGCGGTGCGAGTGGATGATTTCCACCCGTACCCCGCGCCGCGCCGCCCGCTCCACCGCCGCCAGGAGCACCTCCACCGGCTTGAAGTAGAAAGAGGTGATCATCAGGCGGGCCTCGGCGCGGTCGATGAGCGCCACCAAAGCGTCGGTAACCGGATTCGCTTGGCGCTGGCGAAAGGGGCTCATCGGCGAGGGGTCGGCGCACGGCAGGTGGGCAAGGTAGTGGGTGGTGCGGGTGGCGCCGTCACCCGCTCCGCCTGGCAAGTCGTCGAGGTGGGACCGCTCCGGCTGGTCGATCGCCACCATCACGCTCGCCAACAGCTCGCGCACCAAGGCGCCGCGCACCGCCACCGCGACCTCGTTCCAGCCGTCGAAGGAGGTGGCGGAGATGTTGCCGGAGGCGAAGATCGCCTCGCCCTCTTCGCTCACCTGCACCTTGATGTGGTAGCCGCCGCCGAGGAGCTGCTGAAAAAGCGGCCGCGGGCGGTAGCAACAGACCTGGACGCCGGCGGCCGCGAGGGCGGGCCAAAGGCGGCGGGCGGCAACTCGCTCGGCGCGGCTCATCAGCGCCCCGGCGAGGCGCTGGCCGAAACCGTCCACCACCAGATAAACCGCCACCCCGCGCGCGGCTGCGGCGATCAGGGCCGCGGCCATCTCGCGGCCGTACCGGTCCGGGTGGTAGAAGTAGGTGGAGAGGTAGAGGAAGCGGCGCGCGTGGTTCACCATGGCCACGCGCCGCGGCCACTCGTCCCTACGGGAGGTGAGGGAAATGAACGAGTCCACACCGGGCGCCGCCACCGTGCCCACCGGCAAGAGCCCATGGCCGGGGCGCTGATCACCGGCGCTGGCCGGCGGCTGGGACGGGCCCTGGCCGCGGCCCTGGCCGCCGATGGCTACGACCTGGTCCTTCACCACCGCACCGCGACGGCGGAGAGCGAGCAGCTCGCCGCCCGCCTGATGGCCAGCCATGGTATTCGCTGCGTGACCCTGCAGGCGGACCTGGCGGTGGCCCCAGAGGCGGCCGCCCTGGTGGGACGGGCGGTGGCGGCGATCGGCGAGGTCCGCCTGCTGGTGAACAACGCCTCCCTCTTCGATCCCGACACCCTGGGGAGCCTGGAGGCGGGGCGGTGGGAGCGCACCATGGCGGTGAACCTTCGCGCACCCCTGCTGTTGAGTCGAGGGCTGGTGGACCACCTCGCCCCGGGGGTCACCGGCCACATCGTCAACCTGCTCGATCAGCGGATCGCCAACCTCCAGCCCGACTACCTCTCCTACACCCTCTCCAAGGCGGCGCTGGCCGCCGCCACCGAGCTGCTCGCCAAGGAGCTCGCCCCCCGGGTGCGGGTGAACGGCATCGCTCCAGGGCTGACCCTGCCAAGCGGCGGCCAGAGCGAGGAGCAGTTCGCCCGAGCCCAGGCCGCCTCGCCCCTCGGCCTCAACGCCACCCCGGAGATGCTCGTGACCGCCCTGCGCTTTCTCGACCAGACGGTGGCGGTCACCGGCCAGATCCTGTTCGTCGACGGCGGCGACCGCTTCCGCCCCGCGTCGGCACGCAACACGCCGCGCGCGCGGCGGTGACCCGCGGCGGGCGCTGCACCCGGCGCGTAGGCGGCGCGGCGCGCGTGGTGTGGCCCTGCCTTAGAAGGCGGTCGGACTGGGTCGATCGCGGCGCAACCAGCGAACCATGCCCGAGTCGTGGGCCCGAGTCGTGGGCCCGGGTCGTGGGCCCGTGCTTCGTGACCGAGCCCGACGTAGCGCCTCGAACGGGGCCCGCTCCGGACTCCAGCGCCACGGCTCACCGCGATCGACCCAGTCCGACAGACCCCTTGAAGGACCGTGGCGGAGGGGGCCGCCGGCTGTCTGTTGCGATCTTCCGCGGAAACCGATAGGACGGCCCATCATGAGCACTGAACACCTCCATTCCCTCTTCCATCCCGAGTCCGTCGCCATCGTGGGCGCCACCAACCGACCGCATGCGATCGGCAACCTGGTGATGCGCAACCTCCTCCAAGGCGGCTTCGAGGGGCCGGTGATGCCGGTCAACCCGAAGCGCCAGGCGGTGTGTGGCGTCCTCACCTACGCCAACGTGGAGAGCCTGCCGGTGGTCCCGGACATGGCGGTGATCTGCACCCCGCCGGCGACGGTTCCGGAGCTGGTCGACAAGCTCGGCAGCCGTGGCACCCGGGCGATCACCGTCCTCACCGCAGGCCTCGGGGCGAAGGGCGACGACAGCCACACCTTGCGCGAGCAGATGATGGCGGCGGCGCGCCGCCATGGGGTGCGTATCCTCGGCTCCAACTGCCTCGGCCTGCTGGTCCCGGGCGCACAGCTCAACGCCAGCTTCGCGCACATCTCAGCGCTGCCGGGCAAGATTGCCTTCATCTCCCAGTCGGGTGCCCTCGGCACCGCGGTGATCGACTGGGCGGGGGCGCACAACATCGGCTTCTCCCACTTTGTCTCGCTTGGCGACGCCGACGACATCGACTTCGGCGATCTCCTCGACTACCTGGCGAGCGACGCCACCACCCGTGCGATCTTGCTCTACATCGAGTCGGTCCGTGACGCGCGCAAGTTCCTCTCGGCGGCGCGCGCGGCGGCGCGCAACAAGCCGGTGCTGGTGGTGAAGTCGGGGCGCGTTCCGGAGGGGGCGAAGGCGGCGGCGTCGCACACCGGCGCGCTGGCTGGCGCCGATGACGTCTACGATGCCGCCTTCCGCCGTGCCGGTATGCTGCGGGTGGACGACATCGACGAGCTCTTCGACGCGGTGGAGACCCTCGCCCGGATGCAGCCGTTGAAGGGCGACCGCCTCGCCATTCTCACCAACGGTGGCGGCCCCGGGGTGATGGCCACCGACGCCCTGATCGCCCGCGGCGGCCACCTGGCGACCCTCGCCAAGGAGACGCTCGCGGCGCTGGACGCGGTCCTCCCCACCTCGTGGTCGAAGGGCAATCCGGTGGACATCATCGGCGACGCGCCGCCCGAGCGGTTTGCCGAGGCGACGCGCATCCTTTTGGCCGACCCCGGGGTCGATGCCTTGCTGGTAATGCACGTGCCCACCGCCGTCTCCCTCGGCATCGAGGCGGCGCAGGCGGTGGCGGCGGTGGCGAAGGCGAGCGGCCGCAACGTCCTGACCAGCTGGCTCGGCCAGGTGACTGCCGAACCGGCGCGCCAGGTCTTCGCCCAGACCGGCCTTCCCACCTACACCACCCCGGACGCGGCGGTGCGCGCCTTCATGCACATGGTCCACTACCGGCGCAACCAGGAGCTGTTGATGGAGACGCCACCGTCGATCCCCGAGGGGTTCGAGCCGGCGACCACCAGCGCCCGCCTGTTGGTGGAGAACGCCCTTGCCGGCGGCCGCGCGACCCTCACCGAACCGGAGGCGAAGGCGGTCCTCGCCGCCTATGGCATCCCGGTGGTGGAGACCCACGTGGCGACAAGCCCAGAGGGGGCGGCGCGGATGGCGACCCAGATCGGCTTCCCGGTGGCCCTGAAGATCCTCTCGCCTGAGGTCTCCCACAAATCCGACGTCGGCGGCGTCGCCCTTGAGCTAGAGAGCGGCGAGGCGGTGCGCGAGGCGGCGGCGGCGATGATCCTGCGGGTGCGGGAGCTCATCCCCGAGGCGAATATCACCGGCTTCACGGTCCAGGCGATGGCGCACCGGCCCGGTGCCGAGGAGCTGATCGTCGGGATGGTGGACGACTCGATCTTTGGGCCGGTGATCCTGTTCGGCCAGGGTGGGGTCGCGGTGGAGGTGATCGGCGATCACGCCGTCGCCCTGCCGCCTTTGAACATGGCCCTCGCCAGCGAGCTGATCGACCGGACGCGCGTCGCCAAGCTCCTCAAGGGGTACCGCGATCGGGCCGGAGCCAACCTCGATGCCATCTGCGCGACCCTGATCCGGGTGGCGCAACTGGTCATCGACATCCCCGAGGTGGTGGAGCTCGACATCAACCCGCTGTTTGCCGACGCCAAGGGGGTTCTCGCCCTCGACGCCCGCATGCGCGTCGCCGTCGCCACCTGCAAGGGGCCCGAGCGGCTGGCGATCCGCCCCTACCCGCGCGAGCTGGAGGAGTGCGTGGTCCTGGCCAATGGCGAGCACCTCTTGTTGCGGCCCATCCGCCCCGAGGACGAGCCGGCGCACCACGAGTTCGTCGCCCACTGCGACCCGGACGACATCTACTTCCGCTTCTTCCGCGCCGTGCGCCACATCCCCCACTCGGAGATGGCGCGCCTCACCCAGGTCGACTACGCCCGCGAGATGGCCTTCATCGCGGTGGCCGAGGACGGCGGCGAGGGGGAGACCCTGGGGGTGGTGCGCGCGATCACCGACCCGGACAACCGGATCGCCGAGTTCGGCATCATGGTGCGCTCCGACCGCAAGGGGAGCGGCCTGGGCCACGCCCTGCTCGGCAAGATGATCGGCTACCTGCGCGCCCAGGGGACGCGCGAGCTGCGTGCCCACGTCCTGCCGGCGAACCACTCGATGCTGGCGCTCGCCGAGCGCATGGGGTTCACCGTCCAGCGCCTGCCGGAGGACGAGGTGATGAAGATCCAGCTCAACCTCACCGGTAAACCGGCGGGCGCGGCCACCCCGGCGACCTGAGCCCCGGCTGGTGCAGAGCGCCAGCTTCCCGTTACAACCCACGGTCCCCCGCGGAGCCTCCGCGGGGGACCGTTTTTGTTTGCCCCACTCTCTTGCGGAGGAGTCCCATGAACCAGGAACGCACCGGTGTCGCCACCCTCAAAGGCAACCCCCTCACCCTCGTTGGCCCCGGCCTGAAGCCCGGCGACCCGGCCCCCGACTTCACCGTCCGCAAGGGGCTCGCGGATGTCCACGGCTCCGCCTACCAGGGCAAGGTCCGGATCATCACCTCGGTGCCGTCCCTGGATACGCCGGTGTGCAACCAGGAGACGCGCCGCTTCAACGAGGAGGCCGCGGGGCTCGGGGAGGTGAAGGTCCTGTGCATCTCCATGGACCTTCCCTTCGCCCAGGGCCGCTTCTGCGAGAGCGCCGGGATCGACAAGGTGGAGACCCTCTCCGACTACAAAGACGCCTCCTTCGGCATGGCCTACGGGGTGTTGATCAAGGAGCACCGCCTCGACCACCGGGCAGTCTTCGTGATCGGCGCCGACGACAAGATCCGGTACGTCGAGTACGTCCCGGAGATGACCAACCCGCCCAACTACGCCGCCGCCCTGCAGGCGGCGCGGGCGCTGGTGTAGGCCCACCGCCGCCACGTACCGGCGGCCCCGGCGCACCGGCGGGCGGGGCGCGGGCGGGGGCGCGCCGCCGCCGCGCCGGGGGATC
>MNYW01000182.1 GCA_001873295.1 Nitrospirae bacterium CG2_30_70_394 | reverse complement strand
GGCGCGGGCGGGGGGTGGCGCGGGGGCGGCGGCGGGCCCCCGCCGCAAAGCGCCGGAGCCGCCGGTTCCCCTCCCCGGTCTACCGCCTCGGCCTCGTCCCCCCCGGCCTCGCCCCCTTCGGCGAGCGCCAGCCGCCGAGGATGGCTGAAGTCGAGGTGGTGCGGCCGACGATGTCGGCGCGGACCGCCATGTAGATGTGGAGGATGACGAAGCCAAGGAGGATCCACATGCCGAGCAAATGCCAGTTGCTGACCCGCTCGGCGTCACCCATCCAGGGGATCACCCAACCGAAGGCGCGGTCCGCCCAGCTCCCGTGGCCCAGCCCCTCGCTGTACAGGGCGAAGCCGGTGAAGATCATGAACAGGCTGCCGAGGGTGTTGAACAGGAGCATGGCGAGCTGGGCGAGGGGGGCGTGGCCGGCCTCGGCCGGGGCGTCGCGCCGGAGGAAGAGGTAGAAGGCGAGCTCCAGGAAGAGTTCCCGCCACCATCCCGGCCGCCACACGGGGAGGTAGAAGATCTGGCGCGCGACCGCGTTGCCCACCAGGGCCCAGTAGATGCGCCCGGCGAGGGAGACGGCGAGGAGGTAGCCGGCGGTGAAGTGGATCAGCCGGATCCGGCCCATGATGAAGTGGTCACTCGCCTCGCCCACCACCGTCGGCAGGGGGTGGGCGATGAGGTAGCCGGTGGCGGCGAGGGTGAGGATGCACAGCGCGTTGACCCAGTGGTACAGGCGCACCGGCGCTTGGAAGGCGTAGACCGGCTCTGGGTCGGCGACCGGGACGGTGGTGGTGGCGGCCATGGTGATGGCTCCTTGCCGTGGTGAGGCGTTAGCGCACCTTGATGACCGCCAGCTCCTGGTCGTCCGGACTCAGTACGTGGGCGGCGCAGGCGAGGCACGGGTCGAAGCTGTGGATGGTGCGGAGGATCTCCAGGGGCTTGGCGGGATCGGCCATCGGGGTGCCCAACAGCGCCGCCTCGTAGGCGCCGATCTGCCCCGACGGGTCGCGCGGTGAGGCGTTCCAGGTGGTGGGGACCACCGCCTGGTAGTTGGCGATCTTCGTCTCCTTGATCTGGATCCAGTGGCCGAGCGCGCCGCGCGGTGCCTCGCCCGCGCCCGCGCCCTTCGCCTCCGCCGGCCAGCTCGAAGGCTCCCAGGTGTCCATGTTGGCGGTAGCGGTGTCGCCGTTGCGGATCGCCGCGATCAGCTTGTTGAACTCGTCGCGCATGAGGTGGGCGGCGTAGGAGCACTCGAGGCCGCGAGCGGCGGTGCGGCCGAGGGTGGAGAAGAGCGCGGTGATTGGCAGGCCGAGGTCGTGGAGGAGGGAGTCCACCTGGGCGCGGATCTGCTCGTGACCGCGGGCGTAGGCGACGATGTAGCGCGCCAGCGGGCCAACCTCCATGGCGTGGCCGCGCCAGCGCGGCGCCTTCAGCCACGAGTACTTGCCCTGCTCGTCGAGGTTCTGGATGGCGGTCTTCGTCCCCTTGGTGTGCTCCCCGAGCTCGAAGTTCGGCTCGGTGATCCCGTCCCACGGGTGGAGCCCCTGCGCCTCGTCCGGGTAGCGGTACCACGAGTGGTTCACGAACTCGCGGATCTGCTCCGGGTCTTTGAGGTCGACGTCGTGGACCGTGGAGAGGTCGCCGTCGAGGATCGCCCCGGAGGGGAGGCGGAGGTTCTGCCAGCTCCAGTCGTTGGCCCGCTCCGGGAACTCGCCGTAGGCGAGGCAGTTCTTCGCCGACAGGCCACCGCCGTAGCCCCAGTCTTTGTAGAACGAGGCGACCGCCTTGAGGTCGGGGAGGTAGACCTGGTCGATGAAGTCGATCGACTGGTCGATGATCGACGCGACCAGGTTGAGGCGCTCCATGTTGATCGCCCCCACCGCGCCCGCGTCGTCGACGTTGATCGCGCACGGCATCCCGCCCACGATCCAGTTGGGGTGCGGGTTGCGGCCGCCGAAGACGGTGTGGATCTTGACGATCTCCTTCTGAAAATCGAGGGCCTCCAGGTAGTGGGCGACCGCCATGAGGTTCGCCACCGGCGGCAGCTTGTAGGCGGGGTGGCCCCAGTAGGCGTTCTGGAAGGGGCCGAGCTGGCCGGACTCGACGAACTTCCGCACCCGGTTCTGGACGTCGCGGAAGTAGCCCACCGAAGCCTTCGGCCACGGCGAGATCGATTGGGCCAGCTCCGCGGTTTGCTTCGGGTCGGCGGAGAGGGCGGAGACCACGTCCACCCAGTCGAGGGCGTGGAGGTGGTAGAAGTGGACCAGGTGGTCCTGGGCGTACTGGGCCATCATCATCAGGTTGCGGATGGTGTTGGCGTTCTCCGGGATGGCAATCCCCAGGGCGTCCTCCACCGCGCGCACCGACACCAGGGCGTGAACGGCGGTGCACACGCCGCAGATGCGCTGGGTGAAGGCCCAGGCGTCGCGCGGGTCGCGCCCCTGCAGGATGATCTCGATGCCGCGCCACATGTTGCCGGTGGAGACGGCGTTGCGGATCACGTTCTGGTCGTCGACGTTCACCTCAATGCGCAGGTGGCCCTCGATGCGGCAGATCGGATCGACCACCACCCGCCGGCCGGTGTCATCGAGCGCAAATCCATTCGCGGTCTGTCGGGTCGCCATCTCAGTTCTCCTCCTGCTTGCCGAACCGGCTCACCACGGTTGCCGCGGCGTGGACCGCCACGGCCGCCCCGACCACCCCGGCGGCGGTCTTGCCGATCCGGTCGGCGGTCGCCTCCACCTGGCCGGTTACCTCTAGGTTCGTCACCGGCGCGTAGAAGGAGCCCTTGTCCCAGAAGTTGTCCTCGGCGCAGCCGAGGCAGCCGTGGCCCGAGCCCACCGGCCACGACACGCCGCCGTTCCAGCCGATGGTGGAGCAGGCGTTGTAGGTAGTCGGCCCCTTGCACCCCATCTTGTAGAGGCAGTACCCCTTGCGCGCCCCCTCGTCGTCGAACTTCTCGACGTACTGGCCGGCGTCGAAGTGGGGCCGGCGGTAGCACTTATCGTGGAGGCGCTGGCCGTAGAACATCAGCGGCCTGCCCTGGCGGTCGAGCTCGGGCAAACGGCCGAAGGTGACCAGGTAGGTGATCACCCCGGTCATCACCTCGGCGATCGGCGGGCAGCCGGGGACCTTCACGATCGGCTTGTCGTGGATCACCTGGTGGATCGGCACCGCATGGGTCGGGTTCGGCTTCGCCGCCTGCACACACCCCCACGAGGCGCACGACCCCCAGGCGAT
The DNA here is from genome assembly GCA_001873295.1 of Nitrospirae bacterium CG2_30_70_394. Lineage (GTDB taxonomy): Bacteria > CG2-30-53-67 > CG2-30-53-67 > CG2-30-70-394 > CG2-30-70-394 > CG2-30-70-394. The sequence goes on along the minus strand of MNYW01000182.1, from coordinate 39,632 downwards.
GATCGCCTGGCAGTGGTCGGCCATGTGGCGCAGCTTCTCCAGGTACGGCCGCCCGGCCTGGATGCAGTACATGCCGTCGTTGCCGAGCGGCGGGTTGCCCTCGCAGGCGAGGATGTAGCGGCCGTCGTACTTGGCGATGGTCTGCTCGAGGATCTCCTCTGCCTGGTCGCCGGCGGCGGCCATGATCGTGTCGTCGTAATCGAGCGAGATCATCGACAGCACCACGTCCTTCGCCAGGGGGTGGGCGGAGCGGATGAACGACTCGGAGCAGCAGGTGCACTCCAGGCCGTGGAGCCAGATCACTGGGGTGCGCGGCTGGCTTTCCAACGCCTCGGCGATCTTCGTCGCCGCCCCCGGCGGCAGGCCGAGGGTGGCGGCGGTCACCGCGCAGAACTTCAGAAAGCTACGCCGGCTGATGCCGTGGCGCCGCATCACCGTGTAGAAGGTCTCGTTCCCATCCATGGCTACCTCCCTGAGAATCGGTGGGTGCTCCCGCGTCGCGCGCCGCTCCCCAACTTAGCAGAAGATTAGCCATGCGCCGGTGGGACGCGCCACGGCCATCCGGTCACGGTTGGGCCCCCCGCCCTGGGCGCGCGGGCGGGCGGCTGGCACACTGGCGCGCCCGCCGGCAGAGCCGAGATCGCCCGCCTCCACCGGCCGCGGCGCCCCGTTGGTCGCCCATGCACCCCGACACCACCCTCACCCCGATGCTCGCCGACGGCCTCGCCGACGGCCTTTTGGAGAACGTCCTGGCGCTGGTCCGTCAGGAGCCGCACCAGGCGCCGTTGTTGGCCGGGCTGGTGGCGGACGAGCGGGTGCGGGTGCGGATTGGGGCGGTGGCGGCGGTGGAGGTGTTGCAAAAGGAGGCGAACGGCGGCCTGCCCGCCCTGGCCGAGGCCCTCCTCCCCCACCTGCTTGCCGACGGCGCCACCCTGCGCGGCGACGCCGCCTACCTCCTTGGCCTGGTCGGCGAGCTACGCCACCTCGACCTGCTCACCCCGCTCCGCGCTGACCCCCACCCGGACGTGGTGGTCCTCGCCGAGGAGGCGATGGCGATGATCCGAGCGCGCGCGGCGGCGTAGGAGTCGGTCGCACGGGGTCGATCGTGAACCGAGAAGCAGCGGGCTTGCGCCCGGAGGGGGACCCCTCGGGGGAGAGGTTCACCCCGCCGCGCGCCGCGTGGTCCCCCTGGCCGGGGGGGGTCAGCCGCGCGGCAGACCGGATCGGCGCGGCCGGCAAGGCGGTCCCTCCTCCGGCGCCGGCGCCAGATCCGCGCGCCTGGCCCCCGCCCCTCACCGGTCTCCCCCGCCCCTCACTCCCCACTCCACGTCTGCAACAGGCGCATGTACTGGGCGCGGCGGTAGGCGGCGGGGTGGGGGCAGTGGGCGAGGTCCATGGAGCCCCGTGCCTGCGAAAGGTGGTCGTAGTCGTGTGCCTCCAGCCACCTGGCGAGGCCGTCGCGGAGCTCGGTCAGGCGGGCCGGTCCCCCGCGCAGGAGGCAGGTGACCAGTTGGATGGCATCGGCCCCCGCCATGATCGCCTTCACCGCGTCGTCCACCGTGTGCACCCCGCCGGTCGCTGCGAGCGAGCCGGTGAAGGTCGGCCGCAGGATGGCCAACCAGCGCAGGCGCAACAGGAGCAGCCCTGAGTGGGAGGGGGTGTGGCCGGGGGTCACCTCCAGCGCCTCGATATCGAGGTCGGGCTCGAAGAAGCGGTTGAAGAGGACGATCCCCGCCGCCCCGGCGCGCTGCAGGTGACGGGCAAAGGCGGGCAGCCCGGTGTAGAAGGGCGACAGCTTCACCGCCACCGGAATGTCGAGCGGCTGGGCCACGCTCGCCACGATCTTGCGTTGCTCCTCCTCCACGCCGGCGCTGGAGCGCTCGGGGTCGGTGACCACATCGTAGAGGTTGACCTCCAAGGCGTCGGCGCCGGCCGCGGCGATCTTGCGGGCGTAGTCGAGCCAGCCACCGGCGCGGCAGCCGTTGAGAGACGCGATGACCGGAATCGCCACGTGCGCCTTCACCCGCCGGAGGTGGTCGAGGTAGGCGTCGGGGCCGAGGCGGAAGTCGTCCGGATCGGGGAGGTAGGTGGCCGCCTCGGCAGAGGCACCGGCGATGGAGTCCATCGCCCGGTGGGTGGCAAGCCCCTCGGCGTCGAGCTGCTCAACAAACAGCGAGCGCAGGGTGATCGCCGCGGCGCCCGCGTCCTCCAGACGGCGCACCGTGTCGAGGTCGTCGGAAAGCGGCGAGGCGCCGGCGATGAAGGGGTGGGGGAGGGGGATGCCGAGGTAGGTGGTGGTGAGGTCCATAGGGGCTCCACGAACAAGAGGGTCAGGTCTTTACTCTGTCCTGCTTCAGCGGGAGCCCCAGCCGGCGGTCGGCCTCTTGCCGCTCGACCTAGGTGGTGACTCCCCACGGGGTTTGCACAGGGGGGTTCTTGTCTGGGGTTGGGATGGGGCTAGCCCCCCGTCCGGTCGTTCCCCCGCGGGGGGAGTCGGCCTCGCCGCGCGGTTGCCGCCGGTCCTGGGGGCCATGGGCGGGCTGGCGCCGTGGCCTCTGGGTGATCGCGACGCGACGCCCCGCTCGCCACCAGGCCGGGGGGCGGGTGGCCTCACCCGCCGGCAGACGGCAGGCTCCGGGGGGGCGGTGAGAGAGCGGGTGACGGCTCACGCGTCGCGGTCGGCTCCACCAGGATCGGCCGGCGGGCGGCGAGGGTGTCGTCGAGGTGGGCGAGGGTCGTGGTGTGGGGGGCGGTGTGGAGGGTCTCGGGTTCGTCGTGGGCGAGGCGGACGACGGCGCGGAAGGCGGCAGCGGCGGCGTCGAGGGTGGCGCGCGATTCGGTCTCCGTGGGTTCCACCATCAAGGCCTCCTTGGCAATCAGCGGGAAGTAGATGGTGGGCGGGTGGATCCCTTGGTCGATGAGCCCCTTGGCGACGTCCAAGGCGGTGCAGCCGGTGGTGCGCTTGAGCTCCTTGGCGGTGAAGACGCACTCGTGGAGGAAGGGGGCGGCGTAGGCCAGCGGCAGCACATCGCCGATCTGCACGCGCAGGTAGTTGGCGTTGAGGACCGCCTGCTCACTCACCCGCGTCAGCCCCGCGGCGCCGAGGGCGCGGAGGTAGCTGTAGGCGCGGACCAGCACCCCGAAGTTGCCGTGGGCGGCTAGCAGGCGGCCGATGGAGTGGGGGGGTTGCGCCCACGCGATGACGCCGTCGTCGCCGGCCACCGGCCGCGGGGTCGGGAGGAAGGGGGCGAGGGCGGCGCGCACCGCCACCGGGCCGCTTCCCGGCCCACCGCCGCCGTGCGGGGTGGAAAAGGTCTTGTGCAGGTTGAGGTGGACGAGGTCGAAGCCGATCTCCCCCGGCCGCACCTTGCCGAGGATGGCGTTGAGGTTGGCGCCGTCCATGTAGAGCAGCGCCCCGTGGTCGTGGAGCAGCGCGGCAACGCGGTCGATCTCGCCCTCGAACAGGCCGAGGGTGTTGGGGTTGGTGACCATCATCGCCGCGGTGTCCGGGCCAATGCGCTGGGCGAGGGCGGCGAGGTCGATGGTCCCTCCTGCGGTGGAGGGGATCTCCTCCACCTGAAAGCCGGCCATCCGCGCCGAGGCGGGGTTGGTGCCGTGGGCGGAGTCGGGGACGAGGACCGTGGTGCGCTGCTCGCCGCGGCTTTCGAAGTAGGCGCGCACGATCGCCATGGCGGTGAACTCGCCGTGGGCGCCGGCCGCCGGTTGCAGGGTGCAGGCGGCCATGCCGGTGATCTCGGCGAGCATCCGTTCCAGCTCGACCATGAGGCGCAGCGCGCCCTGCGCGAGGGGTGGCGGACAGTGGGGGTGAAGGTCGGCGAACCCGGGCAGGGCCGCGGCCCACTCGTTCACCCGCGGGTTGTGCTTCATGGTGCACGAGCCCAAGGGGTAGAAGGCGGTGTCCACCGCCAGGTTCTGCTGCGACAGCAGGGTGTAGTGGCGGACCACCTCGGGTTCGGAGACCTCGGCCAGGGGCGGCAGGGCCCCGCGGCGCAGGGACGCGGGGATGGTAGCGCTGGTGGTGGGTAGGGTCTCGGCAAGCAGCCGGCAGCCGGCCTGGCCGGGGCGGTGGTGGGCGAACAGGCTCTCCATCAGCGGCCCAGCTCCGTACAGGCGGCACGGGCGGCGGCCACGTAGGCCGCCAGCTCTGCTTCGCTGCGCTTTTCGGTGACCGCGACGAGCAGGTCGTTGGGGCGGTCCGCGTCCCAGCGCGCGAGTGGGACGCCGGCGAGCAGGCCGCGCTTGGCAAGCGTCGCGACGAACTCTTCCGCCGCCACCGGCAGGCGCACGGCGAACTCCCGGAAGTGGGGTGGCTCGCCCACCGCCTCGACCCCGTCGATCGCTAGCAGCGCGGTGCGCAGGCGGGCTCCGCCCTCGGCGCAGGCGGCCGCCACCCGCGCCAGCCCCGCGGGGCCGAGGAGGGCCGTGTGGATGGTGGCGCGGGCGGCCATGAGGGCCTGGTTAGAGCAGATGTTGGAGGTGGCGCGCGCCCGCCGGATGTGCTGCTCGCGGGCCTGTAGGGTGAGGACGTAGCCGGGGTTGCCGTGGCAATCGACGGTGCGTCCCACCAGGCGGCCGGGCATCTGGCGCACCAGCTCCGTGGTGGCCGCGAGGTAGCCGAGGTAGGGGCCGCCGAAGGCGAGCGGCAGCCCCAGGGGTTGGCACTCGCCCACCGCGATGTCCGCGCCCCAGTCGGCCGGCGGCTTGAGGAGCGCCAGGGCGAGGGGGTCGCAGGCGGTGAGGAGCAGGGAGCCGGCCGCGTGGGCGGCCGCGCCCCAGCCGGTGAGGTCGCGGGCGCGGCCGAGAAAGTCTGGGGTTTGGACCACCAGGCAGGCCACGGTCTCGTCCAGCGCCGCGACCGCCGCGTCGCCGGGTGCGACCACGATCTCGGCGCCACTGCCCGCGAGGTAGGTGCGGGCCACCGCCAGCCAGTCGGGGTGGAGGGAGGCCTCCACCACCACCCGGTTGCGGTGGCTGGTGCGCAGGGCCATGAGGCACGCCTCGGCCAACGCGGAGGCACCGTCGTACATGCCGGCGTTGGCCACCGGTAGGCCGGTGAGGCGGGCGATGAGGGTCTGAAACTCGAAGGTGATCGCCAAGCTCCCCTGGCTGATCTCTGGCTGGTACGGGGTGTAGGCGGTGAGGAGCTCGCCGCGCGCCACCAGGGCGTCTACCGCCGCCGGGATCGCGTGGTCGTAGGCGCCACCGCCGGCAAAACAGAGAAGCTCCGCGCCGCGGTTTTGCCGCGCCAGCTCGAGCAGGTGGCGGTGCAGGTCGAGCTCCGCCAGGGGCTGCGGCAGTGCCAGGGGTTGGGAGGTGCGCAGGCGCGCCGGAATCGAGGCGAAGAGGGCGTCGCAGTCGCTGGCACCGACCGCGGCGAGCATGGCCACACGGTCGGCGGCGGTGGTGGCGAGGTACGGCATGGGGGCGAAATGGTAGCGCCGCGGAGGGGGGGTGGAAAGGGCGGACCGTTAGGGTGGCGGCAGAGGGATCAGGCGGGCCGATCAAGGGTCGGTGGAGCCTGCTCGGCGGGTTGCCGAAGGGGACTTCCGTGGGCTCATCCGAACGCATCCATGAGTTCCGAAGCGGTCAGCAGACATTTCTGTTTATGTTCATAAGACGTTGTTACTACAGGCTATTCAAGATTATGAAGAATCGTTCTTGGGTTTTTAGGCTCTCCCCCCTGAAGTGGGCCTTTGTAGACGCCGAAAGGCAAAGTTATGGTTTGTTTTCGGGGCTTGCTTGAGAAGAAGAAATCGATGCGAAACTTGGCGAACAAAATGGCTCTTGCGGCACTGCCCGTGGCGGTGTGGATGGTTGCGGTCGCGGCCGCCGCGGCGCCGCCGTTCCCGAGGATCGACGCGGGATTTTCCGCGGGGGGGACGCCGCACGAGCAGATCCTCCACGTGGAGGCGGATTTCGGTGCGATCGGCCCAGGGCTATGCCGCGTCCTGTGTGATCTCGCCAGCTATCCGGCGCTCCATCCGTGGATCACCGAGAGCTATCCCCTCTCCGTCGACCCGGTGAACGGAACCCAGGATGTCTTCGTGACCCTCAACCTCCCGTGGCCCGCCGGCCAGCAGTGGGCACGGCTGGAGGTAGAGCGGTTCGGCGGCCACACCCTGGCGTGGCGCCAGGTCGAGGGCAGCTTCGCGAAACTCAATGGGACGCTGATCGTCCAGGGGCAGGGCGACCACGTGCGGCTGAGCTACTGGGCGGTGATCGACGTGGGGCTGCCGAATGTCGCCACCCAGCCGGTGATCGAGCACTTCGCGCGTGAGTTCCTGCGCGCGGCCTACAACCAGGCGGCCCAGCCCGGGATGCAGGGTAACCGCGTGGCGCCGTCTTCGGTTCGGGTGGCGGTGCGCGACTAGCCGCGCGCTGGGTGGGGAGGGTGCGACCCTGACCCATGGCCGGTCGCTTCGGTGGCGCCGTGCGAGTCGCCGCGCGGTGGGTGGGTCGCGGCGCCGCCCCCCACGGGGCTACGGAGTAGCCCACCCGCCGCTCCTGCTTCCGCTCGCCCCGCGTGGGGTGCGGGGTCATGGGGATGGCCAGGGGCGGAAAGCGGCGGGAGGCGCCCCCCGGGGGGAGTCGCGGGCCCGTTGCAAAGGGGTCTCGCTTTGGTAGTATCGCCGCCCTTCGAAGCGACGCGTCCCTCCCGCCTGCGTCTAGCTGTTTCCCGTTGCGCCTCTCGCGCCCACCCACGATGGAATACAGCGGTCTTCTGATCTTCGCCCTGTTTGCCGCCGGCTTCGCCGGGCTGATCTGGGCCCTCGGCGTTCCGTTCGGGCCGCGGGTGCGCCTCGGCTACAAGGAGCAGCCGGTGGAGTGCGGCAAGCCGCCCTTTGAGCTGCCCAGTGGGCGGTTTGACGTCAAGTTCTACATGGTTGCGATTCTGTTCGTCGTCTTCGACGTGGAGATGATGTTCCTCTATCCGTGGGCGACCCTGTTCCGGAAACTCGGCCTCTTCGCCTTCGTGGAGATGATGATCTTCCTCGCGGTGCTCGGTGTCGGGCTCGCCTACGCCTGGCGTCGCGGCGCCCTCAACTGGGACTGAGACCATGGCCGATCAAGGCTGGTTCACCTCCAGGTCGGATGAGCTCTTTGGCTGGGCGCGCCGCTGGTCGCTCTTTCAGTACCCCTTCGCCACCGCCTGTTGCTCCATGGAGTACATGTCGGCGTCGTGCTCGCACTACGACCTCGACCGCTTCGGTGCCGGTTGGCCGCGTTGGACGCCGCGCCAGTCCGACGTCCTGTTCGTGGTGGGGACGATCAACCACAAGATGGCGCCGGTCCTGAAGACGATCTATGACCAGATGTGCGAGCCCAAGTGGGTGATCGCCATCGGCGTCTGCACCTGCACCGGCGGCTTTTACAACAACTACGCGGTGGTCCAGGGGATCGACACGATCATCCCGGTGGACGTCTACATCCCCGGCTGCCCGCCGCGGCCGGAGGCGATCCTCGACGCGGTGATCAAGCTGCACGAGAAGATCCAGACCGAGCGCCAGTCGCGCCGCGGCGGCGAGTGGGTAAAAGAGAGCGTGGAGGGGTGATGGCGGAGACCGTGGCCTGCCTGCGCGAGCGCTTCCCCGCGGCGATCCTCGAGACCCACGCCTTTCGGGGTGATGACACGGTGGTGATCGGGCCCGAGGCGCTGCGCGCGGTGGCGACCTTCCTCCACGACGATCTGGACCACGGCTTCGAGATCCTCATGGATGTCACCGCGGTGGACTACCTGCGCCGCAAGCCGCGCTTCGAGGTGGTCTACCACTTCCTTTCCCACCGCCGCCGCGAGCGCCTGCGGCTGAAGGTTCCGGTGGACGGCAAGAGCCCGGTGGTTCCGTCGCTTTGCGACCTGTGGCCGTCGGCCAACTGGTACGAGCGCGAGGTGTGGGACATGTACGGGGTGCGCTTCGAGGGCCACCCAGACCTGCGCCGCATCCTCATGTACGACGAGTTCGTCGGCTTTCCGTTGCGCAAGGACTACCGGGTCGACAAACGCCAGCCCTTGGTTGGGCCGGTGAACTAGGCCGGTGGTCTTCCGGTCACCCCCGCCCCCCTTCCTCTCCCGTCCCACCCAGCCTGCCTGCCAATGCGCGCCATCGCCGAGCACCCCCTGACCACCCGCACCATGCTCCTCAATCTGGGGCCGTCGCATCCATCGATGCACGGGGTGGTGCGCTTCGTCCTTGAGCTCGACGGCGAGTCGATCGTCAAGGCGGATTGCGAGATCGGCTACCTCCATCGCGGCTTCGAGAAGATGGCGGAGCAGGGGAGCTACCTCACGGTGATCCCCTACACCGACCGCCTGAACTACGTCTCGCCGCCGATCAACAACCAGGGCTACTGCATCGCGGTGGAGAAGCTCATGGGGATCACCGTCCCCGAGCGCGGCGAGTACGTGCGGGTGATCATGAGCGAGATTGGCCGCATCGCCGACCACCTCACCTGCGTTGGCGCGGCGACCATGGAGCTCGGCGCCTTTACCGCCTTCCTCTATTACGTGGAGGCGCGGGAGATCATCTACGACCTGATCGAGGCGGTCACCGGGGCGCGGCTGACGGTCTCCTTTGGCCGCATCGGCGGGGTGAAGGCGGACCTCCCGGATGGCTTCAGCAACGCGGTGCACAAGGCGTTCGCGCGCACCCGCGAGATCCTCGTGGAGTGCGACAAGCTTCTATCGCGCAACCGGATCTTCGTCGACCGGATGCGCGACGTGGGGGTCTTCTCGAAGGAGCGGACCCTCGCCTACGCCATCCAGGGGCCGTTCGCCCGCGCCAACGGCGTCGACTGGGACCTGCGGCGCGACCAGCCGTACTCGATCTACGACCGCCTCGACTTCGAGGTCCCGATCGGCGACGGCCACTGCGACAACTACGAGCGCTACGCGGTGCGCTTCGCCGAGATGGAACAGTCGATGCGCATGGTCGAGCAGTGTCTCGAGCAGATGCCCAAGGGGGCGGTGGCGGTCGATGAGAGCGGCCGCGAGCTCACCGGTGCCGACTTGGTGGAGGAGGCGAAGCGCGGCCATACCGCTCAGGTGCAGGAGCTGCGGGTGGTTGCCGACCCGACCCTCGACGGCACCCACCGCGGCGAAATCGAGCAGGTCACCTGTCCCGACAAGCACGTGCTGCTGCCGTCGAAGGAGGCCACCTACGGCTCCATCGAGGGGCTGATGAACCACTTCAAGCTGGTGATGACCGGCCACGGTCTTGCGCCCCCGGCGGGCGAGGCGTACGGCGTAGTGGAGGGGGCGAACGGCGAGCTTGGCTTCTACGTCGTCTCCGACGGCACCGACCGGCCGTATCGGGTCCGTTGCCACCCGCCCTGCTTCCCGATCGTTGCGGCGATCCCGGAGATTCTGGTGGGCCACATGGTGGCGGACATCACCCCGATCTTCGGAATGGTGAACATGATCGCCGGGGAGCTCGATCGATGAGGCCACGGGGAGAGACGGTGGCTCGGTCTACCCGCGGGCGCCGGTCTGTGTTCCTCGCCGGGCCGGTTCCGCACCTGGGCTCCGCGTCCAACCCGTACCCCGGCCGCACCCGGGTTGCGGGCCGGTCCGGGTCGAGGGCCGCTACGGCGCCCGCCTCTATTGGAGCCTTCGGTGTCTGTTGATCCGCACGCCAACGTCGAGCTGCCCGCCGCTCTGGCGGCGAAGGAGGTGGAGATCACCACCTTCCCGGAGGAGCTGAAGGCCGAGTGCGACGCGATCCGCGGCCGCTACGAGACGCCGCGCGCGGCCCTGATGCCGATCCTGTGGGCCTTCCAGCGCCGCTTTGGCTACGTCTCCCAGGAGATGGAGCGGGTGATCGCCGCCGAGCTGGAGATCCCGGTCATCTGGGTGCGCGAGACGGTGACCTTCTACACCATGTACAACCAGCGGCCGGTGGGGAGCCACCATGTGCAGGTGTGCGGCAACCTCTCCTGCTCCCTGTGCGGCGCCAAGGAGACCCTCGCGATGATCTCGGAGGAGCTCGGCATCGGCGTGGGCGAGACCACCGCCGATGGCCGCTTCACCCTCTCCGTGGTCCAGTGCCTCGCCGCCTGCGAGGAGGCGCCGGTGATGCAGGTGAACGACCGCTACTACGGCCGCCTCGACCGGGCGCGCGTGCGGGAGATCTTCGGGGGGATGGGATGAGCGCGCCCAAGCTGCTGTCGGCGAACTTCGGCTCCGAGGTCTCTTTCCACCTCGACCACTACCTGGAGCGCGGCGGTTACGAGCAGGCGCGCCGGGTTCTGGCGGAGATGGCGCCGGAGGCGGTGATCGATCAGGTGAAGCAGGCGAAGCTGCGGGGCTGCGGTGGCGCGGGTTTCCCCACCGGGATGAAGTGGTCGTTCATCCCGAAGGGCGGCGCCAAGCCGGTCTACCTGGCGGTGAACGCGGACGAGGGCGAGCCGGGCACCTTCAAGGACAAGTACCTCCTCACCTACGAGCCGCACATGCTCCTCGAGGGGATGCTGATCTGCGCCAAGGCGGTGGGCTGCCACAAGGCGTACATCTACGTGCGCGGCGAGTTCGACCTGCCGATCGCGCGCATGGAGGGGGCGGTGGCCGAGGCGTACGACCGCGGCTACCTCGGCCCCGACGTGATGGGGAGCGGTTTCGCCTTCGACGTGGTGGTCCACCGGGGCGGCGGCGCCTACATCTGCGGCGAGGAGACGGCGCTGTTGGAGTCGCTGGAGGGCAAGCCGGGCCACCCGCGCCTGAAGCCGCCCTTCCCCGCCCTGGTGGGGCTGAATGGCTGCCCGACGGTGATCAACAACGTCGAGACCCTCGCCCTCGTTCCCCACCTCCTCCGCCTCGGAGCCGGTGCCTTCCTCGACCTCGGCGTCCCGACCCAGGGGGGCACCAAGCTGTACTGCGTCTCCGGCCAGGTGAACCGGCCGGGCATCTTCGAGGCCTCGCCGTCGGTCACCCTGCGCCAGCTCATCGACGACTACGCCGGCGGCGTGCGCGGCGGGGCGAAGCTCAAGGCGGTGATCCCCGGTGGCCTCTCCGCGCCGGTGCTCAAGCCGGACGAGCTCGATACGGAGGCGAGCTTCGAGGGGCTGAAGCAGGTCGGTTCCATGCTCGGCTCCGCCGGCCTCATCGTCATGGACGAGTCGGTCTGCATGGTGGAGGCGATGCGCACCATCACCCAGTTCTACGCCCACGAGTCATGCGGCCAGTGCACCCCGTGTCGCGAGGGGACCGGCTGGCTGCGCCGGATCGTCGAGCGGATCCTCGCCGGCCACGGCCGCGCCGAGGATACCGACAACCTCGACTCCATCGCCCGCAAGATCACCGGCACCACCATCTGCCCCCTCGGCGACGCGGCCGCGTGGCCGGTGATGGGGTTCGTGGAGAAGTTCCGCGACGAGTTTGAGTATTACTGCCGCACCGGCCACTCCAGGGTGAGTGGCGCGCGGGTCGCCGGCTGACGACCGCGGATCCCACCGGCGTACCGACAGACAAGAAGCCATGCCCAAGCTGACCATCGACGGACGCGAGGTGGAGGTCGCCCCGGGGACCACCCTGATCGAAGCGGCGCGCCGTCTCGCCATTCACATCCCCCACTACTGCTACCACCGCGGCCTCTCCATTGCCGGCAACTGCCGCATGTGTCTGGTGGAGGTGGAGGGCGTCCCGAAGATGATGATCGCCTGCCATACCCAGGCGGCGGACGGGATGGTGGTGCACACGGACAACGACAAGTGCCGCGAGTACCGCGCCGCGATACTCGAGTTCATCCTCGTCAACCACCCCCTCGACTGCCCGGTCTGTGATCAGGCGGGTGAGTGCAAGCTCCAGAACTACTACATGGAGCACGGCACCGCCGGCTCGCGGGTCGACGAGGACAAGGTGAAAAAGCGGGCGAAGGCGAAGCAGATCGGCCCGAACATCATGCTCGACAGCGAGCGGTGCATCCTCTGCTCCCGCTGCGTTCGCTTTACCGATGAGATCACCCACACCCACGAGCTCGGGATCACCGAGCGCGCCGACCACTCGGAGATCACCCTCGCCCCCGGCGCCTGGCTCGACAATCGGTACGCCGGCTGTGTGGTGGACCTCTGTCCGGTGGGCGCTTTGACCGACCGCGACTTTCGCTTCAAGTGCCGCGTCTGGTACCTCACCGCGGTGGACTCCATCTGCACCGGCTGCGCGCGCGGCTGCAACATCACCATCCACGTCAACCGTGACCGCCCGCACAAGGCAGGCGGCACCCGGGTGATGCGCTACAAACCGCGCGAGAACCCGGCGGTGAACCAGTGGTGGATGTGCGATGCGGGCCGCTACAGCTACAAGCAGATCGACCATGAGCGGGTCGACAGCGCGGCGGTGGACGGCCGGCCGGTGGCGGTGGAGCAGGCCCTCGACGCGAGCGCCGCGGCCCTCAAACGGGCGGCGGCCGCGGTGGCGGTTTTGTGTGCCACCACCGCCACCAACGAGGAGCTCTTCCTCGCCCGCGCCTTGTTCGCCGGCGCCCTCGGCGGCCACGCCGCCTACCTCGCGCCGCCCCAGGGGGAGCAGGATGACCTCCTCCTCCTCGCCGACCAGAGCCCGAACACGCGCGGCGCCCAGGAGATCCTCGGCACGGAGGTGCGCGACCCGGTGGGGTGGGTGAAGGCGCACGGCGTGAAGGCGGTGGTGGTGGTGGGCGAGGCGGACCTCACCGGCCTGAAGGCGGAGGTGGACCACCTCACGGTGATCGCCACCCACCCGGGCAAGGCGGCGGCGCAGGCGCATGTGCTGCTTCCGGGCTCAGTCCACGCGGAGGTGGAGGGCACCTTCACCAACCACGCCGGCCGGGTGCAGCGGTTGCGGGTGGCGGTGCCGCCGATTCGAGGCGCGGTGGAGACGTGGCGGCTCTTGCTGGAACTCGCCGGCCGCCTCGGCCATCCCTTCGACTTCGCCTTCGAGGACGACATCTTCGCCGCCCTCGCCTCCCAACTCGCCCCCTTCGCCGGCCTCAGCCACGACAACCTCGGCCGCCGCGGCGCACTGCTTGGCTCCGGCGCCCCCCAGCCCACGGAGGTGGTGTGATGTGGATGGATCTGGCGATCAAGGCGGGGCTGGCGGTGGTGATGATGCTGATCGTGATCAACATCGCCGGCATCCATTCGTGGGTGGAGCGCAAGCAGTCGGCGGTGATCCAGGACCGGTGGGGGGCGAACCGCGCCGGCTTCACCCTCAACTCGCCGCTGTGGCGTTGGCTCAACCCGCTCCTGCGCCCGATCATCTACCTTGGCCTCTTCCAGCCGATCGCGGATCTGCTGAAGTTGGTGGCGAAGGAGAACTGGTCACCGGTGGGCGGGATGAAGTGGCTGCACGCCGTAGCGCCGTTCCTCTATCTCCTCTTCGCCTTCGCCGGCTTCGCGGCGATCCCCTTCGGCGACACCCTGCACGTTGCCGGCCGTGACATCGCGTTGCAGGTCGCCAGCCTGAACGTCGGCTTCGTCTTCATCTTTGCCATGGCCGGCCTTGGGGTGTACGGCATCGTCTTGTCCGGCGTCTCGTCGAACAACAACTACGCCTTCCTGGGTGCGGTGCGCGGTGTCTCCCAGATGATCTCCTACGAGGTGACCCTGGGGGCCACGGTGATCGGCATCGTGATGGTCTACGGCTCGCTGGACATGCAGGAGATCGTCCGCGGCCAGGGGGCGCTTCTGTGGGGGTGGCTGCCGAAGTGGGGGGTCTTCGTCCAGCCCCTCGGCTGCATCCTCTTCTTCACCGCCGCCCTGGCGGAGACCAAGCGGATCCCCTTCGACCTGCCCGAGGGGGAGAGCGAGATCATCGGTTACTTCACCGAGTACTCAGGGACCAAGTTCGGCATGTTCCTGCTCGCCGACTTCGTGGAGACGGTGATGGTCGCGGCCCTCACCACTACCCTCTTCTTCGGCGGCTGGCAGTTCCCCTACCTGCAGGCGTCCGGCTTCGTCTTCCCGTGGGGGGCGGAGGTGGCGGTGGGCCACTACGCGGTGGTTGCCATTCAGGTGGTCTCCTTCCTGGTGAAGGTGATCGCGTTCTGCTGGCTGCTGATGACCATCCGCTGGACCCTGCCGCGCTTTCGCTACGACCAGCTTATGGACCTCGGCTGGAAGCGGATGCTGCCGGTCTCGTTGGCCAACATCGCGCTCACCGGTCTGGTGATCCTCCTCATCGAGGCGCTGTAGTGGAAGCGGTCGCACGCAAGCCGGGTACCGTGACCCCCGCCGGCGGGGTCAAGCGCGGGCCGCTGACCTTCTGGGAGCGGGTCTACGTGGTGGAGGCGGCGCGCGGGGTGTGGATCACCACCGTCCACTTCTTCCGCAACATGGGCTATCACTTCCTCCACCTCGTCGGTCTGGCCAAGGGGAGGCAGGCCGCGGTCACCGTCCAGTACCCGGAGGAGCGGCGCTACCTCCCGCCGCGCTCGCGCACCCGCCACCGGATCGTCCGCCGCGACGACGGCAGCCCGCGCTGTGTCGGCTGCATGATGTGCGAGACCATCTGCCCGGCGCGCTGCATCTACATCGTCGCCGAGGAGGATCCGGACCCGAACATCGAGAAGCGGCCGAAGCGGTTCGACATCGACCTCGGCATGTGCGTCTTCTGCGGCTTCTGCGTCGAGGCGTGTCCGGAGGACGCGATCCGCATGGACACTCAGATGGTCGACCTTGCCGCCTACTCGCGCCGGGGCATGATCCTCACCCTCGACCAGCTCCTCGCCGGGGAGCCGGCCGGACCGGTCGAGTCGATCAATGCCCTCGGGGAGAGAGTCCATGGCTGAGCACCTCTTCTTCCTCTACTTCGCGGTCGCCGCCTTGGGGTGCGGCGCGGCGATGGTGACCCGCTCCAACCTGTTGCACGCGGCGTTGTGGATGCTCGCCTTCTTCGTCCACATGGCGGGGATCTTTTTGCTGCTCAACGCCGAGTTCATCGCCGCCTTGCAGGTGATGGTCTACGCCGGAGCGATCCTCATCCTCTACCTCTTCGTGATCATGCTCTTGGACGTGCGCGAGCTGGCGAAGGTGCGCCAGCGCCACGCCTCGGCGACGGTGGCGTCGCTGATCGCTGGGGTGATGGGGGCGATCCTGGTCGTGACCCTCGCCCGCGGTACCTTCGCGGGTACCCACGGGAGCGCCACCGCCGCCCTTCTCGCCAGCCAGGGCAACGTCGAGTCGGTGGCGGGGGTCCTGTTCACCACCTACCTCCTGCCCTTCGAGGTCGCCTCGTTGATTCTGTTGGTGGCGATGGTCGGGGCGATCCTCCTTGCCAAGCGGAGGCTTTGATGTCCGGTCCGATCCCCCTCCAGTGGCCTCTGTGCCTCTCCGCCCTCCTCTTCACCCTCGGGATGGTGGGGGTGCTGACGCGGCGCAACATGATCCAGGTCTTCATGTCCCTGGAGCTGATGCTCAACGCGGTGAACCTCAACCTGGTCGCCTTCTCCCGCCATCTGGAGTCGCTCACCGGGCAGGTCTTCGTCCTCTTTGTCTTCACCGTGGCGGCGGCCGAGGCGGCGGTGGGGCTGGCGATCATCATCGCCTTCTATCGCAACAAGCCGACCCTGAATGTGGACGAGTTCAACCTGTTGAAGTGGTGAGGGGAGTTTCAGCGGCCGGTGCACCGCCTGCGGGAGGCGGGGGGCACGGATTGCGGCAGGCCGAGTTCCGTTTGCACACGCGCTGAATGCTGAACGCCGAAAGCTGACCACCATGACCACCACCGTCTGGATCCTCGTCTTGCCGCTTCTGGCCTTTCTCGTGAATGGCCTGTTCAGCACCTTCTACCCCAGGCCGTGGAGCCACCGCATCGCCACCGCCGCGGTCCTCGCCGCCCTCGCCCTCTCCCTCGGCATGGTCGCCGGGCTCCTGACCCACCCGGGCTCCACCCCCTTCCTGTACGGCGACCTCTACACCTGGATTGGAGCCGGCACCTTTGCGGTGACCGTCGGGGTGCAGGTGGACCCCCTCACCGCGATGATGCTGGTGGTGGTCACCGGGATCTCCTCGGCGGTCCACGTCTACTCCACCGGCTACATGGCGAACGATCCGGGCTACCGCCGCTTCTTCACCTTCCTGTCCCTGTTCACCTTCTCCATGCTCTTGCTGGTGTTGGCGAACAACTTCCTGCTGCTGTATGTCGGCTGGGAGCTGGTGGGGGTGTGCTCCTACTACCTGATCGGTTTTTGGTACGAGAAACGCTCGGCAGCGGATGCGGGCAAGAAGGCGTTCGTGGTGAACCGGGTGGGAGACTTCGGCTTTGGCCTCGGTGTCTTCCTGATCTGGGTCACCTTCGGGACCCTCGATTACCACCAGGTCTTCGCCCGCGCCGGCGAGGTCGCCGGCCAGAACATCGCCTTGTTGGGGATGGAGGTCCCGACCCTCACCCTCATCTGCCTGCTCCTGTTCGTGGGCGCGATGGGCAAGTCGGCGCAGTTCCCCCTCCACGTCTGGCTCCCCGACGCCATGGAGGGCCCCACCCCGGTCTCCGCCCTGATCCACGCGGCGACCATGGTCACCGCCGGCGTCTACATGGTGGCGCGCTGCGCCGCCCTCTTTGACCTCGCGCCGGTGGCGGCGGACACGGTGGCGGTGGTGGGCGGCTTCACCGCCCTGTTCGCCGCCTCCATTGGTCTGGTGCAGAACGACATCAAGCGGGTGCTCGCCTACTCGACGGTGAGCCAGCTCGGCTACATGTTCCTCGCCGCCGGGTTGGGTGCCTACGGCGTCGCCGCCTTCCACCTGATGACCCACGCCTTCTTCAAGGGGCTCCTCTTTCTCTGCTCGGGGGCGGTGATCCACTCGGTTGAGCACGGCTTCCACGCCGCCGGGGTGCATGCGGACCCGCAGGACATGCGCAACATGGGCGGTCTGCGCACGCAGATGCCGGTCACCTACCGCACCTTCGTGGTCGGCGCCCTAGCGATCGCCGGCATCCCGCCGCTCGCCGGCTTCTGCTCCAAGGACCTGATCCTCGAGCGCGCCTTTGCCCACGGTGACCGCCTTGGCCTCGTCCTCTGGGGCGGGGGGGCATTGGCCGCCCTGATGACCGCGTTTTACATGTTCCGGCTGATCTTCATGACCTTCCATGGGCGCGCCCGCTACCCGGCGGAGGCGGCGCCGAAGATCCACGAGTCGCCGGTCTCCATGACCCGCCCCTTGGTGGTCCTCGCCCTCTTCTCCTGCGTCGCCGGCCTCGTCGGCTGGCCCGAACTCCTCGGTGGTCCGTCCGTGGTCCACCTGGGCGGGGGGATTCTCCCCTTCCTGAGCCCCGCCTTCGGCCATGGCCAGGCGGGCCACGCCCACGAACTCGCCGCGGCGGTGGCGTGGGCACTCATGGGGCTGTCGGTGGCGGTGGGGGTGGTGGGGATCGCCATCGCCTTCGCCCTCTACGTCGTCCGTCCCGAGGCGGCGGTGGCCCTCGGCCGCCGCTTCCCGATGGTCCACGGCGTGCTCCTGAACAAATACTTCGTGGATGAGCTCTACGACCTCTGCTTGGTCCGCTCGATCAAGAGGCTCGCCGACTTGCTCCACCGCGGCTTCGACGTCTTCGTCATCGACGGCATCGTCAACGGTACGGCCATCCTGCTGCGCGACCTGGGCGCGCTCCTGCGCCCGCTCCAGACCGGCCGGGTGAACAACTACGCCACCGCCATGGTCACCGGGGTGGTCGTCCTGGCGGTGGTCGCCCTGGCGACCTGGCTGTGATCCCCGCTGCCGCGCCCTTGCAACTCTTCTAGGTCAGGTCGTCCCCATGGCCCTTCCCATCCTGTCGATCGTCACCTTCCTTCCCCTGGTGGGGGCGGTGGCCATCCTGCTCGGCGTTCGGCGCGACAACGCGGCGGCCGCTCGCCACGTCGCCTTTGCCACCTCGGTGGTGACCTTCCTCGCCTCGCTGCCCCTCGCCACGCGCTTCGACCGCACCCGCGCGGCGATGCAGTTCGTGGAGAAGCAGGCGTGGATCCCGTCGCTCGGCGTCGACTACCACGTGGGGATCGACGGGATCTCGCTCCTCTTGATCCTCCTCACCACCCTGCTCTCCATGCTCGCCCTCCTCTCCACCTGGACGGCGGTCACCCGCCACGTGAAGGAGTTCATGATCGCCATGCTGGTTTTGGAGACCAGCATGATCGGCGTCTTCATTGCCCTCGACTTCTTCCTCTTCTACCTCTTTTGGGAGGCGATGCTCGTCCCCATGTACCTCCTGATCGGGGTGTGGGGCGGCGAGCGGCGGGTGTACGCGGCGGTGAAGTTCTTCCTCTACACCCTCGCCGGCTCGGTCCTCATGCTGGTGGCGATCCTCGTCTTGTACGTTGCCGCGGGCCACACCTTCGACATCCAGACCATCACCCACCTCGTGCCGACCTACGCGCCGGCGATGCAGGGCTGGATCTTCGCCGCCTTGTTCGTCGCCTTCGCGGTGAAGGTGCCGATGTTCCCCTTCCACACCTGGCTGCCCGACGCCCACACGGAGGCACCCACCGCCGGCTCGGTGATTCTCGCCGGGGTGCTCCTGAAGATGGGGACCTACGGCTTCCTCCGCTTCGCCATCCCCATGTGCCCTGCGGCCCTGCCGCGCTTCCTGCCCATGATCATGGTGTTGTCGGGGATCGCGATCGTCTACGGGGCACTCATGGCCCTGGCCCAGAAGGACCTGAAGAAGCTGGTCGCCTACTCCTCCGTCTCCCACATGGGCTACATCACCCTCGGCCTGTTCGCCCTCAACCAGCAGGCGATGGAGGGGGGGATCCTGCAGATGATCAACCACGGGATCTCCACCGGCGCCCTCTTCCTCCTGGTGGGCATCCTCTACGAGCGGCGCCACACCCGCTTGATCTCCGAGTTCGGCGGCCTGACCCGGGTGATGCCGATCTACGCGGTCTTCTTCTCAATCTTCACCATGTCCTCCATCGGCCTGCCGGGGCTCAACGGCTTCGTCGGGGAGTTCCTCACCCTAGTCGGGGTCTTCCACTCGCCGTTTCGCATGTTCGCGGTGGTCGGCGCCTTTGGGATCATCCTCGGCGCCGGCTACATGCTGTGGATGTTCCAGCGGGTGATGTTCAACAAGCTCGACAACCCGAAGAACTTCGCCCTCGTGGATATGAACGTCCGGGAGTTCGTCGTTCTCGCCCCCCTGGTGGTCTTGGCGGTGTGGATCGGCGTTTACCCCGACCCCTTTCTCGCCATCCTCCACCCCACGGTGAACCACCTGATCGCCCAGGCGCCGGTGAGCGTCGCCTCCATTGGGGTCCTCCCATGATGCCCGCCATCCACTACGCCGCGATCCTCCCCGAGCTCTGCCTGCTGGTCTTCGGCCTCGGCCACCTGCTCCTGAGTTTCACCGTCCAGGAGGAGAACAAGGGCTCCCTGGCGGCGATCGCGATCCTCATCCTGGTGGTCGCCGGCGCCACCCTGATCCCCCTGTGGGACCAGCCGGTGGTGACCTTTGCCGGGAGCTACGCGGTCGACAACTTTGCCCTCTTCTTCAAGTGGGTCTTCCTCCTCGCCGCGGTCCTCGCGATCCTCCACTCGGGGAGCTACCTGCGCCAGGAGGGGATGGAGCACGGCGAGTACTACACCCTGCTCCTCTTTGCCGTGCTGGGGATGATGGTGATGGCCTCGGCACGCGATCTGATGGTGGTCTATGTCGGCCTGGAGCTCATGTCGATCACCTTCTACTGCCTGGTGGGATTTTTGCGCGGCCGGCTGGGGTCGAACGAGGCGGCGCTCAAGTACTTCATCCTCGGTGCCTTCTCCTCCGCCTTTCTGCTCTACGGCTTCTCCCTGATCTACGGGATCACCGGCACCACCTCGATCCCGGAGATCCACACCTTCCTCGCCGCCCACCCCGAGGCGATGGCCGCGCCGCTCGCTTTGGCGATCGTCATGGTGATCGTTGGCCTCGGCTTCAAGGTCTCCATGGTGCCGTTCCACTTTTGGAGCCCCGACGTCTACACCGGCGCCCCGACGCCGGTTACCGCCTTCCTCTCCGTGGGCTCCGAGGCGGCGGCGTTTGCCGCCATCCTGCGCATCTTCGTCAGTGGCCTCGCTGGCCAGTCGCCCCTGTGGAGCGGCCTGCTCACCGCGCTCGCGGTGATCACCATGACCGTGGGCAACCTGATGGCGATCCAGCAGCGCGACGTGAAACGGATGCTCGCCTACTCGTCCGTCACCCACGCCGGTTACATCCTCGTGGGGGTGGTGGTGGGCGGCGCCGCGGGCTCCGCCACGGTGATGTTCTACATGCTCTCCTACGCCTTCATGAACATCGGCGCCTTCGGCGTGGTGGCGGCGCTGAACCGCACCGAGGGGGCGGAGGGGGCCAGCCTCGACCACTTCGCCGGCCTGGCGAAGGTCCACCCCGCCCTCGGCGCGGTGATGCTCGTCCTCCTGCTGTCGCTCGCCGGCATCCCGCCCACCGCCGGCTTCTTCGGCAAGTTCTACATCTTCATGGGGGCGGTGCAGGCGAACCTCGTCTGGCTGGCGGTGGTGGGGATGCTCAACTCCGCGGTCTCCGCCTACTACTACCTGCGGGTGGTGGTCTACATGTACATGCGCGACCCGGAGGGTGAGCCCCAGCTCCTCCTCTCCACCCCAATGCGCTGGTCCTTGGCGGCCTCCATTGCCGGCGTCTTCGCCCTTGGCCTCTTCCCCGACACGATCCTCGCCCTTGCCCGCGCCTCGGCGGCGGTGTTCTAGGCGGCCGGTCGGACTCACGGTGCCGGCCAGTGGAACCAGGCGGTTGGGTCGAGGACGGTGGCGCCGGCGAAAGCCCCAGGAAGACGTTTTTTAGAGATTGCCGCAGATGAACGCCAAGGGGCGCGAATCATGGACGGCAACTACGCGGCCAAGGCGCTGGGGTCGGTGAGCGACTCCGCCTGGAAGGCGGGTCCATCGCCGTGGCGACGGTGAACCACCCTCCGCCAGACTCCTCGCCGATTTCTCACCGGCGCCCTGCGCGCGGCTGGCCCGGTGGGGAGGGATCGCCGAGGGGAAACGGCTCTTCCCGGGGTACCGGGACGACGGTGCGAGGTCTTACCGGCGTCGCGGTAGGAGGCGGTTGCACCGGCGGCCCGCGCCGCGCGGTCTCGGGTGGTGGCGGGCGCGTTCCACCATGAAGGCGACCGCCTCTTCATCCTCACCGGCAGGAGGCGAGTCTCGGGATGGGCGCGGGCCCAGACGCGGAAGAGCCCATCGCAGAACCCCTGATCCACCGCCGCCACGCCAGCAAAGTCGAGGACGACCTCGCGGAACCGCGGCAGGCCGTGGCCAAGGCTGTGCCTTGGCACGGGAGGCGAAGTGGACGCCGATGGCCAAGAGGCAAAGCACCGGCGGGTGCGCAAACTCCTACGCCTCCGTGTCGCGGTTGCAGAGGGCAACGAGGTCGCAGGGTCGCTCCACGGATCAGGCGAAGCGGACCCGGGTGTGCACCGTGGGTGGCGCGATCTCCTTCACCGCCATGGCGCGGAGATTGTCGACCCGCCAGGCCAGGGGGTTGCTGTCGATCTCGAACGGCTCCGCGGCCTGGGAGACGAAGAAGATCCCACCCCCTCGTCGATCACCTCCACCAGCTCTTGCCCCACCTGGTCTTCGGTCCATCCCGCCGTGGGGTAGGTGAAACGCCCCGCGCCTCCCCCGGCCGCCGGTAACCCACCCCCACCCTCCCCCTCGCCCGCCCGCTCTCCCGCTGCCATCGGGTGGTGCAGGTGATGACCGCCGCCTGGCGGAGATCCCCAAGGCGGTCGCCCGGTCGCGGTTGCGCAGGAACCGTTGGACCTCCAGCAGGCGGATGGCCGCCTTTACGTTTTTCCAGCCACCGCAAAAAGGTGAATCGACGCGGCTAGAGCGTCAACGTGGTGGTTCGCCCTGCCCCGCACCTCTGCCCTCTACCGCAGGGCCGCCTCGCCGTGGTCGGCGAAGCTGTAAAACCCCGCCTCGCCGCACACCAGGTGGTCGAGCAGGCGCACGTCGATGGCGCGCAGGGCGGCGGCGATGCGCTGCGTGAGGCTCACGTCCGCCGCGGACGGCTGGGTGCGGCCGGAGGGGTGGTTGTGGGCGAGGATCACGCCGGTCGCGTCGTGGGCCATCACCCGGCGCACCACCTCGCGCGGGTAGACCGCCGAGCCGTCCACGGTCCCCTCCGCCACGTCGATCAGGGCGAGGAGGGCGTTGCCGCTGTCGAGCAAGAGCAGGGTGACCGCCTCGGTGCGCCGGCCGGCGTAGTGGGGGGCGAGGAGGCCGTACGCCGCCGCGGCGTCGCCAACCACCGGCCGCGTCTCGTGCACCTCGCGCTGGTAGCGGCGGCCGAGCTCGAGGACCGCGGCGAGCTGCGCCGCCTTCGCCGGGCCGAGGCCGCGCACGCGCAGGAGCTCGGCGAACGGGGCGCGGTACAGGCCGTGGAGGTCGCCGAAGCGCGCCAGCAGCAGGTGCGCCAAATCCACCGCGGTGAGGCCACGCACCCCCACGCGCAGGAAGATGGCGAGGAGCTCGGCGTCGGTGAGCGCCGCGGGGCCGCGCGCAATCAGCCGCTCGCGCGGCCGCTGCTCCGCAGGCCAGGCGGAGATCGGCTGGGCGACGCGCTCCGGGGTAGTTGACGCGGCCGTGTCTGGCGCGGGGTTGGCCATGGTTGCCCTCCTGGCGGCTGGGTGTCAGCCTTCGCCGCCCGCGGGGGCGGCCGTGGCCCTCCTGGGCCGGGCCGATTCTCCCCCAAATCCGCGGCCTTCTCCATGGCAATGGCCTCGATCCTCCGCCTCGGCCACTCGCCCGACCCGGACGACGCCTTCATGTGGTTCCCCCTCCTCGGCGAGGGGTTGATCGACACGGGCGGCTATCGCTTCGCCCACGTGATCGAGGAGATCGAGTCCCTCAACCGGCGGGCGCTGAAGGCGGAGTTGGAGATCACCGCCCTCTCCATCCACGCCTTTGCCCACGTGGCGGACCGCTACGCCCTGCTCAACGCAGGATCAAGCATGGGCGAGGGGTACGGCCCGGTGGTCGTCTCCCGCGCCCCGCTGGCCCCGGCACGGCTTGCCGGGGTGACTGTGGCGATCCCCGGCGAGCTCACCTCGGCCGCCCTCGCCCTGCGCCTGCACACGCCGGGGGTGATGACCGCGACGGCGCCGTTTGACGCGATCCCCGCCCTGGTCGCCGGGGGCCAGTACGAGGCGGGGGTCCTGATCCACGAGGGCCAGCTCACCTACCCCCAGGCGGGCCTCCACAAGGTGGTCGATCTGGGCGAGTGGTGGGCGGAAGAGACCGGCGGCTTGCCCCTGCCGCTGGGGGGCAACGCCATCCGCCGCGACCTTGGTGAGCCGGCGATGGCCCGGGTGGCGCGGATCCTCGAGGCCTCCATCCGCTACTCCCTCGGCCACCGCGACGAGGCCCTGGTCCACGCCATGCGCTATGGCCGCGGCCTGGACCCGGCGCTCGCGGATCGCTTCGTGGCCCTGTACGTCAACGACCGCACCCTCGACTACGGCGACGCCGGCCGGCGCTCGGTGCAGCTCTTTCTCGACCGCGCCGCCGAGGCGGGGATCATTCCGAAGCGGGTGGTGGTCGAGTTTTTCTGAGCCGGTTGCTGGGGGGGGGGCGACCCCGCGAGCGCGCGGTGGCCGAGGGCGGCGCGGCGGGTTGCCTCGGTCTCGCGCCGGCAAGATCACAGGGTGTAGCGCTGATGGAGCCGCGGCATCTCCACCGTGTTGGCGGGGAGCAGGTGGGCGAAGCGGGCCATCGCCTCTTCGTCGCCGTGGACGAGGAAGGTGCGGGCGACCCCTTGGATTTGCTGGTGCCAGGCGCGGAGCTCGTCGCGGTCGGCGTGGGCGGAGAAGCCGTTGATGGTCTGGATGGTGGCGCGTACCGGGATCTCTTCGCCGAAGATCCGCACCGTTTTGGCGCCGTCGATGATCTGCCGCGCCAGGGTGCCGCGCGCGGCGTAGCCGACGAACAAGATGGTGGACTCGCGCCGCCACAGGTTGTGCTTCAGGTGGTGGCGGATGCGGCCGCCGCTGCACATGCCGGCGCCGGCGAGGATCACTGCACCGCCGCGGATCTGGTTCAGGGCGATCGACTCGTTCATGTCGCGGGTGAAGTGGAGGCCGGGTAGGTCGAAGGGGTCGCTGTGGTTTTGGAACAGGGCGCGGGTCGCCTCGTTGTAGCCGTCCGGGTGGCGCTTGAAGATCTCGGTGGCGGAGATCGCCATGGGCGAGTTGAGGTAGAGCTGCAAGGTGTGCGGGAGGCGCCGTTGCTCCATCCCCTGGCGCAGGTAGTAGAGGAGCTCCTGGGCGCGTTCGAGGGCGAAGGTGGGGATGATGACGTTGCCGCCGCGCTCGAAGGTGTCGGTGATCGCCTGCCACAGCTCCTCGACGGAGGGCTCCAGCGGCTTGTGACACCGGTCGCCGTAGGTGGTCTCCATCACCACGGTCTCCGCCGCGGCGGGCGGCGTTGGGTCGCGCAACAGCGGCCGGCCTCCGTTGCCGAGGTCGCCGGAGAAGCAGAGCCGGTGGCGGCTCCCCCCCTCGTCGAGGTCGAGGACGATCGAGGCGGAGCCGAGGATGTGGCCGGCATCGAGGAAGGTGGCGCGGATCCCCGGGGCGAGGGCCACCTCCTGGCCGTAGGCCGCCACGCGGCGGAAGGCGTCGAGGCAGGCGAGGGCGTCGAGCAGGGTGTACAGCGGCCGCTCCGCACCGCCGTGGTCGCCGCGTCTGGCCTCTTTGCGGGCGCGGTAGCGCGCCTCTTCCTCCTGGATGTGGGCGGCGTCCAGCAGCACCAGACGGGCGAGCTCGCGGGTGGCGGCGGTGCAGACGATCTCGCCGGTGAAGCCGCCCTTGACCAGCAGCGGGATGCGGCCGCAGTGGTCGAGGTGGGCGTGGGTGAGGAGGAGGGTGTCGATCGTCGCCGGATCGAAGCCGAACGGCTCGGCGTTCTCTTCATGCAGCTCGCGGCCGCCCTGATAGAGGCCGCAGTCGATGAGGATGCGCTTGCCCGCCGCCTCGATGAGGTAGCAGGAGCCGGTGACGTTGCGCGCGGCGCCGTGGAAGGAGAGGTCCATGGGGTCTCCGGTGGGAAGGGGTTACGACCGTAGCCGCTGGCGCGGCCGCGGGCCAGGGCAACGCCGCGCTGGCCCGGAGGTGTGCCGCGTTTCGGTCGACGGAAGGGGTGGAGGCTAGGGTCGGGGTGCGGAGCAACGGCCGGTTTCCCAAGGGAGTGGGGGCGCGCCGCCGGTGGCATCGGGTTTGCTCATCCGTCGATAGCCCCCGTGGGTGGGGGAGAGGTTCCTCGTGGCCCATGACTTTTCCGATCGGATTCCCGCAGGCCTCGGCCTACCGGCCCTGGGCCCCCGGCCGCTCCGCCTCCTTGTGGCCGCCGGGGGCGCGGCCCTCGACCGGCTGGCGCGACTCGGTCGCTTTGGGACCTTCCTCGTGCAGACCGGCGCGGCCACCTTGACGCCACCCTACCGGCCACACCGGGTGGTGGAGCAGATCCACTTCATTGGCGTGCGCTCCCTCTTCGTCATCCTCTTCACCGGTCTGTTTACCGGCATGGTCCTCGCCCTGCAGGGGGCGTACACCCTCAGGAAGTTCGGCTCCGAGGGGCTACTCGGTTCGGCGGTTGCCCTGTCGCTCCTCCGCGAGCTCGGCCCGACCCTCACCGCCCTGATGGTGATCGGCCGCGCCGGCTCGGCGATCTGCGCCGAGCTCGCGATCATGCGCAACGCCGAGCAAATCGATGCCTTGGAGTGCATGGCGATCGACCCCTTCCGCTACCTTCTCGCCCCGAAGCTCCTCGGGGGTCTCATCGCCATCCCGCTCCTCACCTGCCTCTACGACGTGGTGGGAATCGGCGGCGGCTACCTGGTGGGGGTGGGGCTGTTGGGGGTGAACGAGGGGGCGTACTTCCAGGGGATGGCGAGCTCGGTGGCGTGGGTGGACGTGCAGATGGGGCTGGTGAAGTCGGTGGTCTTCGCGGTCCTGGTGGTGTGGATCTGCGCCGCCAAGGGGTACTACCTGCACCTGGCGGGTGACCGCGGCTTCGGTGCCGCCGGGGTGAGTCGTGCCACCACCAGCGCGGTGGTCCTCGCCTCGGTTGCCATCCTTGTCGGTGACTACCTGATCAGCGCGGTGCTCTTGTGATGACGACCGCGACTCTCGTGGTGGCCACTCACCCGCCCGCCGCGCTGGGCCCGCCGGTGATCGAGCTCGCCGGGGTGGAAAAGTCCTTCGGCAAGCAGCACGTCCTGCGCGGCGTCGACTTGGTGGTGGAGGCGGGTATGACCACGGTGATCGTCGGGCCGAGTGGCGAGGGCAAGAGCGTCATCCTCAAACACATGCTCGGCCTCTTGCGCCCCGATCGTGGCGCGGTGCGACTCTTCGGCCAGGACCTCGCCCACCTGCGAGGGCGCCGCCTGCGCGAGGTGCGTAGCCACTTCGGCGTCCTCTTCCAAAGTGTTGCCTTGTTCGACTCGCTGACCGTCTTCGACAACGTCGCCCTGCCCCTGCGCGAGCGCACCACCGCCGGCGACGCCGAGGTGCGCCGCCGGGTGCTGGACCGGCTGGAGCGCATGGACCTTCACGACGTGGAGCACAAGTTCCCGGCGCAGCTCTCCGGCGGCATGCAAAAAAGGGTGGGGTTGGCGCGCGCCTTGGTGTTGGACCCGGACGTGGTCTTCTTCGATGAACCCACCACCGGCCTGGATGCGGCGCGGACCAACGAGATTTATCGCCTCTTCTACCGGAGCCAGAAGGCACTCGGCTACGCGGCGGTGATCGTCAGCCACGACGTGCCGAAGATCTTCAAGCTCGCCGATCGGGTGGTCCTCCTCGCCGGAGGCGTCCTCCACGGCGGCGGTAGCGCGGAGGCGTTTCAGCGCTCCACGGACCCAGTGGTGCGCCGCTTTGTCGAGACCACCATGGGCCACCTCTACATCAGCGACCTCGAAGAGGGGATGACACCATGAAGCGGTTCACGGTCGAAGCGGCGGTAGGGCTGTTCATGGTGGCGGGCTTCCTCGCCTTCGCCTACCTGGCGGTGCGCCTGGGAGATCTTCCCTGGCTCGACCCGCCGACCTACACCCTCACCGCCCGCTTCACCTCCATCTCGGGGCTGAAGGTTGGGGCGCCGGTGGAGGCTGCCGGGGTGGCGATCGGCAAGGTGGCGGCGGTCGGCCTGGATGCGCAGCACTACGACGCCACGGTGCGTCTGGCGATCGACCAGGTGGTGCAGCTCCCCGCGGACTCGATTGCCTCGATCCGCACCGCCGGGATCATCGGCGACCGGTACGTGGACATCGCCCCGGGTGGCGCGGAAGAGCGACTCGTTGCCGGTGGGGTGATCGAGGAGACCGAGTCGGCGATCAACCTGGAGCAGCTTGTCTCCAAGTACATCTTCGAGAAGAAGGAGTGACCGTGACCGGTTTGCGCCTCCTGGTCCTGCTCGCCTGGATCGCCCGATCGGTCGCCGCCTCGGCAGGCTCGGTGGGCCCCACCGGCGGCGTCGCGCCGGCGGCCGCCCCCGATCTCGACCTCTTCGCGGAGGAGGAGGCGAGGGCGGTGGCGGATCCGTTCGAGGGAGTGAACCGGGTGCTGTTCACCTTCAACGACCGCCTCTATTTCTGGCTCCTCAAGCCGGTGGCGCGTGGCTGGCGCACCCTGCCCGAGGGGATGCGCCGATCGGTGGCGAACTTCTTTTCCAACCTCACCGCGCCCGCGCGGGTGGTGAACAACGCCCTGCAGGGGAAGATCGGGCAGGCGGGGAACGAGATCATGCGTTTTCTCATCAATTCCACCGCCGGCTGTATCGGTCTGTGGGACGTTGCCCGTTTTGACCCGGTGCTCGCCCGCCCGCCGGCGGAGGACTTCGGCCAAACCCTCGGCTGGTACGGCGTCGGAGCCGGTCCGTACCTGGTCCTGCCGCTCCTCGGGCCGTCGAACGGGCGCGATGCGCTGGGCCGGGTCGCCGACTTCTTCCTCGACCCCTTCACCTACCTCACCCACGGCGCCGTCTACTACGGCGCGAAGGGCGGCGACGTGGTGAACGAGACCTCCCTCGATCGCGACACCTACGAGGCGATCCAGCAGGGCTCCCTCGACCCCTACCTCACGGTCCGCGACGCCTACGACCAGCACCGCAAAGGAGGGATCCGGCGATGATCTTGTTCAACCTCATGACGCACTTCCACCGCACCGTGGGCGTGGGGGTGGCAGCCCTCTTGCTCGGGGCGGCGGCGGTCTCGCCCCTGGCGGCGATGCGCGCCACCGTCGACCAGGTGCTCACCACCCTCAAGGATCCGACCCTCGATCCATCCACCCGCACGGCGCGGGTGGTGGCGGCGGTGCGCGACCGCTTCGATTTTCCGGCGATGGCCCAGAGCACCCTCGCCACCACCTGGCGGGAGGCGACGCAGGCGCAGCGCGACGCCTTCGTCGAACGGTTCACCAAGCTCTTGGAGGTGACCTATCTGGGGCGGATCGACGCGTACCACGACGAGGTGGTCCTCTACGATCAGGAGCAAATCGAACGCGACCGCGCCCTGGTGACGACCCGCATCCACACCGCCACCGCCGACATCCCGATCCACTACAAGCTCCACCAGGTGGCGGGTGAGTGGCGGGTCTACGACGTGGTGATCGAGCAGGTGAGCCTGGTGCGGAACTACCGCACCACCTTTGGGGAGATCGCCCACAAGGCGGGGGTCGACGGCCTGTTGGTGCAGATGGACGAGAAGATTCGCGCCCTGCAGGCGGCGCCGGCTCGGCCTGCGACGGGGGTGGCGAGGTGAGCGACGCCGGCGGTTGTTCATTGGAGACCCTCGCCGACTGCCGGCGGATGAAGCAGGAGTTGGGACTCTTGCACTACCTGGATGCGGCGGAGGTGGATCAGATCGGCTGCTACTTCGCGCGCCGGGTGGCGACCGAGGGGGAGGTCCTGTGGCAGGAGGGCGACCCGTGTGACTACCTCGCCTTCATCACCGCCGGCCGCATCGAGGTGAAAAAGCAGACCGAGTTCCCCGGCCGGCAGGTGATCGTTGGCATCTACGGCCCCGGCTCCATCGCCGGCGAGCTGTGCATCGTCGACGGTGAGCCGCGCGCGGTGACCGCGGTGGCGGTGGAGCCCACCACCTTGATCACCCTGACGCGCACCGAGCTTGACCGCCTCCTCGACGAGCATCCGCGGGTCGGCGGCCACTTCCTGCAGGGGATCCTTGGGCGGGTCTCCCTCCGCCTGCGCAAGTCGTTCGACCGGCTGGCGGAGCTGTTCTAACAGTTCCGTTGATCTCTTGCAGCCGCATGGATTGACAGACTCCTGGCAGAGGCAGGGCGCCGCGCCCGTGGCGCCTCACCGCGCCCGCGCGGCGGTGCGCGGGGTGCAACCGCCTCACGCCGGCCGGTCGATGGCGACCGCCAGGCGCCTGGCTCCCCAGTGGCCGGGGGTGGGGTCGAAGCGGCCGGGGAGGGGGGTGGCGCAGGCGGCGCACTTGCCATCGGTGAGCTGGTAGGTGCGCAGGCGGTAGCCATCGCGTTCGATCACCGGCCGGCCGCAGCCCGGGCAATAGGTGGTCCCGCCCTCGGGGTCGAGGATGTTGCCGGTGTAGACGAAGGCGAGCCCCGCGCCACGGGCGATCTCGCGCGCCCGGCGGACGGTGGCGGGCGGGGTGGCAGGGGTGTCGACCATCCGCCACGCCGGGTGGAAGGCGGTGAAGTGGAGCGGCACCGTGGGGGAGAGCTGGTCGCGGATCCACTCGGCCTCGGCGCGGATCTCGTCGTCTGCGTCGTTCCAGCCGGGGATCAGGAGGGTGGTGATCTCCACCCAGCACGCGGTCTCGTGGACCAGGTAGCGGAGGGTGTCGAGGACCGGTTGCAGGTGGCCGCGGCAGAGCTCTTGGTAGAAGCGGTCGGTGAATCCCTTGAGGTCGACGTTCGCCGCGTCCATGTGGGCGAAGAGGTCGGCGCGCGGCTCTGGGTGGATGTAGCCGGCGGTCACCGCCACCGTCTCGACGCCACGGGTGTGGCAGGCGATCGCCGTGTCGATCGCGTACTCGGCGAAGATCACCGGGTCGTTGTAGGTGAAGGCGACCGACTTGCAGCCCAACTCCACGGCGCGGGCGGCGATTTGCTCCGGGGTCGCGGTGGTGTTCAGGGTGTCGTCGTCGCGCGACTTGGAGATGTCCCAGTTTTGGCAGAAGCGGCAGGCGAGGTTGCAGCCGGCGGTGCCAAACGACAGGGTGGCAGAGCCGGGGTGGAAGTGGTTCAGGGGCTTCTTCTCGACCGGGTCGACGCAGAAACCGGAGGAGCGGCCGTAGGTGGTGAGGAGCAGCTCGCCGCCGAGGTGTTGGCGGACGAAGCAGTGGCCGCGTTGCCCCTCCTTGAGGGCACAGTCGCGCGGGCAGAGCTCACACCGCACCCGGCCGTCGGTGAGCCGCTGCCACCAGCGCGCCGCGCTCACCGCCCCCTCCCCGGTGACGCCTCCGCCTCGACGGTGAAGCGATAGAGGCGCACCGGCGTGGTGGGTCGGATCCCTGCCTTGCGCCGGGCGATGGCAACTTGCTGGGGGGCGTCGTCGATCCCCGGGATCGCCGGTAAGAGGACGCCGCGCCGCCCCTCCGCCTCCACCACCACGCCGTAGTGCATCGGGTCGAGGTCGGCGAGGGAGGCGATCTCCGAAAGTGGCGAGAGGCGGGAGACCTCCACCTCCAAAGAGTCGATTTCGTCGGCGCGCACCGGCGGGAAGCGCGGGTCGGCGGTGGCGGCGGCGATCGCCCGGTCGACGGTCTCGGTGGCGATATTCGCGGTGGTCGGCTCCAGGCTGCCGATGCAGCCGCGGAGCTCGCCGTCGTGGGTGTGGAGGGTGACGAAGACCGGGGCGCGCTCCTGCCACGCGGCCGGCAGCTCGACGGTGGGGGTGTAGATCTTGCCTTCCACCACGTAGGCGTGGATTGCGGCGCGGGCGAGCTCGGAAAGCGAGGCGGTGGCCGGTGGGCCGCCACCCTCCCTGGCGAGGATTGCCACCCCGTAGCCGACGCCGAAGGGGCCCTCGTAGGAGAGGAGGCGCGGTGCCTGTACGCGCGCGCCGAGGGCCCCGGCGGCGAACAGGAGGGAGTCGAGGCAGTCCTCGCCGGCGCGTGCGCACAGCGATGGATCGAGGAGGCGGAGGGCGGGCAGGTCGCCACGCCGCAACAGCGCGGTCACCGCGCCATCGAAGCGCGCCCCCTCGGGGTCGAAGCCGGCCGGGGCGTCGCGGGTAAGGCGGTGGCTCATGTCGCCGCTGGCGATCACCGCGAGGGTCAGGCCAAGGCGGGTGGCTGCGCGCGCCACCGCTTCGCCCAGAGCGGCGGGGTCGACCTTCCCGGGATAGGGGAGGGCGACGACCAAGGTGGGGCCGCGCCACCCCGCCTGGGTGAGGAAGGAGAGGGGGACGACGGTGGAGTACTCGAGGGCGGAGCCGGAGTAGGGACGCACGGCGATCCCTGTTGCCGCCTCGAGCGCGGCGCGCGCGAGCTTCGGTGCGCCAGGGAGGGCGACCGCCACCTCTGGCGCGCCGAAGCGACCGAGGTCGCCGGCCAGTTGGCCGGCGGTGTAGAGGGTGAGCTCGGTGGGGTGGCGGTGGCCGTGGGGGGCGGTGATCACCACCGCATCCGGTACCGCGCCGGCCACCGCGCGTCCTACCTCAGCGCCGGCGGCGGTGGTCGCAGCAACCTCCGCCGCCCGCGGACCGGCTACCGCCGGAATGATGATGGGGGCGTGGGGGAGGAGGGCGGCGATCACCACCGGTGCATCCATAAGCTCTCCGGGGACGAGGGGTAAATCGAATGTAGCGCACCCCTGGGGGCGGGGGGCGGGGGGCCGTTAGCCGCTTTCCCGCGGTGGCGGGCGCCAACTCCCTGCGCGCGGGGTCGATTAAAGATGAATCGCGAGGCGCCGATAGGAGCCATTTATCACCCCCATCCCAGGAGGACTCCATGGACGGAACATCCCTTCGTTGGTCGGCGCTGGTGCTCGCTGCCGCACTCACCCCTTGGTGGGGTGGGATCGGAGCGGCGGCGAACCTCGACGATCCGGCTTTGAGCCCGGAGGTGCTCGGCGATCACCTCGCCGATCTCACCGCCCAGATCGAGGAGCGCGCCGGCCTGGTCGGCTACTACGACTTCGAGTACCTCACCGACAACAAGGGGGACTCCCCCAGCCACTTTCGCCAGCACCACGTCTCCCTGTTCGTCTCCCGGAGTTGGACAAGCTGGCGGGTCTTCTCGGAGATCGAGTTCGAGAACGCGCCGGTCTACGCGGGGGACGGCGGGACGGTCGGGGGCAACGGCGAGCTTAAGGTGGAGACCGCGTGGGCGGAGTACCTGCACGCCGAATGGCTGCACGTGCGCGGCGGCAAGCTCCTTTTGCCCCAGTACTGGAACGTGAACCATTACCCGAACGTGGTGCTGTCTACCGAGCGGCCACTGATGGTGCGCGCGCTCTACCCGGCGGACACCACCGGCCTGATGGCCTACGGCACCGCCTACGTGGGACAGCTCGGTACCACCTACCACCTCTACTACGGCAACGGCCAGTCCGCCGACCGCTCCCACACGGACGACAACGAGGGCAAGGAGGTCGGTGGCCAGCTCACCTTCCACCTCGATCAGCTAGTGGATGGCGTGGCTCGCATGAATGTCGGGATCGGCGCGATGAGCGATCCTACCGCCACGGATCACAACGACGTCTACGGCCTCGATACCCAGATCAACGCCGGCCGATATGAGCTGCTCGCCGAGTACGCCAAGCGGGCCAGCGACGCCAGTGGCGAGGGGTTCTACGTCCAGCCGTCGGCACGGGTGTGGCGGGAGGTCCGCTGCTTCTACCGCTACGAGTTCACCGACTTCGAGAACGCGCCGCGCCAGGAGCGCCACACCCTTGGGGTGAACTTCCGGCCGCAGCCCGACGTGTCGCTCAAGCTGGAGGTGAACACCAACGACTTCAGCGATGCCACCGAGAGCTACGAGGAGGTCGCGGCCTCCGTGGCCATCTTCTTCTAAGCCCCCAGCCAACACAGGAGTGTAATTATGAACCGTTTCGTGAATTGGATGGTCCTGTCGGCAGGGCTCTGGTGGGCGGTGCCGACCGTTGCCGCGGACTTCGTGGTGGTGGTCAACCCCGAGGTGGCGATCTCCGGCCTCACCAAAGACGACCTCAAGCGGATCTACCAGGGGGAGAAGACCGAGTGGCCCGGCGACGGCGCCATTGTCCCCTTCGACCAGGACGCGGGCAGCCCGCTGCGCGCCGCCTTCTCCAAGGAGGTCCTGGGCACCACCGTCGCGGAAGTGCAGACCTTCTGGATCAACAAGAAGATGACCGGCGGCCTCACCGGCCCGAAGGTCTTCCGCTCGTCCACCCTGGTGAAGAAGTTTGTCGCCCGGACGCCGGGGGCGATCGCCTACCTGGCGGCCGACGAGGTGGACGATACGGTGAAGGTCGTGGCGGTGAGCGGCCTGTAACCGCGGGCCCACGGGGGATGGCGGGGCCGCCGCCGTCCCCCTCTTGGGCGCCGCGCCGTGCGGCGTCGGCGGAAATCCCATGCAACTACGCTGGAAGATCCCCCTTACCTTCGGTCTCATCCTCGCCGGGACGATCGCCGTGCTCAGCACGGTGACCTTCCTGCAGGGACGGCAGCAGGTCACCCAACGGGTCGGCAAGAGCGTGGAACGCGCGGCCGAGGAGCGCCTGGCGGCGCTGGTGGAGCGAGTCGAGGCCCTGCGCCACAACGCCCAGGTGTGGACCACCCTGGAGCTGATGCAGCTTCTCGTCGACCGCGATCCGGATAGCGAGATCGCCACCTTCCTCGGCCAGATGAAGGGGGAGTACCCGGAGATCGCCGACCTCTCCGCCATCCTCGCCGACGGCACCATCGTTGCCACCACAACCGCGGGGCAGATGGGCAAGGATGCGAAGGCGAGCCTGCCGTGGATGGCCGCGGCGATCACCACCCACCGTGTTGGCCTCTTCCCAGTGGTCACCGACCCGTGGCAGGTGGACCGCCGGGTGGTGCCGCTCGTGGTGCAGGTGGCGGTGGGCTGGGACGCGAAGGAGACCTTGGGCTTCCTTTGCCTTCACCTCGACTGGCAGCGGCTGAGCCAGTTCGGTGCGCCGAGCGGTGAGGAGGCGGCCCTGATCCTCGACGAGCAAGGCGCGATTCTGGAGTCCAGCGATCCGCGCCAGTGGCCGGTGGGCGAACCGTTCACCGCGCGCCTGGGGGCGGCGGGCGCGCTGGCCGACGGCGTGGGGGGGAGCGCCAAGTACCTCTATGCGGTCGCCACCACGGCCCAGGCCGGCGCGCCACCCTGGCGGGCGGTGGTGGTGGTCCGGCGCGCCGCCACCCTGGCGGATGTGGCGCGCCTGGCGTGGACCTCGCTGCTCCTTGGCGTCGTCGGGCTTGCCGGTGGCCTCCTCTTCACCCTCGGCTTTAGCCGCCGCCTCGTGATCCCCCTGGACCAGGTGGTGGCCGCTGCCCGGCGGATCAGCGAGGGGGAGATCGATCAGGCGGTGGACCACCACTCCCAAGATGAGCTCGGCCGCCTCGCCGACGGTTTCCGCGCTCTCATTGCCTACCTCGGCGAGGCGGCGGCCGCCGCCCGCGGTCTTGCCCAGGGCGACCTGTCCGCACGGATGGCGCCGCGTTCGGCGCACGACGTCCTTGGGACCGCCTTTGCCGACCTCTTTGGCACCCTCGAGAAACTGGTCCAGGAGACCGGCCGCCAGGTGGCCGCGGCCCGCGCGGGCGAACTCACCGTGCGCGGGGATGCGGCTGCCTTTGCCGGTGGCTACCGCGCCTTGGTGGAGGGGATGAACGACACCCTCGACGCGGTGATCGGCCCGATCAACGAGGCGGCGGTGGTCCTCAGCCGGGTGGCGGAGGGTGACCTCACCGCGCGGATGGCGGGCGACTATCGGAACGACCACGCGCGGATCAAGGAGGCGGTGAATGGCGCGGTGGACGCCTCGGCGCGGGCGATCGGGGTGATCGCTACCGCCGCTGACCAGGTGGCCCTCAGCGCCAGCGAGATCGCCGCCGGCAATCAGGACCTGGCGAGTCGCACCGAAGAGCAAGCGGCCTCTTTGGAGCAAAGCGCCGCGAGCATGGCGGCGATGACGAAGGCGGTGAAACAGAGCGCCGGCGCCGCGACCCGCGCCGATACCCTCGCGGCCACCGCCTGCGAGGTCGCCCAGCGCGGCGGCCAGGTGGTCAACCAGGCGGTGACCGCGATGGGGGCGGTCGAGGGCGCCTCCGGCCGAATCCGCGACATCATCGAGGTGATCGACGAGATTGCCTTTCAGACCAACCTGCTCTCCCTCAACGCGGCGGTGGAGGCGGCGCGTGCCGGCGAGCAGGGCCGCGGCTTCGCGGTGGTCGCTGCCGAGGTGCGCAACCTGGCGCGCCGGTCGGCCTGCGCGGCGGATGAGATCAAGGGGTTGATCCACGACACGGTGGACAAGGTGGGAGTGGGGACCCAGTTGGTGAACGCCTCGGGCGCGAACCTGCAGGAGATCGTCGCCGCGGTGGGGGAGGTCTCCACCATCGTCAAGGAGATCGCCGCGACTGCGGGCGAGCAGGCGGCGTCGATCGACGGGGTGGCCACCACCCTGGCGCAGGTCAACGGCATGACCCAGCAAAACGCCGCCCTGGTGGAGGAGATGGCGGCGTCCGCCGATGGTCTGAGCCACCAGGCGCGAGAGATGCGCGTCCAGGTGGGCAGCTTTCGCCTGCAGGACCGTGCGGTGGCGGCGGTGGCACCTCTCCCGCTCGCCCCGCTTGTTGCCGCCGCCGCGGCGCCTGCCGCGCCCGCCGCGCCCCCCGACGACTGGGTTGATTTCTAAGAGGCGGTGGGCCGGATCGCCACCCGCACCGCCGTCGCCGCCTCGCTCCCTCCGGACCGCCGGGTGGGGAATGCGCGCCGCCGCTGGGGGCGCCGCCCCCGGCGCCAAGGCGACTCGCCGCGGTATCTCGGGATCGACCGTACGCCGGGTCGTGATCGGCGCGCGGCCGCCCCTCTTTTGCATCGGCGGGGTCGACGACCCCCAGGTCGAAGGGGTCTGGTATCTCGCCGAACCGCGATCGCCACCCCTCCGTCCCACACGGTCGCCCCCGGCTAGGCCAACCGGTCGCGGGCGGGGTGGCCGAGGGCGCGGAGCGGCGGCGGTGTTTCATTCCGCGCTGGACTGCGGCGTACGCGCAACCAGGGCGGGCGGGAGGCTTGGAGGCGACGCCCGGATTCGAACCGGGGATAAGGGCTTTGCAGGCCCCTGCCTTACCACTTGGCGACGTCGCCCCTGGAAGCAACGACGGCCGGGGCAACCCTGCGATTACCCCGGCCGCGCAGCATGTTTGATGGAGCGGGAAACGAGATTTGAACTCGCGACCCCAACCTTGGCAAGGTTGTGCTCTACCCCTGAGCTATTCCCGCTCGTTGCCGGGCGATTATCGGCAAGGCGGAGAGGGGAGTCAACGCGGGGAGGCCCGCAACTGTGGTCGGAGAGCCCATGCGCCAGCACGCCTTTGCCCTGTTTCTCACCCTCTTCCTCGCCGCCTGTCACGAGGGGGCCAACACCGATCTCGGGAATAGCGCGGTGGTGGGTGACCAGACCCTCCAGGTCGGTCTCGTTACCGGCACGGTCGTGCTCACCATCCCGTCCGGCGGGGTCGCGCCCGGGACCGAGGTGGGGATCGATGCGTCCGACGGTCCGGTCCCCGCGGGGCTCGGGGTGGTGGGCGGGGTGATCCATCTGAGCCCCGCGGGCCAGGGGGTGGACCCGCCAGCGACCCTCCAGCTCTCCGGCTTCGACGGGGTGTTGCCCACGGGGAGCGATCCCGCCACCCTCACCCTCGCCTACGTGGAGGAGGGCGGCGCCCTGGTCGCGATTCCTACCTCCCCCTTCCTCGGGAGCCTGCTGGGTAGCCTCGACCACCTCGGCGACGTGGTCCTGGTGGTGCGCGAACCGCGCACGGTGCGCCTGACCAGCCGCCGCGACCCCCTCCTCGGCCGCGGCCGGTACGACCTGGCGATCACCGTCGGGAGCCAAGTGGCGGGGGCGGACTATCCGTTGGCAAAGAACGTTGCCCTGACCACCGACGCGGGGGTTCTGTCCACCGCCACGGTGGAGAGCGGGACGACTCCCGCGACCGCCACCCTCACCGCCGAGGCGGATGCCACCGCCACGGTGAGCGCCACCGTCGCTGGGGGGGCGATCACCAACCATCTGGAGGTGGAGCTCAGGCTGCCGGTGGTGCGGATGGAGACCACCCTGGGCGGCTTCGATCTGCGCCTCTTTCCGGCGGCCGCCCCGGGCCACGTGGAAAACTTCCTCGCCTACGTGACCAGCGGCTTCTATGCCGACACCCTGGTCCACCGGGTGATTGAGGGGTTCGTCATCCAGGGCGGCGGCTTCACCGCCGGTCCGACAAGCAAGCCGCCGACCCGGCCGGCGATCGCCTCCGAGGCGGACAACGGCCTGTCGAACCTGCGCGGTACCGTGTCGTTGGCGCTGATGGGCAACGATGCGGACAGCGGCACCTCTCAGTGGTTCATCAACCTGGCGGACAACAGCTTCCTCGATAGTCCAGCGGTGCTCAGCTTCACCGTCTTTGGCGAGGTGAGCCGCAACATGGCGGTGGTGGACCAGATCGCCGCGGTCGCCACCGGCTCTGCGGGTGGCATGAACGACGTGCCGATCGACGACGTGGTGGTGAGCGGGGCGACGGTGGCGCCGTGAGGCGTGGCGCTGACCCCGCGCCCCCAAGAGCGGCGCGCTGGCGGGGGGTACGTGGCGCGAGGGCGGCGTGGTTACGTGGTCGCGCCGGTGATCGTGAGGAGCGCCGCTGGCGCCACTGAATCGACGAGGGTGACCGCGCCGATTCGCGAGGCGAGGACGAAGCGCGGGATTCCGGCCACCGCCTTTTTGTCGTGGGTGAGGGTGGCGAGGAGGCGGTCTCCCGGGAGGAGCGGGAAGGCGGTGGGCAGGCCCGCGCGGGCCAGCAGCCGCTCGATGCGCGTTGCGGTGCCGGGTTCGGTGTGGCCGAGGGTCTCGCCGAGGCGCGCCGCCGCCACCATCCCGATCGCCACCGCCTCGCCGTGGAGGAGCTCGCCGTAGCCGGCCAGGGTCTCGACCGCGTGGCCGAGGGTGTGGCCGAAGTTGAGGATCGCCCGCAGCCCCCCCTCGCGCTCGTCGCGGGTGACCACCTCGGCCTTGATCGCGCAGCAGCGGTGGATCACGGGCGCCAGGGCGGTGGGGTCGAGGGCGAGGAGCGCGTCGAGGTCACGTTCGAGTTGCGCAAAGAGCGCCGCGTCCCAGATCACCCCGTACTTCACCACCTCCGCAAATCCCGCGCGGAGCTGGCGTCGTTCCAGGGTGGCGAGGGTGGCGGTGTCCGCGACCACCAGCCGCGGTTGGTAGAAGGAGCCGATGGTGTTCTTCGCCTGCGGGTGGTTGATCGCGGTCTTGCCGCCGACGGAGGAGTCGACCTGCGCCAACAGGGTCGTGGGGACCTGGACGAAGGGGACGCCGCGCATGTAGCAGGCAGCGGCGAAGCCGGCGAGGTCGCCCACCACTCCGCCGCCGAGGGCGACCACCGCGGTGGCGCGGTCGGCGGCCATCGCCACCAGGCCATCCTGGATCGCCATGAACTGCTCGATCGACTTCGACGGCTCACCCTCGGGGATTGTGTGGCGCACCACGGTAAAGCCGGCCGCCGCCAGGCTGGCGGTGGCGGCGGCGCCGTAGAGGGGGGCGACGCGGCTGTCGGTGACCAGCAAACAACGGCGCGCGGTGAGGTGGAGAGCGGCCAGCTCCCCAAGGCGGGCGAGCAGCCCGGCGCCGATGTGGATCGGATAGCGGCGGTCGCCGAGATCGACGGTGAGGGTGTGCATCGCGGGCGCGGAGCCTAGCGGAGTGGGTCCC
Source organism: Nitrospirae bacterium CG2_30_70_394 (assembly GCA_001873295.1). Lineage (GTDB taxonomy): Bacteria > CG2-30-53-67 > CG2-30-53-67 > CG2-30-70-394 > CG2-30-70-394 > CG2-30-70-394. Next base: position 714 of record MNYW01000182.1, on the reverse strand, counting down.
GAGGGAAGATGGAGCGACCGATCGCCTAAAACGTGCGCACCCGTTCCAGGTAGGCGGCGTGGCGTGTCTGGAGCTCGGCGAGGGTGTCGCCGCCAAACTTCTCGAGGAGCGCGTCAGCGAGGGTGAAGAGGATGACCGCCTCCATGATCACCCCGGCGGCGGGGACCGCGCAGGTGTCGGAGCGCTCCACCGAGGCGTGGTAGGGGGCGTGGGTCGCCATGTCCACCGAGGCGAGCGGCTTGTAGAGGGTGGAGATCGGCTTCATCACCCCGCGCACCACCAGCTCCTCGCCGGTGGTCATCCCGCCCTCGAGGCCGCCGGCGCGGTTGCTGCGCCGGTGGTAGCCGCGCGCCTCATCCCACAGGATCTCGTCGTGGACCTGCGAGCCGGGGAGGTCGGCGCAGCCAAAGCCGAGGCCGATCTCTACCCCCTTGAAGGCCTGGATCGACATCACCGCACCGCTGAGCCGGGAGGTGAGCTTGCGGTCCCACTGGACGAAGGAGCCCAAACCGGGGGGGAGCCCCCGGACCCGCGCCTCCACCACCCCGCCGAGGGAGTCGCCCGCCTGCTTGGCGGCGTCGATCGCCGCGCGCATCCGTTGGGCCGCTTGCTCGTCGGCGCAGCGCACGTCGCTTTGCTCGGTGCGGTCGCGCAGGTCGGCGAAGGGGAGGTCGGGCGCCAACTCGGCCCGGATGGAGCCGAGGTTGACCACGT
>MNYW01000095.1 GCA_001873295.1 Nitrospirae bacterium CG2_30_70_394 | reverse complement strand
CCCCGCAACCGCCCCCCCTCCCCATCCCCTGCGCCATGACCCCGTACCGGGTCGGGTGGGGGGCGACCCGCGCGGGAGCGGTCCGGGTCCGCGCCCCCCGGAGCTGACCGGCGATCGCCACCGCCCACGAAGCCGGTCGGACCTGGGTGATCGCGGCAAGCCGCGGCGAGCGCGAGTCCGGATCGAAGGCGTTCGGAGAGCGACGTGGGGTTCGGTCGAAGGATGGGAGCCGAGGCGCAACAGCCACGCGCGCCATCTGCGCCGAAGAACGTGGGGCTAGGTCACGAAGAACAGGAGCCGAACCGGGCCCACGGCCCAGACCCACGGCCCAGACCGACGGGCCGGGCCCACGATTTGGGCCCACGAGCCAGACCCACGGGCCGCAGGGTCCGCGGCTGCGCAGCCGATCGCCGAAGTCCGACCGGTGGGGGACGGAGGGGAGAGGCTGGCTGGTCCAGCCGCCCGCTCCACACGCCCCGCCCGCCGCCGATCTTGACGGCTCCCGCCACTGGGCGCGATTCTCCGGCCTCCTTCGTGGGGGATTAGCTCAGCTGGGAGAGCGCGGCGTTCGCAATGCCGAGGTCAGCGGTTCGATCCCGCTATCCTCCACCAAACGATCCCAGGGGCCGGCCACCGCCGGCCCCTTTTTTGTTCCCCCATGGCACCACGCAACCCCCTGATCGCGGCCCTCCTCTCGGCCGCCGTCCTCCCCGGCGTGGGGCAGCTCTACCTCGGCCGCCCGCGCCTCGGCGCGGCCTTGATCGTCGCCACCACCGCGGCCCTGCTCCTCACCGTGGCCGGCGCGGCCACCGCCCTCTCCCACCTCACCCTCACCCCGCCATTCACCCCCGAACAGCTCCGCGGGGCGGTTGCCCAAATCACCGCGGCAGCGGGCCCACCCCTGCGCGGCGGGACCCTGTTGTTGGCCGCCGCCTGGGTGGTGGGGGTGGCGGACGCCCTGTGGCCGCGGCGCGGCGCGGGCGCGGGGGAGTAGCCGCGCGTGGCCCCCTTTCCCATGTCCGCCGCCCTCGCCACCTCGACCTACGGCGACCTCCACTGGGCCCGCGTGGGGCAGGGAAGGTGGGACGCGGCCACCCTGTTTGAGTCCCTCGCCTCCACCGGCCCCGCCTGCCTTTTGGAGAGCGCGGTCCAGCCACCGCGCACCGGCCGCTACTCCATCGTCTGCCCCACCGCCAACGCGATGGTGGTGGGCAAGGGGGGATCGATCACCTTCGCGGAGCCGGGGGTCGAGGTGGCTCGGCCGCTCGCCGGCGACCCCCTCCACCTCCTGCGCCGCCTGTTGCGCGAACGGGTGCGGCCCGAAGTGGCGGGGCTTCCGCCCTTTCAGTGCGGCGTGGTGGGGCTGCTGTCCTACGAGCTGGTGCGCCACTGGGAGCGGCTGCCCGCCACCACCGTGGACGACACGGGCCTCCCCGACCTCTACCTCCTGGTCGCCGATCGGTGCGTGGTCGTGGACCACCGCGACGCGGTGATCTGGGTGATGGCCCGGGGCGAGGGGGAAGCGGGGTGGGTGGGCGAGACCGCCGCCCGCCTCGCCGGCGCCCCGCCGCCCACCGTGGCCGCACCGCCCTTCACCCTCGCCGATCTACCCCGCTCCCACTGGCGCCAAGACGAGTACGAAGAGCGGGTCGGCCAGGTGCTGGCCTACATCCGCGCCGGCGACATCTTCCAGGCGAACCTCGCCCACCGCTTCGCCGCGCCGGTGGCCAGCGGTGAGGCGTGGTCCCTCTACCGGCGGCTGCGCGCGATCAACCCGGCACCCTTCGCCACCTTCCTGCGCGGCGCGGGCTTCGCGGTGGTCTCCGCGTCACCCGAGCGGCTGGTGCGCGTCGACGGCCGCGGGGTGGAGAGCCGCCCGATCGCCGGGACCTTTCCCCGCCCCACCGGCGCCGCCCCCCTCGCGGCAACCACCGCCGCCCTCACCCGCGACCCGAAGGAGCGGGCCGAGCATCTGATGCTGGTGGACCTAATCCGCAACGACCTCGGCCGCGTCTGCCTCTACGGCACGGTGGAGGTGGACGAGCTGCTGGCCAACGAGCGGTACTCGCACGTGGTCCACCTGGTCTCCAACGTCCGCGGCCGCCTGCACCCGAAGCGCGACCGGGTCGATGTGGTGCGCGCCTGCTTCCCGGGCGGCACGATCACCGGGGTGCCGAAGGTGCGCTGCATGGAGATCCTCGACGAGCTGGAGCCCTTCGCCCGCGGCCCCTACACCGGCTCGATCGGCTACTTCAGCGACGCCGGCGCGATGGACCTGAACATCCTGATTCGCACCGCGGTGGTCACCGGCGGCCGCTGTCTCTTCCACGCCGGCGGCGGCATCGTCGCCGACTCCAACCCGGCGCGGGAGTACCGCGAGACCCTCCACAAGGCCGCCGCCCTGCTGGAGGCCCTGGGCGCGACCACGGGAACACACCCCTCGCCCCCGCACCCCCGTCGGTAGGGCGCCCGGCGCGCGATGCGCCGCCGCGGGCCGGACGATCGAGACTTGCACCCCCCTCCGTCGCCCCACCACGGCCACGGCGACAAGAGGGAAGGGCTGGCGCGCCCGGAATCGTCCCCGCGGGGGGGAGGGCCCCCGCGGGGGGCGTTACCGGGGGCGTGACAGGCTGCGCCGTCCGTCACCACTCGCACCGGTACGCCATCGATTCAAGGTCGCCGGCGGGGTGCGACACGCGGGACGGCCGCCTCGCGGCCTGGAGCTCCTCCTCCCAACCCGCGCCTCCATCCCACCGGCGAGTGGGTGCGCAACCCACTATAACAAAGATTTAACTGAAGTATTTACATGAAGAACAACGCACTGAGAAACGTCTAGTTTGTCCAATAAGCACATCAATAGGCCTTCCTCTAACGAACCGGAACGCCTCCTCTCCCCACCGTCAAGAGGTGGATGGGTGCGCTGCCCCGAGCCACCCCAAGCCCCCTCCATTCGCCTCCGCCACCAGTCCTGCACCGCCCGCGAAGGCCGGCCCCAGCGGGCGGCGGCGCCGCAGGGGTGGGGGACACCCGGCGCCAGAGGAATATCGCGGCGGCGTCCTGGCCCCCCGGTAGGAGCCGATTCCCATCGGCGATACCGGCCCGCATGGGCCGGCGGCGCGGCTCTCCCCGGCTAGCCCGCCTTCTGCACCCAGTTGCGCTTCAGGCACTGGGTACAGATGCGCACGTGCTTCCGAGTCGCGCCCACCAGCACATGAACGCGCTGGAGGTTCGGGTGCCACCATTTCTTGCTGCGATTGTGGGCGTGGGATACCTTCATCCCCACCTGATATCCCTTGCCGCAGATCTCACAAGTACGTGCCATGGCTCCATCTCCCGGTGACGTCGTCCTGAACCGGATTGAAAAGGGCGGCGAGCCTAGCACGACCCCTAGGGGGCGACAAGAATGGCGGGAGAGGTCACCCGTCGACCCCCTCGCCACCGCCATCGCGGAGGTCCCGGGGGTCAGCGCGCGCATGGTCGCGCCGCTTTTGAGCCTCGCCATCGCGACCGTCGGCGACGCCCTGACCCACCTCCCCCTGCGCTACGAGGACCGGCGCACCCTCACCCCAGCGCGCCAGGCCCGCCCGGCCATGGTGGCGACGGTGGCCGGGGTCGTCGCCGAGGGGCGGGTGACCGAGCGGCGCGGGCGGGTCAAGGGATACTTCGAGTGCCAGGTGGTGGACACGAGCGGCTCCCTCTCGGTGCGCTGGTACAACCAGACCTATCTGGGCCGGCAACTCGCCGACGGAACCCCGGTCGTGGTCCACGGCCGCGTCGACTTCGTAGGGGGCCGGCCGGCCCGAGTGATGATGGTCAACCCGGAGCATGAGCTCGGCGACGGCATCGCCGGCGCCCACCTGGGGCGCATTTGCCCGATCTACCCCCTCACCCGTGGCATCGCCCAGCGGACCTTGCGCGAGCTCCTCTTCCACCTCGCCGGCCACCACGCCGGCCAGGCCCCCGACCCGCTGCCCGCGGCGGTGTGCGTGGCCGAGGGGCTGGTCAGCCGCGCCGACGCCCTCCTCGGCCTCCACCGCCCGCCGCCGGACGCCGACCTCGACGGTCTCAACACCTTCCGCTCCCCGTACCACCACCGCCTGATCTTCGAGGAGCTCTACTTCCTCCAGCTCGCCCTCTTGTGGGCGCGTCAACAACGGACCACCGAGGGACGGCCTGCCTACCGCACCCCGCCTGCCCTCGGACCGCGCCTGATCGCCGCCCTCCCCTTCGCCCTCACCGGCGCCCAGCAGCGGGCGGTGGCGGAGATCGAGGATGACCTGCGCCGCGCTACCCCCATGGGGCGGCTGCTCCAGGGTGACGTCGGCTCGGGCAAGACCCTGGTGGCGCTGCTGGCCTGTTTGCGGGCGGTAGAGAACGGCGAGCAGGCGGCCCTGCTGGTGCCCACCGAGCTCCTCGCCCGCCAACACCTCGCCACGGTGCGCGCCCTGGCCGAGCCCCTGGGGCTGCGGGTGGAGCTCCTCGTCTCCACCCTCGCCGCCCGCCAGCGGCGCGCGGTGAAGGCGGACCTCGCCTCCGGGGCGGCGGCGATTACGGTGGGGACCCACGCCCTCTTCTCCGAGGGGGTCCGCTTCCGCCGCCTCGGCCTGGTGGTGGTGGACGAGCAGCACCGCTTCGGCGTCGCCCAGCGACTGTCGATGGTGGAGAAGGGCGAGCACGCCCACCTCCTGGCGATGACCGCCACCCCGATCCCCCGCACCCTCGCCCTCACCCTCTACGGCGACCTCGACCTCACCACCCTCGACGAGCTCCCCCCGGGCCGCCAGCCGGTGCAGACGGTGGTCCGCTCCGAGGCCACACGCGCCCGCCTCTACGATGGCGTCCGGAGGCAGGTGGCGGAGGGCCACCAGGCCTACTTTGTCTACCCGACGGTGGAGCGCGAGACCGCCGAGACCGCCCGCTCCGCAAGCCGCATGGCAACCGAGCTTGCCAGCGGCCCCTTTGCCGGAGCCCGCGTCGGCCTGGTCCACGGCCGGCTGGCAACGGAGGAGCGGGAGGCAACCATGGCGCGCTTCGCCGCCGGCGCGATCGACATCCTCGTCGCCACCACGGTGATCGAGGTAGGGGTCGACGTGGCCAACGCCACGGTGATGGTGGTGGAGCACGCTGAGCGATTCGGCCTCGCCCAGCTCCACCAGCTCCGCGGCCGGGTGGGGCGCGGCACGGCGCCCGGCTACTGCGTCTTGCTGGTGGGCGACGGCGAGGAGGGCGAGGCGGCGCTCACGCGGCTGGCACTGCTCGAGCGCACCAGCGACGGCTTCGCCCTCGCCGAGGCGGACTTCGCCCAGCGCGGCCCCGGCGAGATCGCCGGCCTCCACCAGTGGGGCGACACCGGCCTGCGCTTCACCGACCCGGTACGCGACCGCGACACCTTTCTCGCCGCCCGCCGCGCCGCGGCGCGGCGCCTCGCCGAGGGGATCACCGGCGACGAGATCGCCCGCGCAATCAAGCTGTGGGGCGACCGCCTCGGCCTGGTGGAGGGGGGGTGATCGGCACCGGGGACGAGCCCCAACCGCCCTGCCCGCCGCCCCGGGTCCGGTTGACACCACCCCCCGGGACCGATGAAATCGCCCACTCGCGCTGGGGGGGAGAGGGGCTGGAGAGAGACGATGGACAACGGACCACAGACAAGCTGGGTCGAGGCCCTCTTCAACGGCGTCGAGCGCCTGAAGGCGAAGGCCAACCGCGCGACCCGGGTCGGCCGCATGCGCCTGGCAATCCACTCGGTGCGCAAGGAGATGGACCTCACCCTGTGCGAGCTCGGCAGCCGCGTCCACTTCCTCGCCAGCCAGGGGGAGCCCGCCAACATCCTCCAGGACGAGACAATCACCCGACTCCTCCGCCGGGTGAACGCCTGCCACCAGGAGATCGACAGCCTGGAGCACACAATCCTCGCCCTGCCGCCGGCCTGACCCCCGCTGCGACCGGCCTCCCCCCCGGCCGCGTGGTGTGCGGGGGTACCCGGAGATGGTGCGGTCATTCTTCGCGTCGTGCGATAATGCAGGGTTCGGCGGTGGCGAAGCGCCCTCCCGGGGCGGCGACCACGGCCACAAACACAGACCAAGGAGGATGCGATGGCAACGATGCAGCAGTGGAGCACGGCACTCATGGCGGTGGCGATCACCACCGCGGCAATCCCCCTGGTGGGATGCGGCGGTGGCGGCAGTAGCTCCAAGCCGACCGCCCTCACCGCCGCGGAGACCGCCGGGGTGGCCGGAAGCTGGAGCGGGACGTGGACCGAGGCGGGGGTGGCCGCCACCTTCGCGGCGACCATCGACTGCGTTGGCAACCTCACCGCCACCCTCACCCCGAGCGGTGGTGCGGCCGAGTCAATCGAGGGCACGGTCAACACCTGGAACGCCACCACCGGCGCCTTTGCAGCGACCCTCACCCGAGGCGGCGACAGCCACACCCTCACCGGGGTGGTGAACGGGCGCGACCTCACCGGCAGCTTCGAAAGCGATGCGGGGACGACGGGCAACTTCATAGTCAGCCTCGCCGGCAACGCCCTGATCTGCACCGCGGCGCAGATCGCCGAGTTGGACAGCGTCGCGTCGGTCACCAGCGACCTCACCTCCACCGTGTCCACCAGCACCTGCCAGGGCACCGGCGCTACCCCGTACACCAGCGACGCCGCCATCCTCCTGAAACCGCACACCGGCGGCGGGGTGGACATGATCATGACCTTCGCCCCCACCGCCACCACGGCGCAGGTGGGGCTCATCGGGACGACCACCGACACGGGCAGCGAGCTCCACTTCGCCGCGGTCGGCACCATCGCCGGCGACGGCTACCTCGCCAACCTTGCCATCACCTGGGTGATCAACGGCGACGGCACCCTCCAGGGGAGCTTCACCGGTACGGTCGATGCGGACGGTGACGGCCTGCTCACCGGCGCCAACGACTGCTCGGCGCTCAGCGGTACCCTCACCGGCACCAAGCTGGTGGAGTAGGGGAGGCGGCCCCGGGGAGAGCAAGGGCGGGGTGGCCGGTGGCCGCTCCGCCCTTTTTCGTTCGCTCGCCCGGCGTGTACCGCGCCCCCCTTCCCGCTCCCCGCGACCACTCGACGACGCCGATCGCGCCGGCGGTTCGCCGCGCGCGGGTCGCGTCTCAGACGCGCCGGCGCGCCGCCCCCAGGAGGGCGATGGCGGCGGCGATCAGGGTCCAGCTTGCCGGCTCGGGGACCGGGACGACGGCCGGGACGACGAGGGGCAGGTCGTTGGAGAGGACCGGGAATGGGTCGGCACCATTCTTGGTTACCCAGTAGACAAAGAGCTGGCTGGGCACCGCGGTGGTTGCGATCGTGTAGGCGAAGCCGCCCAAATGATCGCCCTCGACAAGCCCGGCGCCCGCCGTCGCCCAATCGGCAAAGTGGGCATCGACCGCGCCGCTCCATGCCGTGGGCGACTCCGGGCCACCCACCGCCGCCCCCTCGTTCCACGCCCGGATCACCGTGAACCCCACCACCGCCCAGGCGGTGGCGGTGGCGTCATCCGCCAGGGCGACGTCGTAGGCGAGGTGGGTGGTCGCCGGCGTGGACTGGGTAGCGTCGAGGGTGAGGTGGATGGCGAGGCCGGTGAGGTCGTGGTCCACAGAAGCCCCCGGGTCGCCCGCCGGCGCCAGGGGGAGCGGCGCCACCATCAGCGCCGCCGATGCGGGCAGCACGCCGCCCACCATGAAGAGGACAAACGCGACGATGCAGCGGTAGAGGGGGGTAACCATGAGAAACTCCATAGGGATCGTGGGCGGAGGGTCAGTGGACGGAGTAGGAGCCAGGGGGTAGGCACACGGTTTCAGGGGATTCCGGATTCACCCCGAACCAGCAACCGCCGTGCCGCGCCCTGCCCACCCCCCCCCGGGCGGCGCCAGTTTGAGCCACACCTCCCTCCCGGAGCCGTGCACCGCGCCGCCCCCCCTTGGTCCCAACCCCACTTGCGCTCCACCCCCCGACCCTCGCGCCGCCGCGGTGGTGCGCCCATGAGCCACACGGCTCACAAAGGCGGCGTGCCACCGTGAGACGGCGGCGCGGGATGGTTGTCTCACCCTGCGACGGCGCGCCGGCCATTCCCCTCTCGCCCTCGACCGCTACAATGGCACCGGGTCGAAGCCGGCGAGGTGGTCGCCGGTTCCATCACGGAACGGGAGGAAAGTCCGGACTGCGCAGGGCAGGATGGCTGCTAACGGCAGCCGGGGGTGACCCCAGGGAAAGTGCCACAGAGAGAAGACCGGCCCCCCCGTTGGGGGACCAAGGGTGAAAGGGTGCGGCAAGAGCGCACCAGTGCCGGGGGTAACTCCGGCAGCTCGGTAAACCCCATCCGCAGCAAGACCAAATAGGACGGCGTTCGAGGGTGGCCCGCCCGAGCCGTCGGGTTGGTTGCTGGAGCCCGCGGGCGACCGCGGGCCTAGAGGAATGACCACCCCCCGCCCCACCGGGGTAACCCCGGGGCGGGGACAGAATCCGGCTTACCAGCCGACTTCGACCCACCCCCACCCCCGCCGGCACTTGACCGGCGGGGGATCAGAGGATCCGGCTGTCGAGGTTGAAGAGCTGACCGGAGCAGTCGCGCAGGGTGGCAAGCAACGCGATCGCGCGTCCCACCTCCGCCACCGTGGAGAAACGGCCGAGGCAGTTTTGCGCCCGCGCCGCCTGTTTCGCGTGCTCGGGTACCGCCGCGGTCATCGGGGTCTCCAAGAAGCCGGGGATCACCACGTTCACCCGCACGTTGCGCGGCCCAAGCTCGCGCGCCGCCGCCTTCGCCAGGCCGATCTCGCCCGCCTTGGCGCTCGCATAGTTCGCCTGGCCGAAGCGGCCCTGCACGCCGCCGATGGAGGAGACCAACAGGATGTGGCCGTCGCGCCGGCGGGCCATGCGGCGGCCGGCGAGGCGGACCACCTGGAACGCGGAGGTGAGGTTGCTGGCGATCACCCCGTCCCACTCCGGCTCGCTGAGGATCTCCACGCGCCGGTCGGCGATCGTCCCGGCGCAGTGGACCACCACCGTCAGCGGCGGCCCGAGGCGATCAACCTCCGCGAAGAGCGCCTCCGCCGCACCGCTCGCCGCGAGGTCCGCACCGAGAGGCCACGCTGAACCCCCTGCCGCGCGGATCGCCTCCGCCCCCGCCGCCGCCCGCTCCGCGTGCGCGTGGTAGTGAACCGCCACCGCGTAGCCGACCCCCGCGAGGGCGGTGCAGACCGCGCCGCCAACCCCCCCCGAGCCGCCGGTCACCAAAGCGAGACCCGCCCCGCCCACCTCCGCCCTCACCATCACAAGAGGTAGGGCCAGCGGGCGGAGAGGCTCACCAACGCCGCGTTGCGCTCCACCTCCGTCTGGAGGTCGGTGTCGCGGTACTGAACATGGCGCACGGAAAACCCCGCCGACCACACCTCGTCGAATCGGTAGGTGAGGTCGGCGTTGCCGCTCAATGAACGGGTATTGCGGGAGACAAACCCCGCCTGGTCGGTGTTGCTCTGGTTCGTGGTGGAGGCGATCGAGCCGCCCACCTGCCACGCCTCCGTAAGCCACCGGTTGCCACTCAGGCTAAGGCGGCGCCGCTCCACCGTCCCCTCGGCGCCGGAGGTGGCGGTGAGGTCCTGACTCGCGCTCAGGGTGATCGAGCCCCGTTCGAGCTGGTAGGAGGCCAAGGTGGAGAAGGTGTTCGCCAGGTCCGAGGTCGTGTCCTGCTGCTCCACGAAGCGGGGGGGAAAGGGGGTCGCGTCCAGCACCGGGAAGCGGGCGGTCTGCTCCGTGAGCCGCTCGCCGAGTTGGGCGGAGAGCTGGAGCCGCTCGTTCACCTGGTACCCGGCGCCCAAAAAGAGACCGTAGTTGCGGGTGAAGAAACGGGTGCGACTCCCGGGGAAGGGGTTGAAGTCGTAGTCCTGGAGATTCGCCCCGAGGCTAAAGCCGAACTGCTCGGTGAGCTGGAGGCTGGTGGTGAGCTGGGCCGCGTGGAGGAGGTAATCGGTATTCGCGGGGTTGGAGGACTGGGAGTTGTAGTTGGTGTACGCCCCCGCCACGCTCAGCCGCTCCGTGGGACGGTAGGTGAGGGTTGCCTCCGCGTCATTGGTGGTGCGCCGCTCGCGCTCCACCACGATCTCGCCCGCGGCCACCGCCTCGGTGAGGTCGCGGATGCGCTCGAAGTCCTCGCTCACCTCCACCGTCCACCGCTCGACCGGCTGCCAGGTGAGGGTGACCCGATGGCCCGGGTCGTTGCCGTCGAGCTCGTCGTGGTCAAGAAACCGCTCGAACCGCTCCCGCGAACGACCCACCAAGCGCAGGTCACCGCGATCCAGCGACCAGTCGAAACTGGGCTCGGTGGTGAGGGAGAGGTCGCTGACCGGATCGCGCGCCTTGTCCGCGTAGGTAACGTTGTCGCTGTACTCGGTAGCGACCCGCACCCCGGGGGTCAGCTCCGCCCGCCACGCCGCCTCGCCGACCGGTGCCAGCATCAACCCAAGCAAGAGCGACCCACCCAAGCGCAGGGCGGCGACGGGCGGGCGGCCGAGGGGAGCGGAGGAGGACATGGCGAACACGGTTCGAACGGTGGCGACGCAACGCGCAAGCGGCGCGGCCGCCGGAGCCACCGCGCGGGAGTCAGGATCGACGATCGACGGCGCCGGCGACAAGGGGAGGCGCCTCACCACGCCGCCAACCGGTCACTGATCACCCGCGCATCGCCCCCCAGGAGGCAGCGGCAATCGAGGAGGAGCTCGTCGGATTCGATCCGGCCAATGACCGGCACCTCCCCGCCGCGCAACCACGCAGAGAGCGCCGCCGCCGACCGTTCCGGGTCGCGCAGCCCCACCGCCCAGCTCGCCAAGGCGACCTCTGCCTGGGCGCCGCCCCCCACCCGGGAGTCCACCCGCAGGCAGCGCACCGTAAGCCCCGGTGCCGCCTTGCGGAGCCGCGCGGCCAGCCGCCGCGCGCGGCCCGCGAGGGTGGCCAGCGGCGTGGCGAGCATGGCGAGGGGGGGGAGCCGGTGCCAGCCATCCCCCTCCAGGTAGGCGCGCAGGCAGTGGTCGAGGGCGGCAAGGGTCATCTTGTCGCAGCGCAGGGCACGCGCCAGCGGGTCTTTGGCAAGGCGCTCGATCAGCTCCCGCCGGCCGGCGAGAATCCCCGCCTGCGGCCCGCCGAGGAGCTTGTCGCCGCTGAAGCAGACCAAATCGACCCCCGCGGCAACCACCTCTTGCACGGTCGGCTCGGGGGCGAGGCCCAGGGTGGCCGGCGGGACGAGGCAGCCGCTCCCCAGATCTTCCAGACACCACAGGCCGCGGGCGTGGGCCCCGGCCACGAGCTCCGCCACCGGGACCTGGCCGGTGAAACCGACCTGGCGGAAGTTCGACTGGTGGACCTTCAACCACGCCACCGTCCGCTCGCTCGTCGCCACCTGGTAGTCAGCCAGGCGGGTGCGGTTCGTCGCCCCCGCCTCGACCAGCACCGCACCCCCCTTCGCCATCACCTCGGGGATGCGAAAGCTGCCGCCGATCTCCACCAGCTCACCGCGCGACACCACCACCTCGGCGCCGCGGGCCAGGGCGTCCACCATGAGCAAGACCGCAGCGGCGTTGTTGTTCACCACGTACGCAGCCTCCGCCCCGGTCACCTCCACCAACCGCTCCGCCACCGCCTCCTGGCGGCTGCCGCGGTGACCGGTCACGACGTCGTACTCGAGGGTCGAGTAGCCCGCCGCCACCGCCACCACCGCCGCCAGGGTCGCCGGATCCAGGGGGGCGCGGCCGAGGTTGGTGTGCAACACCACCCCGGTGCCATTCACCACGCGCCTCAGGGTCGGCCGGAGCGCGCCGGTCAGCGCTTGGGTGAGCCGCGCCACCCAGACGGCCCGGGTGGGCAGGGCAGAGCCCACCCGCACCGCCGCGCGCACCGCCGCCACCTCCCGCCGCGCCACCACCACCGCCTGGCGGTGGGGCACGCGCGCCAACACCGCGGCGAGCTCCGGCCAACGCAGCAGCTCGTCGATCGCCGGGAGGTCACGGAGCGGGTTTACCATGGGCGGGTCGCGGCTAGGAGATTGGAAAAGGTTTTTTAGAACGCGCCGCGAATGGACGCGAATCATCGCCAATGGGCGCGAATCGTGGACCGGGGAGGATGCGGCCAAGACAATCCATTCGCGCTGGCTCCGCCTGCAAGGTGGATGGCATTCCCGAGGCGGCGGGCGGACTGGGTCGGCGGAGATGGGGAGCAGGCGGTCGGATGGCGGGCGGTCCCGCTGGGGAACCCCAATGGAAAAGGTTTTTTAGAGCGCGCCGCGAATGGACGCGAATCATCGCCAATGGGCGCGAATCGTCGAGGGGGGTGCGGGCCACCCCAGCCGGTCGACCCAGTCCGACCGCCTCCTAGATCACCCGCGCGTAGTCGTTCAGCGCCAACCGCCAGACACGCACCCCGCAGTAGCGCTCCCCCTCCGGGCAGATCGGTTGGACCCCGGCGTGGAGGCGGTGGGTGCAGGGCGGCAGGAGGTGGTGGCCAAGCTCCGGCTGGCGGTCGCAGATCTGCACCGCCTCCTCTAGCGACGCACGCCAGATCTCCTCCTGGGCGTTGTAGCAGAGGCGCATCCGGTGCTTGTGGTGCAGCGCCCCGAGGTCAGCGGACTCGGTGAAGCGGAGGTGCACCGCGTTGGGCAGGAGGTAGAGGGCAAACTCCGGCGCCACACCCTCGGCGAGCAGCGCCTCGATCGCCTCCCAGGTCGCCGCCAGGGTGGCGTGGTAGAGGGTCGCCGCCGCCGGGGAGGTGGCGATCAGCGCCGGGGTCACGTAGTCGGGCTCGCCGGTGTAGTGGCGGGCGAGGATGGGGCGCGATGCCGGGGTGGTGCGGTGGCGCTGGTCTTGGGAGTCGGCGGTGTGGGAGAGGCGCTTGGCAAAGGTGAAGTGGGCGTGGGCGAGGCAGCGACCGAGCTTGTCGAGGGTGTGGAGATTCAGCCCCTCGCCCATCAGCGGGTTGTGCTCTGGGGCGAGGAGCAGCGCGATCGCCTGCGCGTCGGGCAGGGCTTGGGCGGACAGACCGAAGACCTCGCGCACCGCCTGCGCGGTCAGCGCCACGTTCTCCGCCGGCGCGCAGAGGAGGCGCACCGAGCGGCTACCGAGGCGGGCGTCGAACTCGGCAGCGAAGGCGCGCGCACGGCCCCGGTCGACCTCCGCCCCGCCGGCCGCAGGCGCCCGCCACTCCCGCGGCGACTCCAACACCGACGTGTAGGCGGGGTCGAGCGCGACCACCGCCGCCACCATCTGGCCCACCACCAGCCGCTGCTCCGCGGGCGCGTCCGGCTCCAGACAGGCGCGCTGGTAGCGCAGGAGGGTCAGCCCCGAGATGGTGTGAACAAGGTGGGCGGTGGTAGCCAGCGGCAAACAGTAGCGCGCCACCTCCTGGGCGCGCCGGGAGAGGGCGGTGGCGTACCGATCCGCAACCTTGGCCCGTCCCGGGAAGCGATCGAAGTAGGCGGCCGCCGCCCCCGGGATGAGGAGGTCGGTGAGGGCGCGATACGCGGCCATCTGCTGCGCCAGACCATCGCGGAAGCGCTGCTCCGCGCGCCCGCCGAGGCACGGGATGAGGCACGCCGCGGGGGCGACCGCCACGTACCGCTGGGAGACCTGCTCCGAGTTGTAGTACGGATGGGCGTGGAGGAGCGACCAGATCGCCTGGCGCGACACCCCCTCGATGGCGAACTGGAAGTAGGCGTGCTCGAAGGTGGTGTGGTGGCCGGCACGGTAGAGGTCTTGCGCCAGGGCGTGGCCACGCTCGCCCACCTCCACCCCGTCGACCACCCCGTCTGGGGCGTAGCAGGTGCGCGCCGCCTCCACCACCGAGGCAAAGGGGCGGTCGAAGCTGCGCAGGAGGCGCACCCGCGGCGGCTGGTAAAAGGGGGCGGCGCCGTCCATGGGGGCGATCTTGCCAGCCACCGCCACCGCCGCCCAGGGAGGCGGCGGGCGGCCAGGGTCACCGGAGAGCGGAGCAGGCGGGCGGAGGGCGGGCGGTCCCGCTGGGGAACCCCACTGGAAAAGGGCTTTTAGATCGAGCCGCGAATGGACGCGAATGGGTGCGAATCGTGGAGCCGGAGGTGCGGGCCACCCCAGCCGGACGCGCTGGCTCCGCCTGCAAGGCGGCGAACACCCCCGAGGCGGCGGGGGAACCCGAGGTTCGATTTCTTAGGCGGTGGTCGTTGACCTTCGTAACCTCCGGTCGCTGCGGTGAACCACCCTTTGCGTCCAGGCGCGGGGAGGGGCCGGCTTGGCGGCCGGCTTTTTGGGGGCCCGCAACCCCATCTGGGCGCCGGCGCGCGGTTCCACCCGATCGAGCCGCTCCGCCAGGCCCCTAACGAGACGCGATCCGATCGCCCTCGCGGTGACCCTGCGCGCCGCCCGCCACCGCCCCGTGGCCATCGCCGCTTTGTGCCCACCGCCGCCGGCGCCCATCCCCACCCGCCGCCCGCACCCGTCTCAGTTTGCGACAGGGCCGCCCGCTGGGTGTCTCACCCCCCGGTGGTTTTTCACCACCCGGGCGCTTGGCCAACCCACCCTGCGGGTGGCACAAATCCACTCCGCATAAGCGTTTCATGACCTTTATGGGGAAAATCCAAGCCATGGGCATCACACTTGCTTGGAACCGGAGGGGAATCGCAGCAACCACGGCCGGCGTCACCGGCCACCACTCCAAGGGGGATCACCATGGGTCAGACGAAGCGGCTCCACCGCCTGGGCGGTGCTCTATCCATCGCCATCGCGTTCGCCACCACCACGGCGCAGGCGGCGTTCAACCTCACCCTCAACTTCACCGGCGGCATCTCCCCCTCTCAGCAGACGGTCTTCGGGGACGCCGCCACCTTCTGGGAGGGCCAGATCACCGGCTACCAGCCGGGGATCGTCCTCGGCGGGATCACCCTCGACGCCAGCGGCACCGCGATTGACGGCGTTGGCGGCGTCCTCGGTCAGGCAGGCCCGACCGCGGCGACCCACCAGGCGGGCTACTGGCTCTCCACCACCGGGGTCATGGAGTTCGACACCGCCGACCTCGCGAACCTAGAGGGCAACGGCTCGCTCTACGACGTCGTCCTCCACGAGCTGGCCCACGTCATGGGGTTCGGGACCCTGTGGACGGACAACAACGTCTACACCGACGGCACCGGCCACTACACCGGCGCCAACGGTCTCGCCGCCTATCAAGGCGAGTTCAACCAGCCCCTCGTCACCTTCGTGCCGGTGGAGCTCGGCGGCGGCGCCGGCACCGCCAATGGCCACTGGGACGAAGTCAACGGGGGCGGCGGCCTCACCGGAATCACCGACGGTCTCGGTAACGACATGCGCGACGAGCTGATGACCGGCTGGCTCAACAGCAACATCTTCGTCAGCCAGACGACCCTCGCCTCGTTCACCGACATCGGCTTCTTGGCAGTGCCCGAGCCCACCGGCGCCATCTTGTT
>MNYW01000145.1 GCA_001873295.1 Nitrospirae bacterium CG2_30_70_394 | reverse complement strand
GGGGGGCGAAGCGTGGCGGGGGAGCAAACGACTCCTGCGCTGGAGCTGGCGATCGGCGCCGCCCGGAGTCCACCCCGGCATGGCCGAGGTCACGACCGGCCGCCCCCCTTTGCGTCTTTGCGTCCTTGCGTTGAGTCGTTTGCCGGCCGGTGGACGACTCCGTGGCCCCCGTCTTTCAGCCGTCCTCTCCGTACTGCCTAACGCCAAGACGCCAGGGCGCAAAGGCGCAAGGGGTCTTCCCTGTTCCGTCCCACCCCGCGCCCTGGTGACGCAGCGGTCACGATGGGAAGGTGTTTTGTAGAGGGGGGGGCGAAGCGTGGCGGGGGAGCAAACGACTCCTGCGCTGGAGCTGGCGATCGGCGCCGCCCGGAGTCCACCCCGGCATGGCCGAGGTCACGACCGGCCGCCCCCCTTTGCGTCTTTGCGTCCTTGCGTTGAGTCGTTTGCCGGCCGGTGGACGTCTCCGTGGCCCCCGTCCTTCACCCCCCCCTCCCCGTCCTGCAAAACGGCAAGGCGCAAGCTGACCGCAGAGCCCCTCTCCCCCTTTTTCTACCCCTCGCGGTCGTGGATGCGGCACAGGGGCGCGAGGTGGCAGTGGGCACACGGGGCGGGGCGACCGGCCGCGTCGGTAAGCGGCGCTACCGTGGCCTCGCCCGCGGCAAAGGCGGCGGCTAGGGCTTGCACCACCGCCTGCCAATGAGCGCACAGGGCGGGCCAGTCCGCCGCACCCGCCGCCGGTAGCCGGTCGTCCACCTCCGCCACCCCGGGGATGTGAGTCCCCTCCCCCACCCCCACGAAACCGCACTGGCCCGGCCGCACCACCCCGTAGGCGACCCCCGCCACCGGCGCCGCGGCGGCGTGGACCACCGCGGTCAGGTCGATGCCGGCATAGAGCGGAAGCTGGGGCGCGACCGGCCGGTCGCCCCACCAGTCGGCGCGGCTGACCCGGCCGGTCTTGTAGTCGAGGAGGAGCAGCCGCCCGTCGTCGAGGCGGTCGATGCGATCGATGCGCAACTCCAAGGAGAACCCGCCGATCGCCACCGTCGTCCGTGCCTCGCACGCCACCACCGTGAAGGGCGGCCGCGCGACCTCCACCACCAGCCACTCGCGAAGCAGCGCGGCGAGCCACTCGCCGGCCACCTCCCGGCGCGCCACCCCGAGGACGGCCGCGGCGCCCACCATCGCCACCTCCGCCGCGGCCACACACCGGGCCGCACGACCCGCGTCATCGAGGGCGACAAGGGCGGCGTGGCTGCCGAGCTCCCGCCACAGGGACTCGAGGGCCGCGTGGACCAAGGTGCCGCGCAGACGCGGGCTTGGCTCATCCTCCTCCAGCTCTAACGGGGCTCCACCGAGGCGGTAGGTGGCGAAGGCGCGGAAGGGGCAGGACGACTGGGCCGCCACCACCTGGCTGCCGCCGCGCACCGCCCCGCCGGCCACCGGTGGCACCTCCGCCTCGACCACCGCCTCCAGGGAGGGGGCGGCCGCCACCATCGCCGCGGCGAGGGCGGCGGAGTGGGGCGGGTGATCCTCCATCTCCGGCAAGTGCGCGATCAGCGGCGACGGCCGGCCGGGCGCCTCCTCCACCTGCAGCGGGAAACTCACCACCCCGTCGGGGGTCGCCGCCTGGAGCTGGGCAAGGAGGGCCTGGGCGTGGGCGACCTCGCCCTCGGCGGTGGCGTGGGGGAGGTGAAAACGGCGCTGGAGGGCGACGGGCAAGAGCGGCTGGGGGTGCGGCGGCCGCGGCAGGGTGGTGGCGTCGAGCCCCGCCACCCAGACCGCGTCGAACGCGATCCCCGCCGCCTCCAACAGGCCCAGCACCTGCACCGGCGCCTCCCCCCCTTCGACCTGAAAGGGGTGGCCGCAGAGGCGGCCGAGGCGCGCCACCGCCGCCGCCAGGGAGAGAGCCCCCACCACCGGATCGAGGCTGGCCAGCGCCGCGACCTGCTGGTGGAAGGCGCGCACCGCCTGGACCTCGCGGCTGGTGGCGGTGCGCGCCCCGGGCCAGCCCACCGCCGCCAAGGCCGCCACGATGCGTTTTGCCCAACCACTCGCTGGCCCGGCCGGCGGTGCAGAGAGGGCGCGCGCGAAGTCGTCGAGAGCGCGCGCCGTCGCCACCGCCCCGGCCGCCTGCGCCGCCGCCGCCACCCCATGGAGGCGCAGCCCCACCGGCCGGCCACGGCGCAACCGCAACACGGCGCGCGCCCGCAAGTCGCCCTCCGCGCCGCCGAGGAAGGGGTCGGTGAGAAGCGCCGCGGCCTGCTCCACCGACAAGTCGCAATCGACCGCGCGCAGGACCGCGAGGGCGGCGGCGACTACCGGCTGGTGCGCCAAGGGTGGGCCGAGGGAGAGGTCGAAGGCGGCGGTCTCGGCACTCCCGGGGAGGAGGGCGACGGGATCGAGCTCGGCGGTGAACAGCTCCTCCACCAGCGGGCGCCACTTGCCAAGGTCGGGGACGATCACCCCAAGGCGCACCCCCGGCCGCCATTGATGGCGGCACCAGTGGGCGGCAGCGAGGAGCTCCTGCTCCCGATCCGCACACCCCAGCCGCTGCCACGCCGCCGGCCGCCGCGGCCGCACCACCCAGGGGAAAACGACGCTGCCCCGCCGGGTCAGGGCGGCCACCACCCCCTCCTCGGCCGGGCTCAAGCGGTCAAAGCCGGCAACAACCACCTCCCCCGCCCCCGCCATCTCGCCCGCTTCGAGGGCGGCCGCCACGGTGTCGGCGAGGCTCGCCGGCTCAACCCAGCCGAGGTCGTGGCAGAGACCGCGAAAGGCGCGGCGCCAGCGGTAGAAGGCGCGCACCTCGCCGGTGGTGGCCGCCTCCGGGAGACGGTAGTGGGTGGCGAGGCGCGCCGCCTCCGCCGCCAGGGGCGCGAGCCCCGCCGGCTCCAGCGGGGGGCGGCTGGCGGTGGCGAGGTCGGCGCCGATCAGCCGCTCCCAAGCGGCGAGTTCGAGGGGCTCACTGGGCAGCACGGTGGTGGGCCAGGTAGCGCGCCACTGCTCGCGCAGCCAGACCCTTAGGTGCAGGCAGTGGGCCGCCGGCCACGCCGTGGCTCCCCGCGCCCTCTGCCACCGGTCGTAGCCACGGCCGATCTCGCGCGCCAGCCGGCGGGTAGCGGTCAGCACCACGCCGCCGCGCTCCAGGGTGGGAAAGAGCTCTGCCTCCACGTCCGCCACTCACCATCTCAGACCACCCACCAAGGCGGTGGCCGGCAGCCGCAACCTACACCGCCCCCGCGCCGCCCTAAAGGAGTTTGGGGTCAGGCCTTTACTTTATTCTCCCGGCCCAACACCGGACTCTGATGCGCCACGGTCAAGTAGAAGGTAACGAC